>NZ_JH976535.1:1214839-1551736 GCF_000183545.2 Thermaerobacter subterraneus DSM 13965
CGGGGGACCGGGTCGAGGCGCTGGATCTGGAGGCGGCCGAGGACCGGGACTGGCCGGACTGGTTCCCAGCGGCCCGGGACCACCGGGCCGGGTCCACCGGTGCCAATGCCGGTGCCAGTGCCGGTGCCGGTGCCGGAGGCCGCGGCCATCGGGCCCGGCCCGGCGATGCTGGGAGCCCCGATGACCGGGACTTGACCGCCGTGAGCGGGGGCGGGGATCGCTCGCAAGCCCTCCCCGCTGCCGCTGGGCCCGTCACCGCTGGGCTACCGCCGGTGGTGGCCGTGACGGGCCGCTCGGGCAGCGGCAAGACCCAGGCGGCGGCCGGGCTCATCGCGCTGCTGGCGGCCCGGGGCCGGCGGGTCCTCGCGGTGAAGCATACGGCCCATGGTTTTGCGCTGGACGTTCCCGGCAGCGACAGCCAGCGGCTGGCGGAGGCGGGGGCTGCGGCCGTCGCCCTGGTGGGGCCGGGCGAAGCCGCCCTGCGCCTGCTGGGTCTTGAGGCCACAGGCCCGGGTTGCACCGTCATGGGCTCAGGCGCTGGGGCCGGACCGGCAGGCGCCGGCGTCCCGCCTTCCCCGGGGACGGCAACCCCGGATGGCCGCGCCAGCTCGGCCCCCGGCTGGACCCGCTGGATTGCCCGGCTGGTAGCGGCCTACCGGCAGCTGGCCGGCGAGTTGCCCGATCTGGTGCTGGTGGAAGGGGGCGCCGGAGCCGGCTGGCCCGAGATCGTCACCGGCCACCCCAAGACCGAACCGGCAGGGGAGGTGATCACCCGGCTGCCGCCGGGATTCGGCTCGGCGGAGCTGGTGGCGGCGGCCGAGGCTTTGGAACGGTGGCTCGCCGAGCAGGCCCACGTCCTGCCACCACGGGCGGCAGCCCCCGCCCTGCCGTTGAGGAGGGCGGCCCCCGCTCTACCGCCGGGGACGGCGGCCACTGCCTTGCCGCCGGGGGCCGGGGTCGCCGGGCCACGCAGCGGAGCGCAGGACGGGACGGAACGGGTTGGAACGGCTTCAGGCAATGGAACGGGGCCGGCGTGGCCCCGGGAAGGGAGGGACGGTCATGGCGGCGGAGCTTGAGCCTGCCTCCGGTGCAGCCGGCCAGGAGCCCCAGCAGCGGCCGGGCGCCGGCAAGGGACGGCGCCGCCGGTTCGACCGCAGGAACTGGGCCGGGCTTAACCGCAGGAACTGGGCCGGGCTTATGCCCTACGGCGTGGGCCAGCAGCGGCCCAATCACTACCTGGAGATCCTCAAGACCATCTGGGAGAACCGCGACCAGCTGGGCTACGCCTGGCGGATCCTGCGGGACGGCTGCTGCGACGGCTGCTCCCTGGGCACCAGCGGCATGCGGGACTGGACCATCGACGGGATCCACCTGTGCACCATCCGGCTCAAGATGCTGCGCCTGAACACCATGCCGGCGGTAGACCCGCGGGTGCTGGAAGACCCGGCCGCCCTGCGCCGCTTGACCAGCCGCCAGCTGCGGCAACTGGGACGGCTGCCGTACCCCATGGTCTGGCGCAAGGGCGAGCCGGGGTACCGGCGGGTCTCCTGGGATGAGGCCCTGGATCTGATCGCCGGCCGCATCCGGCGCACCATCGAACGCGACCCCGACCGGCTCTACTTCTACATGACCTCCCGCGGCATGCCCAACGAGGCCTATTTCGCGTTCCAGAAGGTGGCCCGGTTCCTCGGAACCAACAACATCGACAACGCCGCCCGCATCTGCCACGCGCCCAGCACCTCGGCCCTGGCCAAGACCATCGGCTACGGCGCCACCACCGTCTCGTACAAGGACTGGATCGGTTGCGACCTGATCGTGCTGGTGGGGACGAACCTGGCCAACAACCAGCCCGTGACCACCAAGTACCTCTACGAAGCCAAGAAGGCGGGGACCCGGGTGGCCGTGGTCAACCCCTACCGCGAGGAGGGGCTGGAGCGCTACTGGGTTCCCTCCAGCGTGGAGAGCGCCCTCTTCGGCACCCGCATCATGGACGAGTTCTTCCAGATCAACCAGGGCGGGGACGTGGCCTTCTTCAACGGGGCGCTCAAGCACCTGGTCGAGACGGGCCGCCTCGATCATGCCTTCATCCGGGAGCACACCGCGGGCTTCGACGAGCTGGCGGCCTTCCTGCGGGAACTGTCCTGGGAGGAACTGGAGCGGTCGGCAGGCACGACGGCGGCGGAGATGCGCCGCTTTGCCGAACTCTACGCAGGGGCCGGTACCTCCATCACCGTCTGGAGCATGGGCGTTACCCAGCACCGCCACGGCACCCACAACGTGCTGGCCATCTCCAACCTGGCCCTGGCCCTGGGCCGGATCGGCAAGCCCCACTGCGGCCTGATGCCCATCCGCGGGCACTCTGGAGTCCAGGGCGGGGCGGAGATGGGTGCCGTGCCCAACAGCTACGGCATGGGCCGGCCCGTGGGCGATCCGGCCACCATGGAGGCGATGAAGGCCATCTGGGGCTTCGATGTGCCGGCCCGGCCGGGGCTGACGGCCACGGCCGCCATCGACGCCATGTACCGCGGGGAGATCGACGTGCTCTACTCGGCGGGCGGCAACTTCCTCGAGACGCTGCCTGACCCCGCCTACGTCCGGGCGGCCCTGGAGCGGGTGCCGGTGCGGGTCTTCCAGGACATCGTGATCAACCCCATGATGCTCCTGGACCCGGCCCAGGTGAACGTGATCCTGCCCGGGGCGACCCGCTACGAGACGCCGGGGGGCGTCACCCAGACCACCACCGAGCGGCGGGTGATCTTCAGCCCGGAGATCCCCGGGCGCCGCATCGGCGAAGCCTGGCCCGAGTGGGAGATCCCCGTCCGCATCGCCGAGCGGGTCGATCCGGCGCGAGCGCACCTCATTCGTTACGAAAACCCCCAGCAGATCCGCGAGGACATCGCCCGCACGGTGCCCCTGTACGACGGCATCCAGCGCCTGCGGCAAAAGGGCGACCAGTTCCAGTGGGGCGGACCCCTGCTCTGCGCGGGGAACCGGTTCAACACCCCGGACGGCAAGGCCCACTTCGTGCTGGCGCCGCTGCCCGAGCAGGACGTACCCGAGGGCCGGTTCCGCGTCGGCACCCGCCGGGGCAAGCAGTTCAACAGCATGGTGTGGGACGAGGTGGACCCGCTCACGGGTGCCCGCCGCGACCAGGTGTTCATGGCCCGGGAAGACGCTGAGCGCCTGGGGCTGAAGGACGGGGATCCGGTCCTGCTGCGTTCGGATCACGGCGAGTTCCGCGGGCGGGTGCGCATCAGCCGCATCCGGCCCGGCAACCTGCAGGTTCACTGGCCCGAGGGGAATGTGCTGATCCCCACGGGTGTCTGCGACCCGTACTGCGGGGAGCCGGATTACAACGCCATCTGCGAGCTGGTGCCGCTGCGCCAGGGGGATGCGGCGGCACCGGCGGCAGGAACGCCGGCGGCACCATGACGGGGGCCGGGGCGCCCGGCTCCCGCGGCGGCCCCCTGGGCCGCATGTTCTGGGCTGCCCTGTCCGATTACATCGGCCGTAGGACCGTGTTCCTCACCATGTTCGGGCTGCAGGCGGTGCTCTTTGCCCTGCTGCCCTCCCTGCGCACCCGTTACCTGAAACATCGTCATCTGTTTCAGGCAGCCGATCCTTGCGGATCAGCGGTGCCGGTCTTACCCGGCCGTGCGCCGGTGCCGGCTTCCCGCTTCCTCCGGGATCGCCTGCCTTGCGGCAGGTCTTCCATCCCGTCCACGGGCGCTTTCCGTCTCCGGGCCACTCCCGGCGACGGCGGCCGCCAGGGCCGCGAGATTGCGGGCTGCGTTTTCGTCCCGGTCGAGCACGAGCCCGCATTCCTCACAGCGGAAAACGCGCTGCGAAAGCGGCAGCGACGGCTTGACCGCACCGCACCGCGAGCAACGCTTGCTGCTGGGATCGAAGGGCGGCGCTTCGACCAGGACCGCCCCGTGCCAGGGACACTTGTAGCTGAGCTGGCGGCGGATCTCCGCCAGGGCCGCATCGGCCAGCGCCCGCGCCAGCCGGCGGTTCTTCCCCATGCCCGCCACGTGCAGTTGTTCAACCACCACCACGCCGTAGGTGCTCGCGAGGTGGTGTGTCAGCTTGTGAAGGGCATCCTGGCGGAGGTTCCGGGCTCGCGCATGGATCTGGGCCAGCCGGCGGCGGGCCTTTTGCCACCCCCGGCTGCCCTTCTGGCGCCGGGCCAGGGCGCGGCCCTGATCGCCCTGTGTTACGGCGGCGGGTTCGGGACCATGCCTTCCTGGAGCGCCGACTACTTTGGGCCCCGCTATGCGGGGAGCATCTACGGGATCATGCTGCTGGCCTGGGGGCTCCGTGCCATCCCGAGCCCGCTGATGATCGCCCGGGTGCGGGAGCTGACGGGCACTTACACCACCGCCCTGTATGTCATCGCCGTGGCGATGCTGGTGGCACTGGTGCTTCCGCTGGTGGCGCGGCCGCCGGTGGCAGGTGCGCGGAGGGCGGCGACGGGGACGGCGCAAGCGGCGGGATCCTGATCGGCGGCGGGAGCGGCTGCTCGGGCACGGATGGGAGCGGCCGAGAAAGTACGGGTCCGGATCAACAAGGAGACGGTGGGCCCGGCGCCGAAAGCCGGGCCCACCGCTGTGCGCCCGGCATGGGCGAGTGCTAAGGGGTGAAAGTCCCCTGCGGAGGGTGGCCCCGTACAACCGCTAGCCGAAGGCAAGGGTGCCCGTGGCGACGCGGGATCCGAAGGAAGCCGGAGGCAAAGTTGCGACCCGACGACCAGGAACCGCGGGTGAGGCAGCGCCGTTTGGGCGAGCTGGCAAGGCACGGCGAAGCCCGAGATGGGCCGAAGGGCGGCGCTGTAAACGCGGCGGGTGTGCGACGAAAGTACTCGTCCTTACCCGGGGAGGCCTGCCGGCAGGCCAGCATGGATGGCAACCCGCGACCGCAAGGCGCGGCTGAGCCGGCAGGAGTCAGCAGAGGCCATAGTACCGCTGGCAATGCCGGCGGGAAGGGCCGAACGTCGAGTCCGGGAGGGTGCGGGCGCGTTCGCGCCGGGTGCAAGGAGAGCAGCCAACCCGAGAGGGTCTCGCTCAGGAGGCGGTGGTGAATCCCTCCGGGGCCTGTGCGAGAGCGGAGCACCTGGCCGGGACAGACCGGCGACCCCCCCAGCGGAGGGCGTGGTAGTGTGGACCTGATGGAGCAGGTGGTGGCCCGGGAGAACATGTGGGCCGCCCTGCGACGGGTGGAGCAGAACCGGGGCGCACCGGGCGTCGACGGCATGACCGTCGAGCAGTTGCGCGGTTTTCTGCGGGAGCAGTGGTCGCAGGTGCGTGCCCAACTGCTGGCGGGAACCTACAAGCCGCAGCCGGTCCGCCGGGTGGAGATTCCCAAGCCCGGGGGCGGCACGCGCTTGTTGGGCATCCCGACCGTCCTGGACCGCCTGATCCAGCAGGCTTTGCTGCAAGTGCTGACGCCGATCTTCGACCCCGATTTTTCGGAGCACAGCTACGGCTTTCGGCCGGGGCGCTCCGCCCATCAGGCGGTCGAAGCCGCGCGCCGGCACGTCGAGGAAGGCTACACCTGGGTGGTGGACCTGGATATCGAGAAGTTCTTCGACCGGGTCCACCACGACGTCCTCATGGCCCGGGTGATGCGGAAGGTCGCGGACAAGCGCGTCCGGATGCTCATCCGCCGCTACCTGCAGGCCGGCGTGATGGTCGGCGGGGTGAAGGTGCGGACGGAGGAAGGTACGCCCCAAGGCGGCCCCCTGAGCCCGCTTTTGGCCAACATCCTGCTGGACGAGCTGGACAAGGAGCTGGAGCGGCGGGGACACCGCTTCGTCCGTTACGCGGACGACTGCAACATCTACGTTCGCTCGGAACGGGCGGGGCACCGGGTCATGGCGGGAGTGCGACGCTTCCTCGAAAAGCGGCTGAGGCTCAAGATCAACGAACAAAAGAGCGCGGTGGACCGGCCCTGGCGACGCAAGTTCCTCGGCTTCAGCATGTACCGCGGCCGGGAAGGCATCCGCCTGCGCGTGGCCCCGCAAACGGTGCAGCGGCTCAAAGACCGCATCCGCGGCCTGACGAGCCGGACCTGGCCGGTTTCCATGCCCGAGCGCATCCGCCGGATCAATGCCTATCTGCGGGGCTGGCTCGCTTACTTCCGCATCGCGGACATGGCGGTCCTGCTCCGCAACGTGGAAGGTTGGCTCCGGCGACGCTTGCAGGCGTGCCTTTGGAAGCAGTGGAAACGGCCGCGTACCCGGTTGCGGGAACTGCGAGCCCTGGGCCACCCCGAGTGGCGGGTCCGGCAGTGGGCCCTGTCACGACGCGGGTACTGGGCCATGGCCGGTGGCCCGCTCAACAGCGCCCTGGGCAAGCCGTACTGGCTCGCCCAGGGGCTGCTGAGCCTCACTCAATGCTACCACGAACTTCGCCGTGCTTGACGAACCGCCCGGTGCGGACCCGCATGCCGGGTGGTGTGAGGGGACGGGGCCTTCACCGGCCCCTCCTACTCGATTTCTATGCACCCGCCTGATAGACCGCCGCGTGGTGCCGGAGCGTATTCATGAGCACACTCTGCTATTTCTATGCCCGTCACGGCAATGCGGCCGTTGCCGCCGGCCTGCTTTTCCACGAAGTCACCCCCTTGACACCTCTTGCAAGAGCAATTAAGCTGGCTCCAACAAAGTTGCCATAGGGCAACTCTTTTCCGGTGACACAAAACACCGGTCTTTTTCGGCCCGAGATTTGCATCCATGCAAAATTCTTATCCGGGAACAAAATTAGGAATGAAGGAGCTGGGTCGCGGTGGCTAGCGACGGGGGAAGGGAACGAAACGACATGAAGGCCATGGCCGAAGGCCAGTGGCGCCCGCCGGCCGTAGCGGTGATGGTGGCGGGGGAAGCCGCCGGCACCAAGGTGCCCGGCGAGCGGAGCCTGCCCGAGGTCCACGGCAGTATTGCCATCCCCCGTGGGCACGGGCGATGGGCGGCGGTTCGCAAGTTCCTTGCCTACGCCGGCCCGGGCTTCCTGGTGGCGGTCGGCTACATGGACCCGGGAAACTGGGCGACGTCCCTTGCCGCCGGTTCGGCTTACGGTTACGCTCTCCTCTCCGTGGTGCTGATATCCAGCCTCATGGCCATGTTTCTCCAAGCCCTTTGCGCCCGCCTGGGCATCGCCACCGGCCTTGACCTCGCCCAGGCCTGCCGCGTGCGCTACCCGCGGCGAACCAGCTTCCTGCTCTGGGTGCTGGCCGAGCTGGCCATTGCCGCCACGGACCTGGCCGAAGTAGTCGGCACGGCCATCGCCCTCAACCTGTTGTTCGGCCTCCCCCTGCTCCTCGGCGTGATCTTGACGGCTCTCGACGTGGTCCTGATCCTTTTCCTCCAACACCGCGGCTTCCGTTACGTGGAGGCGCTGGTGGTGTCGCTGATCGCCATCATCATGGGCAGTTTCTTCCTCAACCTGCTCTATGCTTCCCCGGCCCTGGGGCCCATCGTGGCGGGCCTCATCCCGACGGGGCGGCTCGTGCTGGAGCCGGAGATGCTCTACCTGGCGCTGGGTATCCTCGGCGCCACGGTGATGCCGCACAACCTGTACCTGCACTCGAGCATCGTTCAGACGCGCGCTTACGGCTCCGACGAGCGGGACAAGCGGGAGGCCATTCGCTACGCTACCGCGGACTCCACCATCGCCCTCGGTATCGCCTTCTTCGTCAACGCCGCGATCCTCGTGCTGTCCGCCGCCACCTTCCACACCCGCGGCTTCACACAGGTAGCGGAGATCCAGGAAGCCTACCGGCTGCTGAGCCCGTTGCTCGGGGTCCAGGCGGCAAGCCTCCTGTTCGCCGTGGCGCTCCTGGCCGCCGGCCAGAATTCCACGCTCACCGGCACGCTGGCCGGCCAGGTCGTGATGGAGGGATTCCTCCGCCTGCGCCTGCCGGCCTGGCTGCGGCGGCTGATCACGCGGCTGGTAGCCATCGTGCCCGCGGTCCTGGTGACGGCCCTCGCCGGCCCGTCCGCAACCGCGCAGCTGCTGATCCTCTCCCAGGTGATCCTGTCCCTGCAGCTCCCCTTCGCCGTGATCCCGCTGATGCAGTTCACCGGCGACCCGCGGCTCATGGGCCCCTTCGTCAACACCGGTTGGATGAAGGTCCTGGGCTGGGCCATCGCCTTGACGATCACGGGACTGAACGCGTTCCTCCTTTACCAGACGGTGGCGGGGCTCCTGGGTGGGTCCGGGGCGCCCATGGCGGGGTGAAAGGGGCCTTCCCCGGGTACGCGCCCGGTCGCCGGTGGTCGAACCGGGAGGGCGGAACGAGCGCCGGCGGTTGACATCCCCAGCGCCGGTCGCTAGTATGGACGTCGATTAAACGATTATGGAAGAATCAAATGAGGAGGGGCCGCCCGTGACAGCATCACGGCAGAGAGCCCGGAATGACGTGTGCGCGAGCTTCGACCCCAACGGCGAGCGCGTCGCCGCCCTGCGCGAGCGCCTCGTGGAAGTGGCGGGACTGTCGGAGTTGTTCCAGGCCCTGGCCGACGAGACGCGCACCAAGATCCTCTACCTGCTGGCGTCCGAGGAACTCTGCGTCTGCGACCTGGCGGCCATCCTCGACCTCTCCCTACCCGCCGTGTCCCACCACCTGCGCCTGCTCAAGACGATGCGGCTGGTCAAGTACCGGCGGGAGGGCAAGAACGTCTACTACTCCCTGGCCGACGAGCACGTCCTGCGGCTGATCCAGGTGGCCCAGGAGCACTACGAAGAAGAGCGCTAGCCCCCAAGGCGGGAAGGCGCGCCGGAGGGATTGCCGATGAGCACGGACACACGGCGGGAGCCTCTGCACAGCTATGTCCTGGAGGGCATCGACTGCGCCAGCTGCGCGCAGCGGATCGAGGATGCCCTGCGCCGCGAGCCGGGGCTGGAAGACGCCACCGTCAGCTTCGCCACGGGGTCCGTCCTGCTTCCCCCGGCCCAGGTCGAGCGCGCCCGGCAGATCATCGCCCGCGTCGAACCCGGCGTCCGGCTCGTCACGCCGCGCCAAGACACGGGGGCTGCCGCCCGGGACGGGACTCGTCAGGAGGGCGTTTTTCCCCACGGGACGAACCCGGCGCCGGATGCGGCGGTACATCCCACGGGAGAAACCGTGGGAAGGGCCGCCGGGAAGGCGGTGGCGCCGCGTTCGTCCGGCGAGGAAAGGACGGGCACGACGGGCCAGGCAGAGCGGCCGGCTGAAGAAGAGGAACATCACTCCACCTACCGCCGCCTGGCGGCCATCGGCCTGGCCACTTTGGCGTTCCTGGCAGCCACCTTCCTCCACCCACGGGTGGATGGTACGCCCCTCGCCCTGGCGGTGGACGCCGCGCTACTGGCCGTTTACTTGTGGGTCGGGCACGGCGTGATCGGGGCCGCCCTTCGCAACGCCCGGCGCGGGCAGCTTTTCGACGAGAACTTCCTGATGACCGTGGCCACCGCGGGCGCCATCGCCATCCACGAGCTGCCCGAGGCAGTGGCGGTCATGCTGTTCTACACCGTCGGCGAGTTCTTCCAGGACCTGGCCGTGCAGCGCTCCCGGCGCTCCATCCGGGCACTCATGGACCTCCGGCCCGACTACGCCCACGTGCGGCGGAACGGTGAAATCCTCCGCGTATCGCCCGAGGCGGTGGCCGTGGGCGAGGAAATCGTGGTCCGGCCCGGGGAGCGCATCCCCCTGGACGGCCAAGTGGTCGAAGGATCGTCCTTCGTGGACACCTCCGCCCTCACGGGAGAATCGGTGCCCCGGCGGGTGGAACCCGGCGACGAAGTGATGGCGGGCATGGTCAACACCCGAGGCCTGCTCACCGTGCGGGTCACCCGGCCCTTCGGCGAGTCGTCGGTGGCCAAGATCCTGCGGCTGGTGGAGACGGCGGCCGCGCGCAAGGCACCTACGGAGCGTTTCATCACGACCTTCTCGCGTTACTACACGCCGGCAGTCGTTGTGGCCGCCGCGGCGATCGCGGTCATCCCCCCGCTGGTGGTGCCCGGGGCGGAGTTCGGCGAGTGGGTCCGGCGCGCGCTGGTCCTGCTGGTGATCTCGTGTCCCTGCGCGCTGGTGGTGTCGATCCCGCTGGGCTACTTCGGCGGCCTCGGCGGCGCCTCGCGGCGGGGCGTGCTAGTCAAGGGGGCCAACTACCTGGACGCCCTGACGCGCCTGGACACCGTCGTTTGGGACAAGACGGGCACGCTGACGCGGGGCGTCTTCAAGGTGGTAGAGGTCACCCCCTACAACGGGTTCTCCCGCGGCCGGGTCCTGGAGCTGGCCGCCCACGCCGAGGCCTTCTCCAGCCACCCCATCGCCGCCTCCATCGCCGAGGCGTACGGCCAGAGCGTGGACGAAGCGCGCGTGTCGGGCTACGAAGAGGTCGCGGGCCATGGCGTGCGCGCCCGTGTGGACGGGCAACTAGTCGTTGCCGGTAACGACCGGCTCCTGCACCGCGAGGGCATCCCTCACGAGACCTGCGAGGCCGAGGGCACGGTGGTCTACGTGGGAGTGGATGGCGCGCTGGCGGGGCGCATCGTCATCGCGGACGAGATCAAGCCCGAGGCGGCGGCGGCCGTGCGCGCGCTGCGCGAACTGGGCGTCCGGCGCCAGGTCATGCTGACGGGGGACGACCGGTCCGTCGCCGAGAAGGTGGCCGCAACGCTGGACCTGGACGATGTGCACGCCAACCTGCTCCCCGAGGATAAGGTGGCGGCCGTAGAGCGGCTGGACGCCGAGCGGCGCCAAGAGGGGCGGCCCGGCGCCCTCGCCTTCGTCGGGGACGGCATTAACGACGCACCGGTGCTGACCCGGGCGGACATCGGCGTCGCCATGGGCGGCCTCGGCTCGGACGCGGCCATCGAGGCGGCCGACGTAGTGATCATGGACGACAGCCCGGCCAGGCTGGCGACGGCCGTGTCCGTGGCCCGGGCCACGCGCCGCATCGTGAAGCAGAACATCGCCTTCGCCCTCGGGGTCAAGCTGATTTTCGTGCTCCTAGGGGCCGCGGGAGTGGCCTCCATGTGGGAAGCGGTATTTGCCGACGTCGGCGTCTCCCTGCTGGCCATCCTCAACGCCACCCGCGTTCTCCGCGCGGGATAGGCAGGAGCAGTGAGGCACCCGGAGCATCAGCGATGGCGGGGCGGCAGGCGACGATCGCGACAGGCCGTCGCCTGCCGCCCCTTCCCTGACCGCCGTGGACATACCCGCCGTGTGGGCCTAGGAAAAGGAGGGCCGGATTTGCCGGTCAACACAAATTTCTGGAATCGGATTCGCTACACTATTTACAGCCCCTTTTATGACCGGATTGCTTCGTTTCCCCAGTGCCGCCGCCGCTCGATAGAGATCCTACGCCCAGCCGAGGGAGAACGGGTGCTTATCATCGGAGCTGGAAGCGGCTTGGATATCCCGTACATTCCAAGCAGCGTGCATATTACCGCCGTTGATGTGACCCCTGCGATGGTGGATCGCCTGCGAAGGAGAGCGCAACACCTGGGCAGGTATGTGGACGCCAGGGTGATGGACGGGCAAGCGCTGGACTTTCCATCCGAGTGTTTTGATGCGGTGATCCTACACCTGATCCTGGCGGTGATTCCGGATCCGTTCGCCTGTATCCAAGAGGCTGCTCGCGTCTTGAAGCCAGGTGGGCGAGCCATTGTTTGGGACAAGTTCTTGCCCGATCATGAAGAGCCCTCTATGGCCAGGCGGTTACTCAACATCTTCAGCCATGTGGCCTTCTCCGACATTAACCGGAAGCTCGGACCTCTGGTGAATAGTACGAACCTCGTCATTGAGCACCAAGAATTGATGCCGGTAGCCGGACTTCCCTACACGATCGCGCTCCTCAGAAAACCGCAATCCTGACACGTTCGGCACCTGCCCCGAGCCCGTCCGGGCACGTGAGGAAGGCAAAACCGCGAGGAGGTCCCGGCGCGCACGCCTGGTTCCGTCACGCGGGCACTCTGTCGCTGGCCGGCGGCGCCCTCGCCGCCATTAGCACCGCCCTGCACCCGATCATGCCCGTACTGGAGCGCAGGCCACTCGCGCAGGTGAGCGCCACCTACTCTCCCTGCCCGTCGTCGACGTCCTGGCCGTCGACACCCTACCTTGGTACAGGTGGTGCGCAACATCGCCGGGAGGGGTTTCACATCATGGTGCCCCGCATGTCCATCGGTTGCTGCAGCAGCCAGAGTCCGGCGGTCATGAGGATCAGCAAGAGCGCTACCCACGGCAGGGCGGCCCGTGCCGCCGCCCGCCGGTCGCTCCACTGGTCCAGGGCGATGAAATAGACGGTGACCAGAGACAATGTGAAACCCGCGGTAAGTAACACGATTTCCAGCGGCAACAGCCATGGACGTGGCAGGAGGGCGGCCAGCTGCCACGCGGGCGAGCCCAGGAGGGGCTTTCCCGTCACGTCGAGCACGAAAGACTGGGTCACCGGTACGATGGTCAGCGCGCCGCTCAAGAAGTGGAACAGGTAGTGGGCCAGCCACATGCCGAATCCCATGGGCGCCAGGGCGTAGGTGTACCGCGTCGCTACCCGTAGCAGTGGTTCCCGGGTTCCCGTGAGCCAGCGGGTCATCCCCGCCGCACCCCCCACCACGAGCACCGGTACCACCAGCATGCCCGTGACGAAGATGATGCCCCACGCCGGGCCATCCGCCCCAAGGCCGACGGTGCTCGCTAGCCACTCCTGCAGCGCGTACACGGGCGATACCATCCCGAAGGCGTTGACAAACGCGGCGGCCGTCAAGGCCAGGACCAGCCAGGCCAGGTCGGGGCGAAGGCTGAGCCGGCCGATCCCTGCCCGCCGGGTATCCATCCACAGTTCTGCCGCCGGCACCCGGGCCAACACGCCCACGTTGCTATACGGGCACGCATGCACGCAGTCCAGGCAGAACGTGCAGTCCAGGTTGCCCGCTTTGGCCTGCTGGAACAGTCCCAACTCGCACCCCGGAATGCCGTCACGACCCTTGATGCAATCTTTCGTTCGGCACGCAGCACAAACATCAGGATCGCGGACCGCCACCTCAAAGGGCGAATGGATGGCGTTGACAAAGTTGAACTGGCCGATGGGGCAGACGTACTTGCAAAAAGGGGCCCCCGCGAACACCGCGTCGATGACGAACGAGGCTACGAAATACCCCACGGCCAGCCAGGCGGTAAGCCACGGGCTGGCCCACAGGTCCCAAGCCTCGTAGGCCCAGAAGAAGGCCAACAGCAGCCCCGCCGCTAGCCACTTGTTCCTCAGCCATCGCGGCCAGGTCCGCCCGTGGGGGAAGAACCTGCGCGCCAGGCGGCGTGTCAACATGAAGGGGCACGCCATGCAGAACACGTTGCCCGCGATCAGCAACGCCAGTACGACGAGGCCGCGCCAGTGCACCCACGGCAGTACCCCTGCCAGGTTCTTTGGCGACAACTGTGGGCCGGTCAAACCGTCAAAAATGACGAGCGCAGCTGTCAGAAGCAGGGGGATCTGAAGCGCGGTACGCGCATGACGCCAGCGCAAGAACCTGCCCACCCAGGGAAGGCGTGTCAAATCCACACCCTGGCCTTGCTTGGTCGGGAGCGGTTCCTGCAGCAGAACGCCCCGCATCACCCGTGCACTCCCTTCCGGCGCCCGGGCGGCCAGAAGGCCACCCCGGCCAGAATCGAGAGGATCGCGAGGCCCAACAGTGCCGGGAGCCATATCCACCAGGACCTCTGCTGGCCTTTGAAGGGAAACACCAATTCGAGCCGGCCAATCTTCCCTTCGCCAATGGCAAGCGGGGTCGTGTTCGAAGCCGTTTCGCCCTGATCGCGCAACACCACGTGTAACGTCCATGCGCCTCCCGGCGGAGCAGTCAGGCGACCGCGCCAGCGACCCGGCCCGTCGGCGGGCTCCAGGGAGATGTCGCGCGCTCTCTCATCCTCCGGACTGCCGGCGCCGGTGGTGTTCTGGGGAACGAGGCGCAGATTCACCGTAGCCGGAACGGGCTGCCCGCTGTTGGCCCCGCTGACCGTAACCAGCACCTCCGCAGGTTGACCCGGCTTCAGCGGATCGGGTCGAAAGGTGATGACTGCTTTCAAGTCCTCACTATGCGCCTCGACCGGAGCTGCGGTGGCCAGCACCAGGAGCCCTGCCAGCAACACCAGGGCCTGTCGGAAGCGCACATATGCATCATTCACCGACGGTCACCTCGAAAGTCCGTGTGAACGTCGAGCCCTCAGAGGAACGCAAGGTCACCGTCAGAACCCAGTCGCCGTTCATCGTGAACCGGAAGTCCTGTGTGACATACCGGCCCGGATCTGTTTCAACGGCAGTGGCGAAAACGGGCTGCATGCCGGCATGAGTCATGTTCCCCTCCACCGACACCTGCAGATTTGATACTGGTTGCCCGCGGTCGCTGACGATGAAGACAAGGCGTGCCTCGCCCACCACGGGCGGATCGGGCTCCAGGACCAGCCGGACGTCGGGACCGCCTTGGCGACCGGTGCCCTCCGTTTTGGAGCGACAACCAGCCAGGGTTACAATCATGACCACGAGGAGAAGCAATGCGATGGTGCGCTGGAGGCACATGCGCGGGCACCTCTCCGTTGTCTTCTGCACGGATCTGTACGGACGGCCTGGGCTGCTTCTCAAAACGGACGCCATGTCAATTCGCGCCTATCCCCCGGGGGTATGGTCCTATGAACGTTCTTTGGATAGCCATCGGTGCCGTGCCCTACTGGACTTCGGATCTGGGCCCTATAGAGCGGGGAAAGCCACTAGCAAGTTGAAGGAAGCGCTGGCCGGCTAGCTGCGCCAGGTGTGAGTACCCACGGCCGGCACTGCACGCTGGAGGAGGACTATCCGTGCCTGAGGCCACCGCCCATCGCGACGAATCGCGCGTCCCGGGGCACCAACGACCCGCGCGCCGGCTTCCCGTCGCCGTCTGGATCCTCTTGGTGGGGAGTTCCTGATCCAGGTCGGCAGTTACATGGTGGTTCCTTACCTGATGGTGCTGCTGCCCCAGAACCTGGCCGTCTCCACGCTCACCGCCGCGGCGCTCGTCTTTGTGGTCAAGTTCTCCGTTCAGGCCTCCAGTGTAATCGGCGGGCCGCTGGCCGACCGGCTCGGCACGCGCCGCATGCTGGTGCTGGGCCTGCTGCTGCGCGCCGCGGGCATGGCGGCCTTCGCCCTCACCCGTCATGTGGGCTGTCATTCGCGGCCAGCGCGGTGGCAGGCTTGGGCAGCGGGCTCTATGCACCCTCCACCCGCGGAGCCATCGGTTCCCTGACCCCTTCCCCGCTGCGCACCTATGCCGTTTCCCTGCGCGCGGTGGCCGCCAATCTGGGCATGGCCACCGCACCGTTGGCGTTCCTGGTGCTGGCCGCGGTGGACGTAGACCTCGTCTTCCTGGTATCGGCCGGCCTGTTCGCGGCCCTGGCCACCCACCGGGCCCTGCCGGAACTGCCGGCGCAGGCGTCGGTGTCGCTGCTCACCATCCTCAAGGAGGTGGCGCGGGACCGGCAGTGGCTGGCCTTCGGCGCACTGATCGCCCTGGCGTGGTCGCTGTACGGGCACCTGGACTCCAACGTGATGGTCTGGGCCAACGAGCGGGCCGGCCTGGGGGGCATGACCGCCGTGGCGGCGGGCTACGCGGTGCTGGTGGCCGTGCTGCAGATGCCTGTCACCCGGTACGTGGCCACGCGCCTGCGGCACTGGGACGTGCTGACGGCGGGAACTGCCCTGACAGCAGCGGGGCTGCTGGCGGTCGGCATGGCCCGCAGCCCGGTGGGCGCTGCCGTGGCGGTGACCCTCTTCGCCCTGGGCGCGACGCTCCTCGTACCCGGGGCCGACCTGGTGACCAGCGACGTGGCTCCCCCGAAGCGGGTCAACACATACTTCGGCGCGGCCGGCTTGTTCTCCACCCTGGCGAGGCCAACAGCGCGCCCGTGGGCGCTGCCCTGCTGACCCGCTGGCCGGGAAGTCCCATGGCTTGGTTCCTCCTGGCCGGGATGGGGTTCGCCCTGGCGCTGGCGCTCCTGGGTGGTGGGCCGCAGTCTGGGGCAACAGGCGCCACGTTATTGACCTGCGAAGTCGAACCATGCCCATACCCCTTGAGGGGCAGGACGTGGCCGGGCAAGGCCAGCCCTTGCCCAAAGCGGGGCCATTGGGAGACAATACTCAAGGCCTGTCAGCGGTATTGACGGCGTTGGACGCTCAGCGTTTAGCCCACACACTCAAGGGAACACGGGGGACGATGGCCGGCCGCAGAGGATGGGCGTGGGGAGGTAACCAGGATGGCTAGCCTTGTAAGAGGCTACGTGAGAGGACCGTTCTCGCGGTACCATTGCTGCCTTGCACTCGCCCTCGTGCTCGCGGCAGCACTGCTTGCAGCGTGTTCGGACGCGACGACGCCCTCCACCAGCGGCCTTATCGCGCGACCGGCTGAGAATCAGTGGCCCGAGGCCTTCTGGCAGGCCTCGCCGGACGTGCAGGAAGCGTACCGCTTCGCGGTGACAAACCCGCGCGTACTTGAGTACATGCCCTGTTATTGTGGTTGCGGAAACCAGGGCCACACCTCCAACAAGGACTGCTACATCGACGAGGTTCGCCCCGACGGCTCGGTGGTGCTCGACCCGATGGGCTTTGGCTGAGGGGTTTGCGTCGGCATCGCGCGTGACGCGATGAAGCTGCACGGTAAGGGGAAATCCCTTCGCGAGATTCGCTCCTATATCGATGAGAAATATGGCCAGTTCGGACCGGGGACCCGCACCCCCCTCCCGCCCCTGTAGGCAGCGGGGGTAAACTTCAGCCCGCTACGACAATGGGGTGTGACGGGATCGCTTGCCGAGGTGAACCCGGTTCCCAACCCCATATTTAACCGCCGGCTCCCTGCACGAGGCCCCGCGAAGACCCGGGGCCCTTTCCATTTTTGCCTCTGGCAGCGCTCCGGAGGAACCCGTGTCCTGCCCAGATCCCGGCAGCGATTAGGGAGGACAACCGGGCTCAGGCCCGACGACCCGTACCGCACGCATCCAGTGTGTGCCTGACGGCCACCGGGACACTCGCGTGCCATTCCGGGGACATGACCGATGGCATGAGAGAACGTGGAGCGCCCAAGATGGCAGGGGAAGGGGGCGACCGCGCGTGGACTCGCTGCTCGCAGCCCGGCTGCAGATGGCCATCTCGCTGGGTTTTCACATGGTCTTCGCCGCGCTGGCGGTGGGCATGCCCTTGCTCATGTTGCTAGCCGAGGGGCTGTACCTGCGCCGGCGAGACCCGCGCTATCTGGAACTGGCCCGCACCTGGTCCAAGGTGACCGCCATTACCTTCGCCATCGGCGCGGTCAGCGGCACGGCCTTGTCGTTCGAGCTCGGGCTGCTGTGGCCGCGGTTCATGGAGGTGGCGGGGCCGGCCACGGGGCCCGCTTTCACCCTTGAGGGATTCGCGTTCTTCACAGAGGCGATCTTCCTGGGGCTGTACCTCTACGGGTGGGAGCGTCTCTCACCCGTGGCCCACTGGCTGACGGGCATCCCCGTGGCCATCAGCAGCGCCGCTTCCAGCGTGCTGGTTACGGCGGCCGACGCTTGGATGCAGAATCCCGTCGGGGCGGAGACGCTTGTGGCCAACCCCGAGGCCTTCGACCCCATCGCCGCGCTGTTCCGAAATCCCGCCTGGCCGGTCATGGCCGTGCACTCCACGCTCGCCACGTATGCGGCCACCGCCTTCGCTGTGGCCGCCGTCTACGCCTGGGCGGCGCTGCGCGGCCACCGGGACGAGATGCGGCGCAGCGCCCTGCGCATGGCCGTGGCCATGGCCACCATCAGCGCGCTGCTGATGCCGGTGACGGGCCACACCAGCGCCCAGTTCGTGGCCGGCAACCAGCCGGTCAAGCTGGCGGCAATGGAGGCCCAGTTCAAGACCGAGCGTGCCGCCCCCCTGCGCCTGGGCGGCCTCCCCGATCCCGAGGCACAAACCGTCCGCTATGCCATCGAGGTCCCGGGAATGTTAAGCTGGCTGGCCTTTGGCGACACATCGGCCGAGGTCCCGGGACTGGACCGGGTGCCCCGGGATCAATGGCCCAACGTGCCGGTGACTCACATCGCCTTTCAAATCATGGTCATCGCCGGCATCCTGATGGTGCTGGTCGTCGCCTGGTACTGGTCTGCCTCCTGGCGCCGGCGCGGCCGTGTGCTGTATGACCGCCGCCTGCTGTGGGGTCTTGTGGCCGCCGGTCCCCTCGGCTTTATCGCCCTCGAGGCCGGGTGGGTCGTCACCGAGGTCGGTCGGCAGCCGTGGATCATCCGAGGCGTCATGCGGACCAGCGAGGCGGTGACACCTGCGCCCGGCGTGGTAGGCACGCTAGTCGCCTTCACCCTTCTGTACGTGCTCCTCAGCGTGACGCTGATCTGGCTCTTGCGCCGCATCGGCCACGGTGCGGGGACGGCCCGGGGCGCGACCGCCGCAGCGCCGGGCAATGGCACGCCGGTGAGGAGCACTCCCGCAGGGGCCGGTCCCGCGGGCGGCTCCTCCTGACGGGGCAGACAGGACCTGGTCCCCGGCTGGCCGGGGGCTGGCGCCCCCCGCTCCGAGCCCGGTACGGAGGTGAGCCTCATGAGTCCTGCCGCACCCGTCGACCCGGGTACCCCGGAAACGGTCATTGCCGTGGTAATGATGGCCGCGCTAACCGCCTACGCCGTCCTCGGCGGGGCGGACTTCGGCGGCGGCGTCTGGGACCTGCTGGCGCGCGGGCCGCGGGCCGAGGCACAGCGGCTCGCCATCGCCCGCGCCATGGGACCGGTCTGGGAGGCCAACCATGTCTGGCTGATCTTCGTCATCGTGCTGCTGTTCACGGCCTTCCCGCAAGCCTTTAGCGCCCTCAGCATTGCCTTGTTCCTCCCCTTTCACCTGGTGCTGGCGGGCATCGTGCTGCGCGGGGCCGCCTTTGTCTTCCGCGCCCCGGGCGCCGCGGCGGCGGGGCCCCAGCGGGCCTGGACCAGCACGTTCGGAGCGGCGAGCACCATCACGCCCTTCTCCTCGGCACCAGCCTGGCGGCCATCTCTTCCGGCGGCATCCGCGTCACGGGTGGTGCCGTGACGGTGGACCCACTGTATGCCTGGTTCAGCCCGTTTTCGCTGCTGGTCGGGGCGCTGGCCGTGGCTCTGTTTGCCTACCTGGCGGCGGTGTACCTGGCGGTGGAGACGGCGGGTGAACTGCGGGAAGACTTCCGGCGGCGGGCGCTCGGCGCCGGCGCCGCCGTGGCGATCCTGGCGGCCATCTTGCTGCCGCTGGCCCCGCGCACTGCGCCACACCTGTGGGAGTTGCTGTCTGAACGGGGCCGACCCCTGATACTGGCCGGAGCGGCCCTCGCCGCCCTTTCCGGCTGGCTGGTGTGGCGGCGGCACTACCTGCTGGCCCGGGTGGCGGCGGTGGCAGAAGTGGTGGTCCTGCTCTGGGGATGGGCGCTGGGCCAGTGGCCTTACCTGATCTACCCGGACGTGACCGTGTTCAACGCGGCCGCCCCGGATGCCATCCTGCTGTTCGTGCTGCGGGCCCTTCCGGTAGGGTTGCTGATTTTGATTCCCTCCCTCTTGTTCCTGTTTGCCGTCTTCAAGGGGAACAACCCTGCGACGGAGGAATGGCGGGGAAACCCGCAACCCGGCAGCAGTTGGCCGGCCCGGCACGGCGAGTAGACGGCGTGGTGCCTTGGGAAGGCCCTCGCGCCGCGCGTCGCCCGGAGAGGACCTGCGCCGCTCCGCGTCCCGTCCATATAGGGCCTGCGCCGGATGACCGCGGCACCCCGCTGGGCTACGATGAGACTGAGATCCAGTGAGTAGTGGAGGACGCGCGCTGCCGGTCATCTCCCACGAACAGGAGGAACGGGAAAGTGAGAAAGCTGTGGTGGGTCGGCCTGGCCGTCCTGGTGCTCCTGGCGGCCGGCTCCTGGTGGTTCGGCACGCGAGCCGGTTCGGACCAGCCGGGTGGTCCGGGCGCCGGGCCTGCAGGTACGCCCGCTCCTAGCTCGGGGCAGGGAACCGCCGGCACGAACAACGGCTTCAAAGGCATGGTCTTGCAAAACCCCAGGGAGGCGCCCGACTTCGAGCTGAAGGCCGCCGACGGGTCCACCTTCAAGCTGTCCGACCAGCGCGGCAAGGTGGTGCTACTCTTCTTCGGGTACACCAACTGCCCTGACGTCTGCCCGGCCACCATGGCCGTCTGGAAAGAGCTGGGCAAGCGGGTGAAGGATCGCGCGGACGACGTGCGCATGGTCTTCATCACGGTCGACCCCGAGCGGGACACGCCAAAGCGGCTGCGGGAGTACCTGCCGAAGTACGGCGAGCACATCGTTGGCCTGACGGGTACCCAGGAGCAGTTGAAGCCGGTCTGGGACGCCTACTCGGTCAAGCCGGAGCGGGTCGAGATGCCAGACAGCGCCCTGAAATACGCGATGGCGCACCCGGCCCAGGTGTACCTGATCGACCCCGAGGGTAAGATCCGCTTGCTCTACCCGCTCGGCTACAAAGCCGAGGACATCGAACACGACATCCGGTTGCTGCTGGAGCAGCGACAGAACCGGGGTTGAGAGGAGGGCCCTTCGCATGGCTACCCACTTCGCCCGCCGTGCCACCCGGCGCGGCATCCGGGCCGCGGTCCTGGTATTGCTCCTCTTGATGCTCGCCGCCGGCTGCGGGCAGAGCGCCGAACAGAACCCCGGGAGCGGCACC
Organism: Thermaerobacter subterraneus DSM 13965; assembly: GCF_000183545.2. NCBI lineage: Bacteria > Bacillati > Bacillota > Clostridia > Eubacteriales > Clostridiales Family XVII. Incertae Sedis > Thermaerobacter > Thermaerobacter subterraneus. Next base: position 1,235,528 of record NZ_JH976535.1, read on the forward strand.
GGGCAGGCCGGGGAACCGGCCGTCACGGTGACGGGGGCGTGGGTGCGGGCCGCCAGCAAGGGAGACATGTCCGCCGCCTTTTTCGTGGTCGAGAACAAGGGGAGCAAGGCCGTGCGCCTGACCGGCGTGCGCACCGACGTCGCGGCGACAGCGGAGATCCACCAGACCACGCAAGAAGGGTCCACGGCTCGGATGCAGCGGGTGGAGGGGATCGAGGTGCCGGCGGGAGGCCGGGTGGAGCTGGCCCCAGGCGGCTACCACGTCATGATGATGGATCTCCAGCGCGACCTGAAGGCGGGCGATCAGATCCAGCTCACCCTGCAATTCGACGGCGGGCACGAGGTGACCGTCACAGCCGAGGTGCGCGAGCCTTGATGTCGACGCACCAAGCCTATTCCGACGGGTAGCACGCCGCGCCTTATTCCCCGCCCGGGGTCCGCGAGTCCTCCTGCCCGCGGTGCGGGTCGGCACTCGCCCGAGGACGGACAACATACGGTCGAACGGAGGGAGGCAGCCTTGCGGCTGCCTCCGGCGTTTGCTGTGCGCCCGGCATGGGCGAGTGCTAAGGGGTGAAAGTCCCCTGCGGAGGGTGGCCCCGTACAACCGCTAGCCGAAGGCAAGGGTGCCCGCGGCGACGCGGGATCCGAAGGAAGCCGGAGGCAAAGTCGCGACCCGACGACCAGGAACCGCGGGCGAGGCAGTGCCGACTGGGCGAGCCGGCAGCACACGGCGAAGCCCGAGATGGGCCGAAGGGCGGCGCTGTAAACGCGGCGGGTGTGCGACGAAAGTGCTCGCTCTTACCCGGGGAGGCCTGCCGGTAGGCCAGCATGGCTGGCAACCCGCGACCGCAAGGCGCGGCTGAGCCGGCAGGAGTCAGCAGAGGCCATAGTACCGCCGGCCGGGCCGGCGGGAAGGGCCGAACGTCGAGTCCGGGAGGGTGTTGGCGCGTTCGCGCCGGGCGCAAGGAGCGCAGCCAACCCGAGAGGGCCTTGCTCCAGGAGGCGGCGGTGAATTCCGCTGGAGCCTGGGCGAGAGCGGAGCGCCCGGCCGGGACAGACCGGCGGCCCTCCCCGCGGAGGACGTGGTGGCGTGGACCTGATGGAGCAGGTGGTGGTCCGGGAGAACATGTGGGCCGCCCTGCGACGGGTGGAGCAGAACCGGGGCGCACCGGGCGTCGACGGGATGACCGTCGAGCAGTTGCGCGGCTTTCTGCGGGAGCGGTGGCCGCAGGTGCGTGCCCAACTGCTGGCCGGAACCTACAAGCCGCAGCCGGTCCGTCGGGTGGAGATTCCCAAGCCCGGGGGCGGCACGCGCTTGTTGGGCATCCCGACCGTCCTGGACCGCCTGATCCAGCAGGCTTTGCTGCAAGTGCTGACGCCGATCTTCGACCCCGATTTTTCGGAGCACAGCTACGGCTTTCGGCCGGGGCGCTCCGCCCATCAGGCGGTCGAAGCCGCGCGCCGGCACGTCGAGGAAGGCTACACCTGGGTGGTGGACCTGGATATCGAGAAGTTCTTCGACCGGGTCCACCACGACGTCCTCATGGCCCGGGTGATGCGGAAGGTTGCGGACAAGCGCGTCCGGATGCTCATCCGCCGCTACCTGCAGGCCGGTGTGATGGTCGGCGGGGTGAAGGTGCGGACGGAGGAGGGCACGCCCCAAGGCGGCCCCCTGAGCCCGCTTTTGGCCAACATCCTGCTGGACGAGCTGGACAAGGAGCTGGAGCGGCGGGGACACCGCTTCGTTCGCTACGCGGACGACTGCAACATCTACGTTCGCTCGGAACGGGCGGGGCACCGGGTCATGGCGGGAGTGCGACGCTTCCTCGAAAAGCGGCTGAGGCTCAAGATCAACGAGCAAAAGAGCGCGGTGGACCGGCCCTGGCGACGCAAGTTCCTCGGCTTCAGCATGTACCGCGGCCGGGAAGGCATCCGCCTGCGCGTGGCCCCGCAAACGGTGCAGCGGCTCAAAGACCGCATCCGCGGCCTGACGAGCCGGACCTGGCCGGTTTCCATGCCCGAGCGCATCCGCCGGATCAATGTCTATTTGCGCGGTTGGCTCGCCTACTTCCGCATTGCGGACATGGCGGACCTGCTCCGCAACGTGGAAGGTTGGCTCCGGCGACGCCTGCAGGCGTGCCTTTGGAAGCAGTGGAAACGGCCGCGCACCCGGTTGCGGGAACTGCGGGCCCTGGGCCACCCCGAGTGGCGAGCCCGGCAGTGGGCCATGGCGCGACGCGGGTACTGGGCCATGGCCGGTGGCCCGCTCAACAGCGCCCTGGGCAAGCCGTACTGGCTTGCCCAGGGGCTGCTGAGCCTCACTCAATGCTACCACGAACTTCGCCGTGCTTGACGAACCGCCCGGTGCGGACCCGCATGCCGGGTGGTGTGAGGGGACGGGGCCTTCACCGGCCCCTCCTACTCGATTGCATGGCTTCCACGTTTACAGAACGTTTACAGCCCCTTGCCCCCTCGGCAACGGCCGACCCGGAGCGCCGGGTTAAAATGACCTCGGTGAAGGCTGCAGTGACATGGCATGGGAAGCTGGGCGGGCGGCCCGGAGCAGGCCGCCCGCGGGAAGGAGCCGGACGCCATGGATCGCCACGACGGCAGCCCGCTTGACCGTCCCCTCAACCCCCTGGTCCGGTCCGGCCTGGACCCGGAGTCACCCCAGTCGGCGGTGCCGGACCGGCCCGGACCCGATGGCGGCGACGAGCCCTCGGACCGCATCGGCCCCACCTGGGCCCATGAACAGGCGGGTGGGTGGAGCGACGACCGGTACGGCGCAGGCGGTGCATACGGCGAGGACCGGGGCAGGTACGAACCGCACGCGGCCGGTGCCGTTGGCCGGCCGCGTCCTCAGGAGCGGCACGGCTGGTGGTCCCGGCTGGTGACCGCCCTGGTGGGTGGGCTGGTGGGAGGCGGCCTTGTCTTCTACGCCGTGACGGCCGGCCCCCTGGCGGCCGCGCCGGGCCGGGCGCCCGACGCCGGCCTTGGCGGCTCGGGGACGGGCAACGGCGCGCCCGCCCCGGTGACGGAGCCTGCACCGTCCGGCAGCCCTGGCGCGCCCGTGGTCGATTTTTCGCAGGTCTACGCCCAGGTGGCGCCGTCGGTGGTGCGGGTGGTGCGCACCGCCCGAGGGGTGAGCCCCTGGCTCGGCATCTTCCAGGAGGAGAGCTCGGGCTCAGGGGTGGTGATCGATGACCAGGGCCACGTGGTGACCAACTACCACGTGGTCGAGAACGCCTCCCGGCTTTGGATCGTGCTGGACGACGGCACCCAGGTGGAGGCGCGCCTGGTGGCCCAGGACCCCAGCCACGACCTGGCGCTTTTGCAGGCCGACCTGCCCGCCGGCCAGGTGCGCCCGGCCCGGCTGGGCGACTCCGATGCCCTGCGGGTGGGCGAGCCCGTCATGGCGGTGGGCTACCCGTTCGGGCTGCCCAAGACGGCGACCACCGGGGTGATCAGCGGCCTGCACCGCAACAACCTGCAGGCCCCCAACGGCCGGGTCATCCGCGAGGTGATCCAGACCGACGCGCCCATCAACCCCGGCAACTCGGGCGGAGCGCTGGTCAACGCCCGCGGCGAGGTGGTGGGGATCAACACCGCCATCCTCTCCAACGTGGAGTCGCGGCCCGGGTCCATCGGCATCGGCTTCGCCGTGCCGATCAACATCCTCAAGCGGGAGCTGGATCTCTTCCTGGCCGGTGGCACCGTCCAGCACCCGTGGCTGGGCATCGGCGGCGTGGCGGTGGATCCGGCCTCCTACCGGGAGCGCGGCCTGGCCGTCGACCACGGCATCCAGGTAGCGGAGGTGGTGCCGGGCGGCCCGGCGGACCGGGCGGGCCTGCGGGCCGCCGAGCCCCGGCGCCTGGGCGGCACGGTGATCCCCTATGGCGGCGACGTGATCCTGGCCGTGGACGGGCAGGCCGTGCGGGACGTACCCGATCTGGTGGCCTACCTGGACCGGAAGCGGGTGGGGGACCGGGTGACCCTCCGCATCAACCGGGACGGGCAGGAGCTGCAGGTCCTGGTGGTGCTGGGGGCTTTCCCCGACGAGCTGGGCGGCGACTGAGACTGAGGCCACTGAGTTGACATCGGCGGCGGGTCCTTCTACAATCCGAGGCAACAGTTCAGTTCGCCAAAGGCAATGCGCGGGACGAGTAGGCGTGTACCGGCGGCCAGCGAGCCGGCGACCCGGGCCATCCGGGATGGTGCGAGGCCGGTCCGTCACAGGGCACGCTGAATGGACCCGCAAGCCGCAGGCCGAACGCGGCGCCCGCCCTCCCGGGCCGCCAGTAGGCCCTGCCGGAGCCCCCACCGTGACCCGGGGGAGGGTATCGGCCGAAAGCCCGTACCCGAACGAGTGAGGCCTACCGGCCTAACTCGGGTGGCACCGCGGAAGCTCCCTTTCGCCCCGAAGGCGAAAGGGATTTTTTGTTACGCCGGCATCGCGTAGCCGGCGCCGCGGTCCCCGACAGGCACCCTGCCGCCTCCCGCCCGCCGTCGCGACAGCGGGCCGGGCGGCGGGTGCGGGCCCGGTGGACCTAATTGGGGTGGCACCACGGAACGGCGCCTTCCGTCCCCGGACGGAAGGCGCCGCTTGTCTTCCGGCCCCCGCTGACCGGGCGGCCGCCAAGGGAAGGGAGAGGAGACCGCCATGGCCAGTGCACCCGCGACCCTGGTTCTGGAGCTGGCTCTGGATCAGGAGACGCCCGTGACCCTGTTCCGGCGGCTGGCCGGCGACGGGCCCGGATTCATCCTGGAAAGCCTGGGCGGCGGCGAGCGGTCGGGGCGCTATTCGTACGTAGGTGTCCGGCCGGTCCGGGAACTGGTCTGCACCGGCTCGGGGTCGGTGATCTATCACCGGGACGAACCCGGCGGTACCGTCCTCGACGTCACGCCCGGTCCGGCCGACCCCTTCGCCGCCCTGCGCCGGTTCGTCCCCCGGCGCCCGGTTGCCCCCGGCTTCCGCTTCGCGGGCGGCGCCGTGGGATACCTGGGCTACGATGCCGTCCGCTTCCTCGAGCGGCTGCCGGGGCGGCCGCCCGCCGATCCCCTGCTCCCCGTGGCCCGGTTCATGGAGTGCGCCCTGCTGGCGGTGCTGGATCACCGCACCCACCGGCTCTACCTCATGGCGCCCGTGCTGGACCTTCCCGGGCGGTCCGAGGAAGAAGCGCGCCGGGCCGCCCGGCGCAGGCTGGAGGAAGCGCTGGCCGCCCTGGAGGCGCCCCTGCCGCCCCGGCCCCTTCTTCGCCTGGACGGCGGCGCCGGGGCGCAGGCCATGGTCCCGGCCGGCCTGCACAGCAACATGGCGGCGGGGGACTTCCTCGCGGCGGTGCGCCGGGCCCAGGCGTACATCCGGGCCGGGGACGTGTTCCAGGTGGTGCTCTCCCGCCGGTTCGAGTTCGCCTGGCCTCCCGCAGCGGGCGCCGGAGACGGGCCGGCGGCGGTCGGGCCCGCCGGCGCCGGGAGCGCGCCGGCGCCGGGCGTGCCGGCCGGGGACGGGCCTGCCGGCGCTGGGAGTGCGCCGGTGACGGGCGCGCAGGCCCGGGACGGGCGGGCCGGTGGGGGCACGCCGGCGCCGGGCCTTGCCGGTGCCGCCAGTGCGGTCCCAGAGGATCTCGACCTCTACCGGGCCCTGCGGGTGATCTCGCCCTCCCCTTACATGTTCTTCCTCCGCTTTGACGGGGAGACCACGCTGCTCGGCGCCTCGCCCGAGCTTCTGGTGCGGGTGGAGGGCCGGCGGGCCCTGACCCGGCCGCTGGCGGGTACCCGGCCCCGGGGCCGGGGCGAGGAGGACGACCGGGCCCTGGAACGCGAGCTCCTGGCGGATCCCAAGGAGCGGGCCGAGCACACCATGCTGGTCGATCTGGGCCGCAACGACCTGGGCCGGGTGTGCCGCCCGGGCACCGTGCGGGTCGAGCGGTTCATGGCGGTGGAGCGCTACTCCCACGTGATGCACCTGGCCTCCGACGTGGCCGGCGAGCTGGCGGAAGGCCGCGACGCCGTGGACGCCCTGGCCGCCTGCTTCCCCGCCGGTACCCTGACGGGGGCGCCCAAGGTGCGGGCCATGGAGATCATCGACGAGCTGGAACCCGTCGCCCGCGGTCCCTACGGCGGGGCGGTGGGGTATCTGGGCTACGACGGCGACCTGGACATGTGCATCGCCATCCGGACCCTGGTGCTCCATGCCGGCCGGGGCTTCCTGCAGGTCGGGGCCGGCGTGGTGGCCGGTTCGCAACCGGAGGGCGAGTGGGCCGAGACGGAGGCCAAGGCCCGCTCGGGGCTGCGGGCCCTGGCCCTGGCGGCCGCCCTGGGCAAGGCCCCGTCCCGTCTACCGGACGAACCCGGCTCGGCGCCGGCCGCCGCCCGCGTTGCCGGCGGCCGCCGGGGGCTCGCCGCCGGGGGCCCGGCCGCCGGTTGGGCCCCGGCCGGTGGCTCCGGCCCCATCGCCGAGCCCGCTGCCCCCGGGCCCGTCGCCGGGGGGGCGGCCGCCGGCCCCGCGGCCGCGGCGGTGGTGGCTGCCGAAGGGGAAGGAGGGGGTCCTGCGTGAGCCTGCGGGTGCTGGTGATCGACAACTACGACTCCTTCACCTACAACCTGGTCCAGCTGCTGGCCGAGCTGGGCGCCCAGGTGGAGGTCTTCCGCAACGACGCCATCGACGGGGAGGGAGTGGAGGCCCGGGATCCCGATGCGGTAGTCCTTTCCCCGGGACCCTGCACCCCCCGCGAGGCCGGCTGCTCCATGGAGGTGGTGCGCCGGCTGGACGCCCGCCGCCCCCTGCTGGGGGTATGCCTGGGGCACCAGGCTATCGCCGCCGCCCTGGGGGGCAGGGTGGTGCGGGGCCCCGAGCCCGTCCACGGCATGGCGTCGGCGGTTTTCCATGACGGCACGGGACTGCTGGCGGGCCTGCCCTCGCCCCTGGAGGCCGGCCGGTACCACTCGCTGGTGGTCGACCCTGCCAGCCTGCCCCCCGAGCTGGAGGCCTGCGCCTGGACTGCCGACGGCCTGATCATGGGCCTGCGGCACCGGCACCGGCCGGTCTACGGCCTGCAGTTCCATCCCGAGTCGGTGCTGACGCCCCGGGGCCGGGACATGCTCGAGCAGTTCCTCGCCATTGCCGGCCGGTTCCAGGCCGAGCGCCGCCGGGTCCAGTCCCGGCCCGCGCCGTCCGGGCACCAGGGCCGCCCGGCGGCGGTGCCGGCCGCCGCGGGCCCGCAGGCAGTGCCGGCCGGTTCGTCCCCACGGGTGGAGGAGGGGTCCTGAATGGAGAGCAACGCCCTGCAGGCGGCCCTGGCCCGGGTGCTCTCGGGCCGCGACCTGACGGCCGCCGAGGCCGAAGCGGCCATGGACGTCATCATGTCCGGGGCGGCCACCCCGGCCCAGGTGGCCGGCTATCTGGTGGCCCTGCGCATGAAGGGGGAGACGCCGGCAGAGATCGCCGGTTCGGCCCGGGCGATGCGGCGCCACGCCACCCCGGTGCCCACCCGGCGCCAGGGGGTGATGGACACCTGCGGCACCGGGGGCGACGGCCGCCACACCTTCAACATCTCCACCCTGGCGGCCATCGTGGCGGCGGCCGCGGGGGTGCCGGTGGCCAAGCACGGCAACCGGTCCGTTTCCAGCCGCTGCGGCAGCGCCGACGTGCTGGAGGCCCTGGGCGTGCCCCTGGACCTGGAGCCGGCGGCCCTGGGCCGCTGCCTGGACGAGGTGGGCATCGCCTTCCTCTTCGCACCCCGGCTCCACGGGGCCATGCGCCATGCCGCCGGCCCCCGCCGGGAGCTGGGGATCCGGACCATCTTCAACCTGCTGGGCCCGCTGACCAACCCGGCCGGAGCCCGCTACCAGCTGCTGGGCGTCTACGCCGCCGAGCTGGTGGAGCCGGTGGCCCGGGTGCTGGCCGAGCTGGGGGTGGAACGGGCCCTGGTGGTCCACGGGGCGCCGGGCCTCGACGAGATGTCCGTTTGCGGTCCCACCCTGGTGGGCCGGGTGGACGGCGACCAGGTCACCCTCACGACGGTGGAACCGGCCGCCGCCGGGCTACCGGTGTATCCCCTCGAGGCCATTGCCGGCGGCGATCCCGCCCGCAACGCGGCCATCGCCCGCCAGGTCTTGGAGGGGCGCCGGGGGCCGTACCGCGACGCCGTCATTTTCAACGCCGCCGGCGCCCTTCTGGCCGCCGGCCGGGTGGGCGACCTGCGGGAAGGGGTGGCCGAGGCGGCCCGGCTCCTGGACAGCGGTGCGGCGGCCGCCAAGCTGGAGGAGTGGGTGCGCCTGGCCCAGGCGCTGGCCCCCCGGCCAGCCGGGGAGGTGGCGGGATGACCCAGGGCGCCCTGGCGGGCCGGCTGGCCGCCATCGTGGCCAGCGTGGAGCGGCGCCTGGCGGAGCGGCAGGCCCGGCGGCCCGAGGCCGTCCTGGAGCGGGCGGTGGAAGAGGTATTAGCCCGGGAACCCCGCCGCAGCCTGGCTGCGGCCCTGGCCGGAGGGCGCCGGCGGCCGGTGCCGGCGGTGATCGCCGAGATCAAGCGGGCCTCGCCGGCGGCCGGGCGCCTGGCAGGCGCCGGCGGCGGGAGCTTCGACCCCGAGGGGCAAGCCCGCGCCTACGTGGAAGGCGGTGCGGCGGCGCTCAGCGTGGTGACCGAACCGGATCACTTCCAGGGCGATGTGGCGGATCTCGGGCGGGTGCGGCCCCTGGGGCTGCCGGTGCTGCGCAAGGATTTCATCGTCAGTCGGTACCAGCTTCTGGAGTCCGTGCTGGCCGGGGCCGACGCCGTGCTGCTCATCGCCCGCATCGTGCCGCCCCGGTTGCTGGCCCGGCTGGTGCGGGCGGCTGAAGAGGCGGGCCTTGAGCCCTTCGTCGAGGTCAACGACCGCCGGGACGTGGAGGCGGCCGTCGCCGCGGGGGCGCGGCTGATCGGCGTGAACCACCGGGACCTGGACACCTTCACCCTCGACCCCGGGCGGTTTGCGGAACTGGTGCCCCTCCTGCCGGAGGAAGCCATCCGGGTGGCCGCCAGCGGCATCGCCACCCCGCAGCGGGCCCGGGAGCTGCACGCCCTGGGAGCCGACGCCGTGCTGGTGGGCGAGGCGCTGATGCGCAGCGGGCATCCGGCCGGGTGGCTTCGCCAGCTGGCGGCGGGCGCAGGGGGTGGGGCTCCGTGAGCCGCGGTGGCGGCGGCTTCTATCCGAAGGGCGCCCGGGACCGTTGGCTGGAGGCGAAACCGGTCCGGTCGCGCCCACCGGTCCCAGGCTGGTCGCGGGGTGCGGCACCCGTCCGGCCCCGGGATCCGGTGCCGGACGGGCTGTCGGACGGGCTGCGGAACCTCGCATGGGGCCGGTCGCGGGACCCGGTGCTGAGCCGGTGGCCCGGCGCGGCGGCGAACTGCACCCCGAAGGTGCTGCCGGGAGGCGGGGAGCGGTGAGCACGGCCGGTCTCTGGATCAAGATCTGCGGCCTGCGGGATGCGGCCACCGCCCGGGCGGCCCTGCAGGCGGGCGCCGACGCCCTGGGCTTCGTCTTTGCTCCGAGCCCCCGGCAGGTCGACCCGGCCACCGTGGCGCGCATCGTAGCCGGGCTACCGCGGGAACTGCCGCTGGAGAGGGGACCGGCGGGGGCCGGCAGGGCCGGTTCCGCCGGCGATTTCGGACCGCGCCCTGCCCTGGTGGGCGTGTTCGTCAATGCCTCGCTGGCCGAGATCCTGGTCGTCGCTCGCCAGGCGGGGCTGACCCACGTTCAGCTCCACGGCGACGAGCCGGAGGACCTGGTGGCTGCCCTCCAGGCCGAGGGGCTGCGGGTGATCCGGGCGGTGGCGGCGGCGGCCAGGGGTGCTGCGGGCGGGACCGCCGCGGCCGCGGGCCGCGGTGCAGCCGTGGCCCATGGCACGGTAGCGGCCGCCAGCGAAGCCACGGGCACCTGCAGCCAAGACGACCCCGGCGAAACTGCGGGGACCGGCGGGGCAGGGCACTCCAGCGCAGCGGCGACCACGGCCGGGGAAGGGGAGTCCCCCGAGCTCCAGCAGGCCCTGGTCACCCGGGCCGACCGCGTGCTGCTGGATGCGGCGCTGCCCGGCCAGCGCGGGGGAACGGGGCAGCGGGCCGACTGGGCGGCAGCCGCCTGGCTGGCCCGCCGGCGGCCGCTGATCCTGGCCGGGGGGCTCAATCCCGAGAACGTGGCCGAGGCGGTGCGGGCTGTGCGCCCCTGGGGCGTCGACGTCTCCAGCGGGGTCGAACGGGCCCGCGGGGTCAAGGACCCTGAGCGGATCGCCCGCTTCATCGCCGCCGCCCGGGCGGCGGTCGGCGGCGGTCCCGAGCCGGTCCGGGAGAAGCCGCCGGCAAGCCATGCGGACAAGCGATGGGCGGGCTTGAGATAGGACGGGACCGTAACCCAGATAGGAAGGGACCGGGGCGGTGAGCGCCGCCTGGAGCAGCGGCAGCGACCACCATCGCCGGCATGCCGGGAAGGAAACCATCGCCAGCGAGCAGGGCAGGAAAAGAGGGAGAGAGCGATGCACCACCACGCAGCCCAGGGGGCGGCGGCTCCGGGCGGGTCGGGGACGGGGCCCGACGCCCGGGGCTACTTCGGGCCCTTCGGGGGCCGGTTCGTCCCGGAGACGGTGATCCCCGCCCTGGAAGAACTGGAGCAGGCCTATGGGGAGGCCGCGGCGGACCCGGCCTTCCGGGCGGAGCTGGAGGGCTACCTGGCGGAGTTCTGCGGCCGGCCCACGCCCCTCTACCGGGCGGACCGGCTGGCGGCCGCCTGCGGCAACCCGGGGGTGCGGGTCTACCTGAAGCGGGAAGACCTGAATCACACCGGGGCCCACAAGATCAACAACGCTCTGGGCCAGGCGCTGCTGGCCCGGCGTATGGGCAAGCGGCGGGTGATCGCCGAGACGGGGGCAGGGCAGCACGGCGTGGCCACGGCCACGGCGGCGGCGGTGCTGGGGCTGGAGTGCGAGGTCTTCATGGGCGCCGAGGACATGCGCCGCCAGCAGCTGAACGTCTTCCGCATGGAGCTGCTGGGTGCCCGGGTCCGGCCGGTGACCTCGGGAACGGCCACCCTCAAAGATGCCACCAACGAGGCCATCCGCCACTGGGTGACCCACGTGCGGGACACCCACTACATCATCGGGTCGGTGGTGGGTCCCCACCCCTATCCCCGCATGGTTCGGGATTTCCAGTCGGTGATCGGGCGGGAGGCCCGGGCGCAGGTCCTGGAGAAGGAGGGGCGCCTGCCCGACGTGCTGGTGGCCTGCGTGGGCGGGGGCAGCAACGCCATGGGCCTGTTCTACCCCTTTGTGGACGACGCGGGGGTGGCCATGATCGGGGTGGAGGCGGCGGGAGAGGGCCTGGAGACGGGGCGCCACGCGGCCTCCCTGACGGCCGGGCGGCCGGGGATCCTCCACGGGGCCCTGAGCTACCTCTTGCAGGACGAGGACGGCCAGGTGCAGCCGGCCCACTCCGTCTCCGCCGGCCTGGACTACCCCGGCGTCGGGCCCGAACACGCCTACCTCAAGGCCAGCGGCCGGGCCCGGTACGAGGCGGTGACGGACGAGGAGGCGCTGGAAGCCTTCGAGTTGCTCTGCCGGACGGAGGGAATCGTCCCGGCGCTGGAGAGCGCCCATGCCATCGCCTACCTGCGGCGCCTGCTGCCCCAGCTGCCGGCGGGCAGCGTCGTGGTGGTCAGCCTGTCGGGGCGGGGCGACAAGGACGTGGCGGAGGTGGCGCGGCTGCGGGGCCGCGCCGGCCGGGGCGTGAACCGGAGCGCTCCCGGCGGCAACCCGAGCCACGACGCCGGCCGCCCCATGCTTGGCAACCCAGCGGAAGCCGGGATCACGGCGGGACCTGTGGGGCGGGGGATGCCCGCAGCGGCGCCGGTGGCTGCCGCGGCCGGAGCGCCCGCGGCGGCGGCCGGGGCCGCGGGCCCCATGGCGCCAGCAGCGGCTTGCGGGACCACGGGCCCCGCGGGGTCCCGGGGAAAGGAGGAGAGCCGGTGGATCCAGCGGTAGCGGGTGGGGCAGTAGCTGGTGAAGCGGCGGCCGGTGGGGTGGCGGCCGGTGGGGTGGAGGCCGGCGCGGAGGTGCCCGAGCCGGTCAACCGCCTGGACGCCGCTCTGGCCCGGGCCCGCTCCGAGGGGCGGGCGGCGCTGATCGTGTACGTCACCGCTGGGCACCCCGACCTGGCGGTCACCCGGCAACTGGTGCCCGCGCTGTTCGCCGCGGGCGCCGACGTGGTGGAGGTGGGGATGCCCTTTTCCGATCCCCTGGCCGACGGGCCCACCATCCAGCAGTCGACCCAGAAGGCCCTGGCCCGCGGGGTGCGGCTGGCGGGGGTCCTGGATCTGGTGCGGGACCTGCGGGTCCAGGGCGTGGACGGGGCCCTGGTGCTGCTGACCTACGCCAACCCCCTCTTGGCCCGCGGCCTGCTGGATGACCCCAGCCCCCTGGCCGCCGCCGGCCTGGACGGGGTGATCGTCCCCGACCTGCCCATGGTGGAGCGGGGCCGGGCCGAGGCCGCCTTCCGGGCGGCCGGTCTGCACCTGATCCCCATGGTGGCGCCCACCAGCTCGCCCGAGCATGTGCGGCGGGCCGCGGCCGGGCGGGGCGGGTTCGTCTACTGCGTCTCGGTGACGGGGGTGACGGGGGCGCGGAAGAACCTGCCCGACGAGCTACCCGCGTGGCTCGACCGTATCCGGGCGGCGGGGCCGCGGCCGGTGGCCATCGGCTTTGGCGTCTCGGGGCCGGAGCAGGCCCGGGCCCTGGCCGCCCATGCCGACGGCGTCATCGTGGGCTCCGCCCTGGTGGAGCGGATCGAGGAGGCGGCCCGGGATGGCTCGTCCACAGACGAACAGGCGAGGGTCCGCGCGGTGGTGGATGCGGCGACCGCCTTCGTGACGGCCCTCCGGCAGGCTCTGACGGGGAACCGGCCTTGACGAGGGCGGGACCGGACGCCGGGCGGCAGCCCAACCGCACCGTACCTTCCCTGCTGGCAGAGGTCCGGATCCGGCTGGGGCTGCCGCCCGCCACCAGCGGATGGGCCTGCTGCGGGGGATGAAAGGCGGGTTCGCCGGAGGATCACCGGTTTGCCGGGCAGCGCTGGGCCAAGGGCAAGCCGGTCGTGGGGCCCGCGACGAGGGGCACGGGGGTGGGGGAACGGCCGGCTAGCCCTTGCCCCCGCCCTCGGGTTCGATGATGGCCGTCTCCCAGGCCTCGGGATCCTCGATCAGCGACTGGGCCACCCGGTGGAGGACGTGGCCCAGCTCCGTCCAGCGGTCGGCGGCGTTCTTCCCCAGGGGAAAGACGGAGGCGTTGCCCTCCCGGTCCCAGCTGACCAGCACCGACGCCGTCTCCCCCGAGGGCGGCGACGGCAGGGCATACCCCGCCCCGCGCAGCAGCGACAGCACGATGCCGAACCAGAGGGTGGCGCTGACCGGTCGCAGGGTGCCCTGGGTGGGGGTGCGGGAGGCGCCGGGAATGTACCCGTAATGCCAGGTGGTGCTGGCCGGGTCGAACATCAGCACGTGCACGGGACGAACCCTCCCCGGCGCCCCACCCTCCGCAGGGGTGGCCCGCTCCCGTGGTGGGGCGCCGGTTCCAAGGTGCCCACGGCTTTCCAGGACTATGCATGGCGCAGGCCGCCGGGCAGGGGCGCGGGGGGTGTCCTGAACCGGCAGGCGGCCGGAGGCGGCCGGGCCGTCAGGCCTCGCTTTCGCCATCCCGACCGGCACCCTCCAGGACCTCGAGCCAGCGGTCGGCCTCTTCCACCGTGAGCTCTCCTCGGGCCAGGGCCTCCAGCACCTGGCGCGGGTGGTGGTAGGGGCCGCGGCCTCCGCCCTCGGGGACCGGCGACGGACCGGCCGGAGCGGGTACATCCCCCCTGGGCCCCGTGGTCTCGGGGGTTCCTGCGGGGGCCGGAGTCCCGCCGGCGGCGGCCGCACCGGCGCCGGAGCCGGGGGCGAAGCCCAGGGCGGCACCACCGGGGCCAGGATGCCCCGGCGCGGGGTGCCCAGGACCGGATCCCGCTCCCGCTGGCGGCGAGCCGGCTCCGGCCGGGCCGGGACTGGGGGCCGGATCCTCCGGCCGGGCCGGTCCGGCGGGCGGAGCCGTTGAGGGCCCCGGCACCGGTCCGGCGCCCTCACCCCCGCCGGAGCGGTCCGCCGCACCATAGCCCACCACCCGGATGTTCCCCGCTCCCGTGGTGATCTCCACGGTGCCCTCGCCGGGCCCCAGGCTGTCCACGACCCGCTGGCCCAGGCCGCCCCGGCGGCCCACGTGGATCCCCCCGGGCACGTGGATCGTCCCCGCCCCGGTTTGCAGCTCCATGCGCCCGCCCCGCACGCCGGCTAAGTCGAGGACCACGTTGCCGAACCCGGATCGCGCCTGGATCCGGGCCGCCCCCTGGTTGCGGGGCCGCAGGTCGACGGAGCCGGCCCCAGTGGTCACCTCGGCCTCCGCCTCCACCTCCGCGTCGAGGAAGACGTCGCCTGCCCCCGTGCGGATGCGCACCCTGCGCAGCCGGCCGCCCCGCACCGCCACCTCGCCGGCCCCCGCCTGCACCTCCAGGTCCCCGTGCTGGCCCACCAGGGTGACGTCCCCGGCGCCGGTGCGGATGCGCCAGCGGCCGCGGCAGCCCGAGGCCCTGAGATCCCCCGCCCGCACGTGCAGGTCGCCCTCCAGGTCCAGGTCCCGCAGGTCGACCTCGCCCGTACAGCGCACCACCAGGGCCTCCACCGCCGGCGGCAAGGTCAGGCTGAGCTGCTCCTCAGGCCCAATCCAGCCCGTCCAGCGGCGGGGGTGGGGGGTGCGCAGGACCAGGGCCTCGCCCTCCCGTTCTGCCACCAGGGAGGGCGGGCCCTCCCAGTCAAGCCCGTAGCCCGGACGAACCCGCACCGCCAGCCGCCCGCCGTGGACCTCCACCCGGCGCACGCCTTCCACCAGCCGGGACCCGGCCGTGTGCTCCTTCATTGTGGTTCCTCCCCTTCCCCAGGCCGAATACGGTGGTCCTCAAGGTCCGGGCCGCCGCCCGAGCCGGCTGCCGGGCGGGAGCCGGGCCCCGGGCTGCTGGCCGGACCCGCGGCGCTCAACAGTTCCAGCGCCTCGTCCACCGCCAGCTCGCCCCGCCGCACCCGCTCCAGGATGGCCTGCCGGGTTCGTCCCCGGGGGGAAGCGGTGCCGGGCGAACCGGCTCCCCCTTCGCCGGAGCCCGCAGTGGCGGGGCCGCCCAGGGCCTCGATGATCTCGTCCAGCTTCTTGCGCACCGTGGGGTACGACACCCCCAGCATCCGCTCCATCTCCCGCAGGTTGCCGGCTGCCCGCAGGAAGAGCAGGGCAAACCGCCGCTGTTCCGGATCCAGGAGGTCGAAGGGGCTCAGCCGGTAGCGGGACCGGATCTGGGTCGCGCAGGCCGGGCAGGCCACCTCCCGGACCTCCAGGTCATGGCCGCAGTGGGGGCAGCGGGCGGGAACTTCAAAGGGCGGTCTCATCCGCGATTCACCTCCACAGCCCCGGACCCGCTCGCGGCGTTCCCGGCGGCGGGGTGATCCAGCAGGGTGCGCATGGCCGGGGCCCGCCACCAGGCCGCCGCCACGGCGAGCACGGTCAAAAGGGCCGTAGTGGCGAAGATCATGGGGACGGGGACCCGGTCGGCCAGGGTGCCGCCGGCCATCTGACCCAGGGGTTGCAGGATCATGGCCACGGTGTAGAGCAGGCCGAACACCCGGCCGCGGAGATCGGGGGTCACGGCCTGCTGGAGCATGGTGGTGGCGGCCACGTTGACCAGGGCGTTCACCACGCCGAAGAGGCACCCGGCGGCGATGCTGGCGGGCAGCCAGCGGCTGGAGCCCAGCACGGCGCCAAGGAGGGCCTGGAGGACGATCAGTTGCATCCAGCCCCGGGCCCGGCGCGGCCCTCGACCGGTCCCCGCCAGCAGGCCGCCGGCCAGTGCGCCCACGGCCAAGGATGCCTGGATCCACCCGAGCACCTGGGGTCCCCCTTGCAGCACCCGCTGCACCACCACGGGGATCAGGACGAAGGAAGCGGCGAAAGCCAGGTTCAGGACCGACACCAGGATGAAGAAGGGGCCCAGGTCGGGCCGCCCGAAGACGGCCGCCACCCCCTCCCGGAACTGGGCGGCGAAGGAGCGGTGGGAGCCCGTGGCCGGGCCGGCCGGGCGGCTGCCGGCGCCACCGCCCGCTTCGGATATGGCCGCAGCGCCGGCCTCGGAGGCGGTGCCGGGCCGGCCCGCCGTCTCATCGGGAGAGGACGGCGAGGGCGCCTTCCAGCCCAGGGCCCCCGCCAGCAGGATGGCCACGGCCGAGACGGCATAGGAGACGGCGTCGGCCAGGGCGGCCCAGCCCGGATGCCGGCTGGCCAGCACGCCGCCCAGGGCGGGACCGGCAATCCGGCCGACGCTCTCGCCGGTGGCCACCAGGCCATTGGCTGCGGCCAGCTGCTGGGGCGGCACCAGCTCCGGCCAGATGGCACTGCTCAGGGGTACGAAGAGGGCGAGGCCCGCGGCATCCACGGCGAGAAGCGCCAGGACCGCGGGGAGGGTCGCCCGGCCGGTGAAGAGCAGGGCGGCCAGGGCGGCCATCACCAGGCCGCGCCCCACCTCCAGAATCAGGAAGAACCGGCCGCGGTGCCAGCGGTCGGCCAGCACGCCGGCCGGCAGGCCGGCCACGGCCATGACCAGGGTGACCACCGCGTTGACGCTGGCCATCCACTGGGCCGAGCCGGTGGTCTCAAGGACCCACCACTGGATGGCCATCATGTTGGCCATGCCGCCGGCCACGGAGACGATCCGGGCCAGCCACAGCACGACGAAGGGGCGCCGGCGCCAGAGGGAAGGCGGAGACGCTGCCTTGCGCGTCGAGGGCCCGGCCGGGGTGGCGTTGCGGGCCGGGGCGCCTTTGGGGTTGCCGGTGACGGACACGGGGATTCCTCCTCCCGTTCCCGGGAAGCCTTACATAACGATGATGAACACGGTATTAAACAAAGTCAATAACATGATCAACGAATTTAATTAGTGGCTTCGATGTCAGGCCGCCGGCCCCGAATTGGGCAGGCAGGCCCCCGGAAGATGGCCCGTCCTGGTGACCGCGGCAGCGAGGTGAGCAGGATCCCCCAGTCCGGACCGCGAACTGGCAATATTAGACAGGGGCGCGGCAGCACCGGGCCCGCGGCTCGCAAGGATGACCTCGATCCCCTGGGCTGATTCGGTTTGGAAACGGACACCGGCCGGTGCGAAGATCGTCTCGATTCCGGTAAGGGGTCCGAGGCGGAAAGTGCGGCAAAAGCCGCGTGGGAGGGACAGCCATGCGGGTGGTGATCAGCGGCGGCACGGGCCTGATCGGATCGGCCCTCGCCCGCCGGCTGCGAGCGCTGGGGCATGAGGTGGTCATCCTCACCCGGGGGGCGACGGGCGGGCCCACGGGTACGGCGGCCGGCGCGGCGGCCGGGGAGGGGGCGGATGGCGGCGGAGGGCTGTTGCGCTACCTGTCCTGGACGGCGAAACCGGTGGCGCCCGGGGACCCCCGGCCGGGCTGGTGGGAGGCGGTGGCCGGCGCGGGGGCGGTGGTCAACCTGGCGGGGGAGTCCATTGCCGCCGGCCGCTGGACCCCGCGCCAGAAGGAGCGGATCCGGGAAAGCCGGATCCAGGCCACCCGGGCGCTGGTCCAGGCCATCGAGGCGGCCGAGCCCCGGCCGGCGGTGCTGGTGAGCGGGTCGGCCGTGGGCTACTACGGGCCCCGGGGCGACGAGGTGATCGACGAGGAAGCGCCGCCGGGGGACGACTTCCTCAGCCGGGTCTGCGTGGATTGGGAAGCCGAGGCCCGCAAGGCCGGAGCGGCCGGCGTGCGGGTGGTCCTGGTGCGGACGGGGCTCGTCCTGGCCCGGGAGGGGGGCGCCCTGCCCCGGCTGGTTCTTCCCTTCCGGCTGGGTGCCGGTGGGCCGCTGGGTCATGGGCGGCAGTGGGTGCCCTGGATCCACCTGGACGACCTGGTGGCCCTTCTGGTCTTCCTCATCGAAACGCCGGGCCTGGAAGGCCCCTTCAACGGCACGGCGCCTGAGCCGGTGACCAGCCGGGACCTGGCCCGGGCCCTGGGGCGGGTGCTGCGCCGGCCGTCCTGGCTGCCGGCACCGGCCTTCGCCCTGCGCTTGGCCCTGGGGGAGATGGCCGACGCCCTGCTCTTGAGCGGCCAGCGGGCCGTGCCGCGCCGGGCCCGGGAAGCCGGCTTCCGCTTCCGGTTCCCGGAGGTCGAACCGGCGCTGCAGGATCTGCTGGATCGCTAGCACCAGGGGTGGGGCTCTCCCGCTGGGGGTCGAGCCCCAGCCTGCGCGATCCCTGCCTTGTGGAAGGAACCAGCCCGTCTACCACACCTCGACGATGTAGCACTTCAGGTAATCGCTTTCCCCCGCCCCCAGCAGGACGGGGTGGTCGGGGGCGGCACCCCGCCGCTCCAGGATCCGGACCCGCCGGCCCACATCCCGGGCGGCGTCCAGCAGCATCTCTTCGAACAGGTCGCGGGTCATGTGGTAGGAGCAGGAGCAGGTGACCAGGATCCCTCCGGGCGGCAGCATCTTCATCGCCCGCAGGTTGATCTCCTTGTACCCGCGGTAGGCACCGGCCAGCGCCTGGCGGTTTTTGGCAAAGGCCGGGGGATCGA
This sequence comes from Thermaerobacter subterraneus DSM 13965, assembly GCF_000183545.2. Lineage (NCBI taxonomy): Bacteria > Bacillati > Bacillota > Clostridia > Eubacteriales > Clostridiales Family XVII. Incertae Sedis > Thermaerobacter > Thermaerobacter subterraneus. The sequence goes on from NZ_JH976535.1 coordinate 1,254,186, forward strand.
GGATGATCACATCATAGCGCTCGCCTTCGGCCGCCCGAGCCCGCAGAAAGTCAAAGGCGTTGGCGTGGTGGAAGGTCACCCGGGCCTCGCCGCTGCCCAGCTGGCGGCGCACCTGCTCCACGTTCTCGCGGGCCACGGCCAGGACCTCTTCCTGGATGTCCACCGCCACCACCTCCCGGGCGCCGTACACCAGGGCGTGGCAGGTGAAGGCCCCGGTGTGGCAGAAGGCATCCAGGACCCGGGCCCCCCGGACGTAGCGCCGCAGGGCGGCCCGGTTGTCCCGCTGGTCCAGGAAGTGGCCGGTCTTGTGCCCCCGGGCCACGTCGACCACCAGCGGCAGGCCGTTCTCCCGGATCACCACCCGCGGGTCGAACCGGCCCCTGAGGAACCCGGCCCGCTGGGGCAATCCCTCCAGCTCCCGGACCGGCACGTCGTTGCGCTCGTAGATCCCCTCGGGCGCCACCAGCTCGTCCAGCAGCTCGACGAGCAGCGGCTGCCAGCGGTCGATGCCCAGGGCCAGGGTCTGGACCACCAGCACCCCGGCGAACCGGTCGACGATCAGGGCGGGCAGCAGGTCGGCCTCGGCGAAGACCAGCCGGAAGCTGTCGGTGTCGGGCTGGGCCGCCTGCAGGCGCCGGCGCAGGGCCAGGGCCCGCTCCAGGCGGCGGCGGAAGAAGGTGCGGTCGATGCCTTCGTCCGGGTCGGCGGTCAGCAGGCGGACGAAGATCATGGACCGGGGGTTGATGTAACCCTTGCCTACGAACCGCCCCCGGGCGTCCACCACCTGGACGATGTCGCCGGGGTCGTAGGCGTCGTCGGAGACGGTGTAGACGTCGGTGCGGTAGACCCAGAGCCGGCCCTGGCGCAGGGCGGCATCCCGCCCCGGCTTGAGCTGGACCCGGGTCGCCCGTTCCCGCGGCAGGCTCGCCACGGCGGGACCGGTGCCGCTTCGTCCTGCGTCCCCTGCGTCCGAGGAGGTTGGAGGCAAGCTTGGACCCTCCAGATCAGGCAATGGAATTGTTTCCTCCGCACCAGCCGGCAGGTCCGTCGCCGCATCAAGCCCGGCCTGCCGTTGCGTCCGGTGCGGCACAGGCCGGCTGCGGGCCGCCGGTGGCCCGGCCCGCGCCGCGGTACGCCAGCCGTCACGCCCGCCGGCGCCCCGCCCGGCCCAGCGGGTCCGGGCCGCAGCCCGGCCGGCCCGGCTCGGAGCCGGGCCGCTCCGGCGGCCGGTGCCGGTGCAGGGCGTAGCTGCCCTGGGCCGTGGCCACCAGGTGGCCGCCGGCGTCCCGCACGTCGGCCTGGGCAAAGGCGATCCGGCCACCCAGGCGCAGGACCCGTCCCTCGGCCATGACGGTGCCCCGGGCCGGCTCCAGGAACCGGATGGACAGCTCGATGGTACCGCCGATGCGGTCGCCGGCCGGCAGCAGCGACAGGATGGCGTTGCTCATGGCACCGTCCACCAGGGTGGCCAGGGCCCCGCCGTGGACATTCCCGAAGCGGTTGCCGATCTCGGGCCGGGCGGGCAGGCGCAAGAGGGCCCGCCCGGCGGCCGCCTCGACCACCTGGATGCCCAGGTGGCGCCGGAAGGGGATGGCGTCGTCGGGATGGCGCGGGTTCGCCAGACCAGCGGCGTCGGGGCCGGCGCCGTGGCCGGAACCGGGGTCCGCGCCGGTGCCGCCCGCAGGCTCGCCGCCCGGAGGGGTTCCGCCCTGGGGCGCCCCGGGCCCCCTGCCCGGAGGGGTTCGGCCCTGGGGTGGACGGGGCTCCCCGCCCCCAGGGGTTTCGCCCTGCTGTGCACCGGGCTGCCCGCCCGGCACCGCGGCCCCCGGCGCCGGGACTTCCCGGTGCGTCATGGGCCCGATCCTTCCCCGGCCGCACCCCGCCAGCGGGCGGTGTGGCGGTCGATGGCCGCGGCCAGGGCGAAGTCCAGGTCGGTGAGGCCCCCGGCGCTGTGGGTCGTCAGGACCAGCGTGACCTGCCGGTAGCGGATGTCGATGTCGGGATGGTGGTTCATCCCTTCGGCCAGCCCGGCCACCACGCCCACGAAGAACACGGCGTCCCGGAAGGAAGCCAGCCGGTACACCCGGCGGAGGGTGTGGCCCTGGCGCTCCCACCCCGGCAGGGACGCCAGCCGCTCCTGGATGGCCGGCTCGTCAAGACGCTGGGGCATTCCCATGCCTCCCCCCGTCCAGGCGGCGGCCCAGACCCCGGGCCAGGCCGCACCGCCGCCCCATCCGGTCCGGGCCCCCAACCGCCATGGGAGGAAGGTCCTGAAGGCCCGCCCCCCCTGGAGGGCCCGGGTTCGCCCTTCCATGGTACACCACGCCCGTACACCACGCCGCCGGGCCGGGCTTCAACGGTCCCGGACGGCGGTTTTTCCGGCGTGGCCGGCGTGGCCCGGGTCCTCCGGGTGGCCGGGGTGGCGGGCGGCAGCCCCGGCGAAGGATGCCGCGGCGTCGATTGCGGCCGCGGGGCCGGCGGCCGCGATCAGGGCCGCCAGCTCGGCCGAGCGGGCCGCGGCCCGGTGGACGGCCCGCCGCACGGCGTCGGGGACCGCCATCTCTTCCAGCACCGCCAGGGCGGCGGCGGTGGTGCCGTTGGGGGAGGTCACCTGGCGGCGCAGTTCCTCGGGCGGCAGGCCGGTATCCCGCAGCATGCTGCCCGCCCCCACCACCGTCCAGACCGCCAGCTGGCGCGCCACCTCGGCGGGGAGCCCTAGCTCGTGGGCGGCGGTGAGCATGGCCTCGACCAGCAGGTAAACATAGGCGGGGCCGCTGCCGCTCAGGGCCGTGACGGCATCGAAGGCCGATTCGTCCACCTCGACGGTGGCCCCCACCAGGTCGAAGAGCCGCCGGACCCTGGCAAAGGCTTCCTCGCTGCACCCGGGCGCGGCGCAGAGGGCCGTGACCGACTGGCGCAAGCGGCTGGCCGTGTTGGGCATCGCCCGCACCAGGTGCCGCCGGCCCGGCAAGCGGCGGGCCATGTCCTCCAGCCGGATGCCCGCCGCCACCGACACCACCACCGCCCCGGGGTCCAGGTAGGGCGCCACCTGCTCCAGCGCCACCGCCATGTCGGCGGGCTTGACCGCCATCAGCACCACCTGGGCACCGGCCAGCACGGCGCCCTTGTCGCGTTCCGCCCGGACGCCGTACCGGGCCGCCAGTTCGGCCAGCCGCTGGTCGTTGCGCCGGTTGGTCACGGCCAGGGCCTGGGGGTCGAACCCGGCATCGACCCAGCCGGCGATCAGGCACTCGGCCATCTTGCCGGCACCGATGAGGGCCACCGCGATGTCAAGGCCGGTCATGGAGGCCACCTCCCTGGGATGTGCTTGCGGCTTCGGGTTTGCTTCCTGCCTCGGGGCTGTCCGGGCGGGCGGCGGGCCGCCCCAGGTCCAGCCGGCCCGGCAGGAGCTGTTTCGGTGCCGCCGCGCCGGGAAATCAAAAACCCCCGCCCTGCAAGGGCGGGGGTACCGCGGTACCACCTTGCTTCACCGGACGGCCGGCCGCGGCAGGGCGTGGTCCCATCCTTGCCGCGCCCTCCCCGCCAGGCGCGAAGGCGAGGGGGCGACGGCGCCGGGGCGAGGGGCGCCGTCGGCGCCGGCCCGCCCGATCCGGGGCGAGACCACCCGTGGCGGCCGCCGGCGGCAGGCCTACCAGGGGCCGGACCTGCCAGCCGCCCGTCCGGTCTTGAGGGATGGCGGGATGGCGCCATCCCCTGGCCCGCGTAACGGGCGGGCGCCGGTGCGGTTCGGGCCGGTTCTTCCTGCGGCGGTTGGTCCTGCAGGGCGAACACGGCCGTTGCCGCACGGCTCAGGGGTGGGTCGAGGCACCGGGCCGGGCCGGCCCTTGCAGCCGCCGGGGCCGGCTCTCTGTCCCGGCCGTGGGGGTGCCTCCGGGTCCCGTCATCGCCAGGACCGGATAGGTGCTTTCGGATATTTATACATGCCGGCCGGCGAGATTACAAGCCTGCGCGAAGCCGCCGTCCCGCCGAACCGGGCCGAGCCGCCGCACCAGCCACCGGCGGGTGCCTGTCCGGTCCTGTGCAACCGGCGCGGGGCCGCCGCCTGAGGGCCCAGGGGAGGTCGAAAGGGGTCGCCCGGCCGCTGGCAGCAGCAGGGTTTGACTGGTTTCTGCCGAAAGCAAGGATCTATCGCCGAATTCCGGCGGCGGCGGGCCGATTGAGTCCCTGGGCCCGCGGGATTCCTCAACGCACCAGTCTCCTGGGGGTGGTCTTTTTGTCGTTACGGCGCATTCGGGTGGCCGCGGCCGCCCTGGTGGCGGCGGTCGCCCTGGTGGCGGCCGCCTGCTCCAGCGGCGGCTCCCAGCCGGCCGGTTCGACCGGCGGTGGAAGCGGCGGCAGCGGGGGCACGGGGGACCAGGCGGGGCAGAGCCGGCTGCAGGTGGTGCTCAGCCGGGGCAAGCTGATCTGCGGGGTCAACGGCCAGCTGCCCGGCTTCAGCTACCTGGACCCCAGCGGCCAGATGACGGGCTTCGATGCCGACTTCTGCCGCGCCATCGCCGCGGCCCTGTTTGATGATCCCAACGCCGTGGAGTTCCGGCCCCTCAGCGCCCAGGAGCGGTTCACCGCCGTGCAGTCGGGCGAGGTGGACGTCCTGATACGCAACACCACCTGGACCCTGGGGCGGGACACCGTCAACGGCATGGAGTTCCTGCCCACCACCTTCTACGACGGCGGGGGCGTGATGGTCCGCAAGGACCGCAACGTCAAGAGCCTGGCGGACCTGGACGGCGCCACCATCTGCGTGCTGAGCGGCACGACCAACGAGATGGTGCTGACCGACCGGATGCGCGCCCTGGGCGCCAGCTTCACGCCCAAGACCTTCGAAGATGCGGACCAGCTCTATGCTACCTATGAATCGGGCGGCTGCGATGCGGTGACCAGCGACAAGTCGCAGCTGGCCGGGCGGCGGGCGGTCCTCTCGGATCCTGACAACCACGTGATCCTGGACGAGATGCTGTCCAAGGAGCCGCTGGGACCGGCCGTCAAGAACAACGACTCGACCTGGTTCGACGTGGTGAAGTGGATCGTCTTCGCCACCATCCAGGCCGAGGAGTTCGGCATCAACTCGCAGAACGTGGACCAGTTCAAGAACAGCGACAACCCGGACATCCGGCGCTTCCTGGGCGTCGAGGGCGAGCTGGGCAAGGGGCTGGGCATCAGTAACGATTTCGCCTACCGCGTGATCAAGCACGTGGGCAACTACGGCGAGATCTACGAGCGCAACCTGGGACCCGACACGCCCTTCAAGCTGGAGCGGGGCCTCAACGAGCTCTGGACCAACGGTGGTCTCCTCTACTCGCCGCCCTTCCGTTGATGCCGCGGGCCGCTGGCGGCGGGAACGTGGCGGTTCCCGCCGCCAGCGGCATCCGGGCAGGCGCCCGGCGTGGTCGCCTCGGGCCCGTTCCGCTGGCCCCGGCGCTGCGGGCCCCCAGAGGTTCGGCCGATCCGCCGCCGCGGCGAGCAGCGGTGCCGGCCCAGGACGCGGGCCCGGAGCCGCCGGGCCACGCCGCCGGGCGTCAGGGGCGTCCGCAGATCCCGCGTTTTCTGGTCAAGAGGAGGGGGGTTTATGACGGCATGGCCCACCCGACGGGTGCGGTCCGGGGTGGGTGACATCCGCCTGCGGAGGCTGCTCCTTCAGCTGGCCGTGGTGCTGGTTACGGTAGCAGCGGGTACCTACCTTTTCGGCAACGTCCAGCGCAACCTGCAGCAACTGGGCATCACGCCCGGCTTCGACTTCTTGCGCCATCCCGCCTCCTTTGCCATCGGGGAAAGCTCGATCCCCTACCAGGCGACGGACCCCTACGGCCGCGCTTTCCTGGCCGGCCTGGTCAACACCCTGCGGGTGGCCGTGCTGGGGGTCGTCCTGGCGACGGCGGTGGGGGTGGTGGCGGGGCTGGCTCGCCTGTCCGCCAACGGGCTGGTGCGGCTCCTGGCCTCCCTGTACGTGGAGGTGACCCGCAACACGCCCCTCCTGCTGCAGCTCTTCTTCTGGTACGGTGCCATCGTCTACACCCTCCCGCCGGCGAGCCAGGCCCTGGCCCTTCCCGGGTCCGTGTTCCTGATGAACCGGGGGCTGGTGCTGCCGGCCCCGCGGCCCGGTCCGGGCTTCCCCACGGCGGTGGCCATCCTGGGGCTGGCCCTGGTGGCAGCGGCGACGGCGTACCGGATCCTCCTGCGCAAGCGGCTGGAGGAAGGCCGGGCAACCAGGCCGGGCCTGGTTGCCCTGGGCCTGCTGGCGGCGGGCGGTCTGGCGGCCGCGATCCTCCCCGCGGGCCCGGCCCTGGTGCTGGAGAGGCCCCAGCTGGCCCGGTTCAACTTCCAGGGCGGCCTCATGCTGTCCGCGGAATTCACCGCCCTGCTGCTGGCGCTGGTGATCTATACCGGAGCCTTCATCGCCGAGGTGGTGCGGGGCGGCGTCCTGGCCGTTCCCCGGGGCCAGTGGGAGGCGGCCCGGTCGCTGGGGCTCTCGCCTTTCTTGGTGCAGCGCCTGGTGGTGTTCCCCCAGGCCCTCCGGATCATCGTGCCGCCCCTGACCAGCCAGTACCTCAACCTGATCAAGAACTCGAGCCTGGCCATGGCGGTGGCATTCCCCGACCTGCTGAACGTGAGCAGCACCATCGTCAACCAGACGGGCCGGACCCTGGAGATGCTCCTGCTGGTCGGCGCCACCTATCTGGCCTTCAGCCTGCTGACGTCCCTGCTGATGAACCTGTACAACCGGTCGCTGCGGCGGGGGGTGGCGTAGATGGACGAACCCGCGACGGGTCCTGCCCTGCCCGAACCGGCACCGGGCCGGCCGGCGGCAGGGCAGGCCGGCCCGGCCGCAACCACGGTGGCGGTGCCGCCGCCCCAGGCGCCCTGGCCGCAGCGGGCCGCCGCCTGGGCCCGCCAGAACCTGCTGGCCAGCTGGTATCACGGCCTGCTCACGCTGGTGGCCCTGGCCATCCTGGCCCTGGCCGGCCGGGCGGTCCTGTCCTGGGCCTTTGGCCGGGCCCGGTGGGACGTGGTGACCGACAACCTGCTGCTCCTGCTGGTGGGCGCCTACCCCCGCGACCAGCTGTGGCGGGTGGTGGCTGCCCTGGTGCTGCTGGCGGTGCTGGTGGTGGTCAGCGGCCTGGCGTGGGCCGGGCCGGCCCGCTGGCGGCGCGCCCAGATGCCGGTGGTGGCGGCCTGGGTCGTGCTGGTGCCGGCGGCCATGGTGCTGGTGCTGTCGGTGCCGCGACAAGGCGGCGCGGGCACGGGGTACGGGTTGATCCTGACCCTGGTGCTGGCGGTGGCCGGCATCACGCTGTCCTTTCCGCTGGGGGTGCTGCTGGCCCTGGGCCGCGTCAGCTCCCTGCCCGTGGTCCGGGCCCTGTCCATCGCCTACATCGAGCTGGTGCGCGGCACGCCCCTCATGGTGGTGCTGTTTTTCTCCATGACGGCGCTGCCGCTGTTCCTGCCGCCGTCGGTGCGGCCGGACCTGGTCACCCGGGCGGCGGCCGGGCTCGTGCTGTTCACCGCGGCGTACGTGGCCGAGGCGGTGCGCGGCGGCCTGCAGGGTGTGCCCCGCGGGCAGGTGGAGGCCGCCCAGGCCCTGGGCCTGACGGGAACCCAGGCGGTGCTGCTGATCATCCTGCCTCAGGCCCTGCGGGCGGTGATCCCCGCCCTGGTGGGCCAGTTCATCAGCCTGTTCAAGGACACGTCGCTGGTGGCGGTGTGGGGCCTGCTGGAGTTCGTCGGCGTCGCCCAGAGCGTGCTGTCCAACCCCTCCTACCTGGGCCGGCACGTGGAGATGTATGCCTTCGTCGCCGCAGTGTACTGGGTCTTCTGCTACGGCATGTCGCTGGCCAGCCGGCGGCTGGAGCGGCGTCTGGGCGTGGGGGAGCGCTGAGGCCCCGGCGGGATCAAGGACCCCGGCTATCGGACGGCGGGTCGCCCCGGCAGGCCGGGGGCGCGGGCCGGCGCGGGCCGGAAGGGCGCGGGCCCGCCGCCGGCGGCGACCGGGAGGGAGGCGAGACGGATGATGCCCAAGGGCATGGCCAGTGAGGGCGCCCGGAACGGCAACCGGCCGGGCGCCACGGGGCCGGAAGGACGCGGCGGAACCGCATTCCCGGCGACGGGCCGGGCGGCCGCGACCGGCGGTTCGGCGACGCCGGCCGCGGCGGGTGGCACGGCGCCGGCAATCGGAGCCCAGCCCATGGTGATCTGCGAAGACGTCCACAAGTGGTTCGGTGCCGTCCACGTGCTGAAAGGGGTGAGTCTTCAGGTCCAGCCCGGCGAGGTGGTGGTGATCATGGGCCCCTCGGGTTCGGGCAAGTCGACCCTGATCCGGACCATCAATGCCCTTGAGCCCATCCAGCGGGGCCGCATCGTCGTGGACGGCATCGAGCTGGGGCCCGACCTGCACCGGATCGAGGCGGTGCGCCGGGAAGTGGGCATGGTCTTCCAGCAGTTCAACCTGTTCCCCCACCTGACGGCGTTGCAGAACGTGACCCTGGGGCCCATCTGGGTGCGCAAGTGGCCCCGCCGCCGGGCGGAGGAACTGGCCCGCGAGTTACTGGCGCGGGTGGGCCTGGCCGACCATGCCCACAAGTATCCCGCCCAGCTGTCGGGCGGCCAGCAGCAGCGGGTGGCCATCGCCCGGGCCCTGGCCATGCAGCCGCGCATCATGCTGTTCGACGAGCCCACCTCCGCCCTGGACCCGGAGATGATCAAGGAAGTCCTGGACGTCATGCGGGAGCTGGCCGCCTCGGGCATGACCATGCTGGTGGTCACCCACGAGGTGGGCTTTGCGCGGGAGGTGGCCGACCGCATCGTCTTCATGGACGAGGGCATGCTCCTCGAGGAGGCGCCGCCCGACCGGTTCTTCCGCGAGCCGGCCCACGAGCGGGCCCGGCGCTTCTTATCCCAGATCCTGCACCCCTGACTGGTTCAAGATCCTGCAGCCCTGGCCGGGAACCGGCGGCAGGGGGCAGGGGGATGGCGGAGGCGGCCGCCACGGGATGCCGCCGCGTAGGGCTACAGGGGACGGGCGATTGGTTGCGCTGCCCACGACAGACCAACATAATGGATGTGGTCTGCATACCGGCGCGCCGGGTGACGGGCGCGGGACGAACCGGCCCCAAGGTGGCCGGGCCCGCGGAGCCCCGGGTGGCCGCCCCGCGGGGCGCCGCCCTCGGCGCCCGCCGGGGGCGGCGAGGAGGAGCGTCGATGGCCGACTCGAAGCGATACGTCATCGTAGGCAACGGTGTCGCCGGCACCACGGCGGCCGAGACCATCAAGAAGCTGGAGCCCCAGAGCCAGGTCACCCTGCTGGCGGCCGAGCCCTACCCGCTCTACAACCGGGTCTCCCTGCCCCACTACCTCAAGGGCACGGTGTCCGAAGACAAGGTCTTCATGCGGTCGGTGGAGCAGCACGCCGACAAGGGGATCGACCTGCGCCTGGAGACGCGGGTGGTTTCGGTCCACCCGGACGAGAGGGTCGTGGTGACCGAGGCGGGCGAGACCTATCCCTATGACCGGCTGCTGATCGCCACCGGGGGCCGGCCGCGGCCCCTGCCCGCGCCGGGCGCCGACACACCCGGCGTCTACTATTTTCAGACCCTGGACGACACCCGCCAGATGGTCGAGCGCTTCGCCACCGCCCGGCGGGCCGTGGTGGTGGGGGGAAGCTTCATCGCCTACGAGCTGGCCGAAGGGTTCCGCCGCCGCGGCCTCGAGGTGGTGTGGCTGATCCGCGGCCCCCGCTGGCTGCGCCGCATCCTGGATGAGGACGGCGGCCGGCTGGTGGACCTGCTGGCCCGGGACCACGGAATCGAGATCCTCTACGGCGAAGAGGTGGCCCAGGTCCACGCCGCCGGCGGCACCGTCAAGGCCGTGACCACCACCGGCGGGCAGACCATCGAGGCCGACATGGTCGGCTGCGGCCTGGGCCTGGACTTCTACACGGAGCTGCTGGCGGGCAGCGGGGTCGAAGTCCAGGGCGGCGTGGTGACCAACGAGCGGCTGGAGACCAGCGTGCCGGGGATCTATGCCGCCGGGGACGTGGCCCGCTTCTTCGACGTGTTCATCGGGCGGCACAACCAGATGGGCACGTGGAACAACGCCATGACCCATGGCCGTGTGGTGGGCGCCAACATGGTGGGGGCCAACCGGTCCTACCGCGAGGTGCCCGTCTACTCCAGCGGCCTGTTCGACTCGAAGATCACGGCTATCGGCGCCACCCCCGAGAACCACCCCGAGGTGGAGGCCGTCTCCCACGTCGACTGGGAGAACCGCCAGTACCAGCGCCTGTTCTTCCTCGAGGGCCGGCTGGTGGGGGCGGTGTTGATCGGCGACCTGCGGGCGCGCAAGAAGATCGTCGACATGATCACCCAGCGGGAGACGGTGGACGATCCCAACCGGCTGATCCTGTCCCTGACCTGATCCCGGAACCCATCCCGCACCACGGACCCCCCCCGGACCTCCGGGGGGAGGCTGGGGGGGCCGGCGGGCAGCAAGCCGCCGCCCCCACGGCGATGCCCGCCGGGCCCGGCCGCCCCGGGCATCGCAGTTCCTGCCTGCCATGGAGCCCCGCCCGCGGACGGGGCCGCCCTTTCAGCCCGCCGGCGGCTGCTCTCGCCCGCGCGGGTCCGGCCGGCCCGGGCGAGCCCCCCTGCCGTTCCGCCGCAGGCCTCGCCCTGCCGTGCCACCTCCCACCGGCCTGGGCCGCCCTTCCGGGCCCAGGCCGCCGCACCGCTGGAGAGTTCCCTCGCTGCCGCTCCGTCCCCGTGCCGAACGCCCCTGATGCCCGAGCCGATGGGCGCCGATCCCCAATGTGCCCGGGCGGGCGCCCCCCGGCTGCCCGGCGCCGGCGACGGGCAGCCGGGAGCCGTGGGCTGCAAGGGGCGGCTTACCCAACTTGCTTGGGACTGCGGCGGGTGCAAGTCCGATGCTCCCCACTTGCAGAGAAGGCCCCCGGATGCGCTGTGCAAGTCGTTCCGCCATGGCAACGGCTGGTTCTTCCGGTACCAACCTGGCGCCGCCAGCGGTCGTTCCCCGGAGGTGAACGGTCGGCCCTCGACGGTGAAATGCATGGCAGCGGCAGGATGCCTTAGAATCATCGCCAACTGGTGGTATAGTGGTGTTAGGCAAAGGGGTGAGGGCAGTGGCCAGGGAGTTGCACGACCCTGCAACGGGTGCACCCAGGACCTTGACCGGAGAGTTCAACTGGAAGGTGGGCGGGCAGCAGGGCGAGGGCATCGACAGCACGGGCGAGATCGTGTCCCAGACCCTCAACCGCCTGGGCTATTACGTCTACCAGTACCGGCACTTCATGTCCCTGATCAAGGGCGGCCACACCAACTACAAGGTGCGGGCCGCGGACCATCTGATCCGGCATCACGGGGACGAGCTGCACGTCCTCATCGCCTTCGACCAGAAGACCATCGACCACAACCTGCACGAGCTGGTCCGGGACGGCGTGGTGGTCTACGACGACACCTTCAAGGCGCGGGTTCCCGAGGGCCGGCCGGTGCGGGTCTACGGCGTGCCGCTGACCAAGATCGCCCGGGAGCTGGGCAACCCCATCATGAAGAACATGGTCGCCGTGGGCGTGACCGCCGCCCTGGTGGGCCTGCCCGTGGAGGAGTTCCGGCCCACCATCGAGGCGCGCTTCGGCGGCAAGGGCGACCAGGTGGTCGAGCTCAACATGGAGGCCCTGCGCCGGGGATTCGAGTACGGCGTTCGGGAGATCGGCCAGGTGGCCACCCTGCCCCGGCGCCCCCAGGTGCAGCGGCGCCTGTTCATCTCCGGCAACGAGGCCATCGCCTTCGGCGCCCTGGCGGCCGGCTGCCGCTTCCTGGCCGCCTATCCCATCACGCCGGCCACGGAGATCATGTACTGGTTCCTCAAGAACTTCCCGAAGTACGGCGGCGTGGTGGTCCAGGCGGAGGACGAGATCGCGGCGGTCAACATGGCCATCGGCGCCAACTATGCGGGCGTCCGGGCCATGACCTCCACCTCGGGGCCGGGCATCTCCCTCATGCAGGAGGCCGTGGGCCTGGCCGGGATGTCGGAGACGCCGCTGGTCGTCGTCGACGTGATGCGGGGTGGCCCCTCCACGGGCCTGCCCACCAAGACGGAGCAGAGCGACCTGAACGAGCTGATCTTCGGCACCCACGGCGAGATCCCGCGCATCGTGCTGACCCCGGCCACGGTGGAGGACTGCTTCTACCTGGCGGTCGAGGCCTTCAACCTGGCGGAGCGCTACCAGTGCCCGGTCTACCTGGTGAGCGACCTCTCCCTGGGCATGTCGCGCCAGTCCATCGACGGCCTGGATTACAGCCGGGTGCGGATCGACCGGGGCGCCCTGATCACCCAGGAAGAGCTGGACGCCATGGAGCGCGGGGCCTACAAGCGCTATCTGGTCACCGAGTCCGGAATCTCCCCGCGCAGCCTGCCGGGCATGCGCAACGGCCGCTACGTGGCGCTGGGCAACGAGCACGACGAGGCGGGCACCGAGGAGATCGAGGACACCGCCACCCGCGAGATCCAGATGAAGAAGCGCATGCGCAAGCTCGACAGCCTGGATCTCAGCGACTACGTCGACTACTACGGGGACGAACCGGCGGAGCGGGTCGATCTGCTGCTGGTCGGCTGGGGATCCACCATCGGCCGCATCCAGGAGGCGGTAGCCCGCCTGGAAAAGGACGGCTACAAGGTCGGCCACCTGCACCTGCGGGCCCTGTACCCCTTCCCCCGGGCGAAGGTGCGCGGCTACCTGCAGGCGGCGCCCCGGGTGCTGGTGGTGGAAAACAACTACACCGGCCAGCTGGCGGGGTATCTGGCGCGGGAAGTGGGCTTCCACGACAAGATCCAGAACTGCACCAAGTACGACGGCGACCCCTTCCTGGCCAGCGAGATCTATTCCCGGGCGCGTGAGGTGTTGCTCCATGGCTAAGGTGGCGGATTTCCGGGCGGCGCGGCCCACGTGGTGCCCGGGTTGCGGTGACTTCGGCGTGCTGAACGCGCTGACCCGGGCGGTGATCGACCTGGGGTTGGAGCCCGAGGACGTGGTGGTCGTCTCGGGCATCGGCTGCTCGGGCAAGATCTCCCAGTACTTCGGCGGATACGGGTTCCACGGCATCCACGGCCGGGCGTTGCCCATCGCCCAGGGCGTCAAGCTGGCCAACCGGGAGCTGACGGTCATCGCTGCCGGCGGCGACGGGGACGGCTACGGCATCGGTCTGAGCCACGTGATCCACGCCATCCGGCGCAACGTCGATCTGACCTACATCGTGATGGACAACCACATCTACGGTCTCACCACGGGCCAGCTGGCGCCCACCAGCGACAAGGGCATGAAGACCAAGACGTCGCCCTACGGGTCGGTTGAGGAGCCCATCCGGCCCCTGGAGCTGGCACTGGCCCAGGGTTGCGGGTTCGTCGCCCAGGCCTTCTCCGGCGAGATCAACCACATGGCCGAGGTGTTCAAGAAGGCCATCCAGCACAAGGGGTTCTCGCTGGTCAATGTCTTCAGCCCCTGCGTGACCTTCAACAAGCTGAACACCTACGATTACTTCAAGGCGCGGCTGGTCAACCTGGACGAAGACCCGGACTACGACCGTCACGACCGGGCCGCCGCCCTGCGCAAGGTGATGGAAACGGGCGGCATGGTGATCGGCGTGGTCTACGAGACCGACAAGCCGACCTTCGAAGAGCAGCTGCCCGGCTTTCCGGAGGAGGGCCTGGTCCAGCAGGACCTGGAGCTGGGCGAGGACGACTACCGGGAGCTGGAGGCCCAGTTCGCCTAAAGGTTCGTGGCAAAGCTGCCGGAGGGCAAAGGGGGCCGGGCAGTCCACAGCAGGATGGGCCCGGCCCCGTCCTTTGGAACGCTTGGGTCGCGGTCCGGGCGGTGTCTCGCAGGAGCGGCTGCTCGCAGGTTGACCGCCCCGTGCCGCAGCGTAGCCTGCACCCATTGCGATCCGGCCCCTGCCGCCGGCCTCGGGCGGCTGTGATAAGGTGTATGAAAAAGGGGGGTGGGCGGCCCGGCGGCCGCGGCCCGGTTCGCTTGTCCCTGGCCAGGGAGGTGAGGGCATGATCACCCTGACACCGGAAGCGGTGGCCAAGGTGAAGGAACTGCTGGCCGAGCGCCAGCGGGACGACCTGGCCCTGCGCGTCTTCATCCAGCCCGGGGGCTGCAGCGGCTTCAACTACGGGCTGGCCCTGGACTCCAACCTTCACGACGACGACACCGTGATCGATCAGGACGGGGTGCGGGTGGTGGTCGACTCCGCCAGCGCCCGCTTCCTCAAGGGTGCCCGGGTGGACTACGTCGAGTCGCTGTCGGGCTCGGGCTTCGCCATCCACAATCCCAACGCCGTCCACACCTGTGGCTGCGGCCAGTCCTTCCGCACCCGGGACGAAGCCGGCCAGCCGGCCTCCTGTGACGAAGCGGGCGCCGCCCTCTGAAGGGCGGCGCCCCTGCTCTCTCCGGGGACCTGGGCGGCCCGTTCCTGGCGATATGGCGGTCCCGGCACCGCCGTGAGGCTGCGCTTCACGCCTGCCGCGCCTGTCTCCCCTGTGCCGGCTGCGTTGCCGGCGCTGTGTGCCTCGCGGCGGCGCCGGGCGGCGCGGGTACGGTGGGCCGGGCTTCCGGGCCCGGGTCCGGTCCGCCGGGGGCCGGGGCCGTGGCCAGCCCCAGAAGGTAATATCGCAAGCCGTCGGCCAGAGCTTGCCAGGATGCCTCCAGGATGCTGGTGGAGACGCCCACCGTCCCCCAGCGGGCCCGGCCGTCGGTGGACTCCACCAGCACCCGTACCCGGGCTCCGGTGCCGGCATCCCCTTCCAGCACCCGCACCTTGTAGTCCACCAGGCGCACCTGCTCAAGATCGGGGTAGACCTCCGACAGCGCCTTGCGCAGGGCGGCGTCCAGGGCGTTGACCGGGCCGTTGCCTTCGGCCGCCGTGTGGACGATCCGCTCACCTACCCGGACCTTGATGGTGGCCTCCACCCGCGATCCCGCCGCCGGGTCGTGCAGGGCGGTGACCCGGTAGGACTCCAGGAGGAAGGGCCACCCGGGGTTGGCCGCCTCCGGGACGGGCGCTTCAGGGAAGGCCGCCTGCCCGCCCGGGGTGCCGGCGCTGCCCGCCGCCTGCTGTACTTCCCAGGCCAGCAGGGCCAGGGTGCCCTCGGCGCCTTCGAACTGGTAGCCTTCGTGCTCCAGCTCCTTGATCCGCTCCAGCAGCCGGGCCAGGGCCGGTTCGTCCAGCTCCGCTCCCAGCACATAGCGAAGGTTGGCGCGGCCGCTCAGCTCCGACACCAGCACCCGGCGGTCGTTGCCCACCCGGGCCGGATCCACGTGCTCGTAGAGGGCCGGCTCCTTGAGCAGGGCGGAGACGTGGATGCCCGCCTTGTGGGCGAAGGCGTTGGCCCCCACGTAGGGCGCCTCCTCCCGGTGGGGGAGGTTGGCCACCTCGCTGGCGAAGCGGCTCACGGCGGTCAGTTCGGCCAGGGCCCCGGGGGGCAGGCAACGCAGGCCCAGCTTGAGCTCCAGGTTGGCGGCCACGGTGAGCAGGTTCGCGTTGCCGCAGCGCTCGCCGTAGCCATTGATCGTGCCCTGGACCATGCGGCACCCGGCGGCCACGGCGGCCAGGGAGTTGGCCACGCCGAGGCCGGCGTCGTCGTGGCAGTGGATGCCCAGGGGAGTCCGGGTGGCGGCGGCCGCCGCCCGGACGGCCCGGGTCACGGCGTCCGGCAGGGAGCCGCCGTTGGTGTCGCACAGGACGAGCCAGCTGGCGCCGGCTTCTTCCGCCGCGGCCAGCACGGCCAGCGCATACTCCGGGTTGGCGGCAAACCCGTCGAAGAAGTGCTCCGCGTCGAAGATCACCTCCCGCCCGTGAGCCACGAGGTGCGCCACCGTCTCCCGGATCATGGCCAGG
Source organism: Thermaerobacter subterraneus DSM 13965 (assembly GCF_000183545.2). Taxonomy (NCBI): domain Bacteria; kingdom Bacillati; phylum Bacillota; class Clostridia; order Eubacteriales; family Clostridiales Family XVII. Incertae Sedis; genus Thermaerobacter; species Thermaerobacter subterraneus. Next base: position 1,270,109 of record NZ_JH976535.1, read on the forward strand.
TTCTCCTCCAGGCGGGTGCCCAGGGCGACGGTCACGTGCCGGTCCCAGGCCTTGCCCACCACGCAGACCGCCGGCGTGCCGGCGGCCAGGGCGGCCGCCAGGGCCGGGTCGTGCTGGACCGCTACGCCCGGGCGGCGGGTGCTGGTGAAGGCGACCAGCCGGGATCGCTGGAGGGGCTGGTCCTCCAGGGCCCGGAAAAAGGCGGCGTCCTTGGGGTTCGATCCCGGCCAGCCGCCCTCGATGTAGGGGATGCCGAAGTCGTCCAGGCGGCGCGCCAGGCGCAGCTTGTCGGCCAGGGTGAGGTGGATGCCCGCCCGCTGGGTGCCGTCGCGCAGGGTGGTGTCATAGAGCACCACGTCAACGGGCCCAGTCCCTGGTCCCGCGGCGAGGGATCCGGGGCCTGGACGCACTGCCGGGTGGGTGCGGCCGGGGGAACGCGCCTGGAGCGGGGCGCCGCCGGCCTGGGGGAGACGGGCTGCCTTGCCGTCGCCCATGGGGAATCACCTCCTGGGGGGTCTGGATGCAAAAAGCCCCCGTCCCGAGGGACGGGGGCTTTCCTTTGCGATGCCATCCGCGGTACCACCCTCATTGGCCTGCAGCCCCGCCGGACCGCTCCCACCAGGCTGGGCGGTGGGAGCCGGCGCGGGAGGAGACGGAGCATGGGCTGCCGGCCCTCTCGCCGGGCACGGCCCGCAAGGGGCGATGCCCTGTCCCGTTAACGGGAGAACCCGGCCGCGTCTACTGGGGTGGAACCCGGACGCGATGCAGGCGGCACCTGAACGCGATGCAGGGAACCACCCGTTCGGGCGGCGGCGGGCCGGTTCCTGCCCCTGCTGCGGCAGGGGCAGGAACCGGCCTGGGAGGGGATCTTCCCGCGGGGCCGCCGGACGGGACTTTCAGCGCTCAGGTCCCGCTCTCTGGCCGGGCGGCCGCCGAGTACTCGTCCTCCCGGCGCCGTTGGGCACGATGAGGCCGGTCACGGCCGTTGTCACGGGGCTACCACGGTTTGCCGATTACTATGGGGTCCCGGCGCCGGCCTGTCAAGGGGTCAGGCGGCTCTGGCCGGCGAGCCGGGACCTGGCGTTGGGGCCGCCGGGACGGCCCCTCACACCGCCGGGGTCGACCCGGGCCTGCGGATCCAGCCGCGCCGCACCAGCTGGTAGTAGATGGTGCAGCCCAGGCAGAACCCGCGGGTGGCGATGAAGGCCACCGTCGCCACCGCCAGCAGCGCCCCCCAGCCGACGATGGCGCCCCACAGGGGCGCCACCGGCGCCAGCAGGTACAGGCCCGCGGCACCGATGCCGAAGAACAGGCTGGCCAGGGTCTGGTTGAAGCGCTGCACGTGGGCGTCTTCCCGCTCGGCCCCGGGCAGGCGGCGGGCCAGCAGCGGCCGGGCCAGGTGGAACACCAGGTGGGCCCGGGGACCGAAGACCAGAGGCAAAGCCAGCACGACCAGCCCGATCAGGGCGCCGGGGCGGAACTGGAACAGGAAGCTCAGCACCGCGGCCAGGATGATGAAGGTCTGGTTGGCCCGCACCAGGGGCACCGGGATGCCGTCGTGCACGGTGGATCCCTCCTCGGGGTAGGCGGCCAGGGGTCATCGGGCAGGCCGTGGGGCCGCTCACGCCTTACCCAAAAACCCTATCGACTTACTCGCAAATCCCTGGCCCGATTATGGGACCCCGCCGTCATCCTCGTCAACGGCAAACTGCCCATCGGAAGACCCGCTCGAGGCGCCGCCGTTCGAGGCGCCCGCAGTGGCACCCCGGCCGGCGTCCCGGCCGTGACGGCCGGCGCTGCGGCCGTCACGGCCGGGGCTCACCGGGTCACCGGACCTGCTGTCCCCCCAGACACGGGAAACCCGCTCCTCAGGCCGCCGCGGGAACGGGCCGGTAAGGGCCGGTGCGGGCGGTGCGGCTCGGGTGGTGCGGCTCACACCCGGCGCAGCACCTCGTAAACCGCCAGCTCGCTGCGCGCTCCGGCGGAGGCCCCGGTGTCGCGATGGGCATGCTGGAAGTGGGCACTCCGGCGCCAGGCCTCGAACGCCTCCCGGGACTCCCAGCGGGTCACCACCAGGTACTCGCTGCGGCCGCCGGCGCCGCCCGCAGCATCCGCTGCGCCGGCCCCGGGATGACCGGCCGGGCCGGTCGCTTCCCTGCGCCAGAACTCGAATCCCAGGCAGCCGGGGACATCCTTCATGCCCGGGGAGCGGGAGAAGGCCTCCTCCAGGCGCTGCTCGGAGCCCGGTTCGGGCCAGATGCGGTTGATGACGATCAGCATGGCACCTACCTCCTCCTTGCGGTGCAGGGCGCCCCGGGGGCATGGCCCTGCGCGGGGCTGGCCCGGGGCACGGGCGGGCGGCCCCTGGGCCCGATGATCCCCGGGGCGAAAAGCGCCTGCCGAATGCTGTTGAACGCCGGCGGCCCCCTGCCAACGGGCGCCATGGGGGCGGCGCCTTGCCCCAGGACCGCCCGGCCGCACGGGTCGCGCCGGGCGGCGGCCGCTCCGCCGGGGGCCGTCCCCGTAGCGTGCAGGGTGGGCGGCGGGCGGCTCCCCTTCCCAGGGTTCCCCGGGCGGCCACAGGGCTCCTGCCGTCCCGCCCGCCGCCGGTAACCGAACGTTCCTCCCGACAATGCGGGATTGACATTCGATAATGATCCGCCTGAAATGGGAGGTGGACGAGGAACGTACCCACTATACAACCGAACAATGGTCAGCAACCCGTTGCCATCCACGTACCGGGGAGGGATCACCGTGGAACGGGACGAACCGGCGGGCAGCCCGGCCGAAGCCCTGGGCGGGCGGGCCGCCGCGCCCCGGGTCGGCATCCTGATGGGGAGCGATTCGGACCTGCCCACCCTGCGCGAGACCTTCGCGGTTCTCGAGGAGCTGGACATCCCCTTCGAGGCCACCGTCGCCTCGGCCCACCGCACCCCCGAGCGCGTAGCCCATTACGCCACCACGGCTTCCGAGCGAGGCCTGGAGGTCCTGATCGCCGCCGCGGGCAGTGCCGCCCACTTGGCCGGCGTGGTGGCGGCCCATACCCTCCTGCCGGTGATCGGCGTGCCCCTCAAAGGCGGCGCGGCCGGAGGCCTGGACGCCCTGCTGGCTACGGCCCAGATGCCGCGGGGCGTGCCGGTGGCCACCGTCGCCCTGGACGGTGCAGCCAATGCCGCCCTGCTGGCGGCCCGCATCCTGGCCCTCAAGGATCCTCAGCTGCGCCGGCGCCTGGAGGCCTACCGGCAGCGCATGCAGGCCCGGGTGGAGGAGGCCGACCGGCGGCTGCAGGCCGAGCTGGGGAGGGCCACGGCCCACCTTCAGGAGGCCTCCGAGCCCCCGTCGCCGTCGCCGGCCCGGCCGGTGTCCCAGCCCCCGTCTCATCCTCAGGCTCATCCTGGGTCCGAGCCGCAGCCCGAGCGCCAGCCCCAGCCCCGGTTTGGCGGCGGGCGGGCCACCCCCGGAGGGCAGGCGGTGGCCTCATGATCGAGCGCTACACCCGGCCCGCCATGGGCCGCCTCTGGACCCTGGAGCACAAGTACGCCACCTGGCTGGAGGTGGAGCTCCTGGCCGTCGAGGCCTGGGAGGAACTGGGCACCGTGCCCCGCGGCACCGCGTCCCGCATCCGGCAGCGGGCCCGCATCGACGTCGACCGCATCCTGGCCATCGAGCGCCAGGTGCACCATGACGTCATCGCCTTCACCACGGCCATCGCCGAGCAGGTGGGCGACGACGCCCGCTGGGTCCACTACGGCCTGACCTCCTCCGATGTGGTCGACACCGCCCTGGCCGTCAACCTGGTCCAGGCCGTGGACCTGCTGCTGGGCGAGGTGCGGGCGCTGCGCCAGGCGGTGGGCGAGCAGGCCCGGCGCCACAAGCACACGGTGATGATCGGCCGCACCCACGGCGTCCACGCCGAACCCATCACCTTCGGCCTGAAGCTCGCCCTCTGGTACGCCGAGCTGGGGCGCAACCTGGAGCGCCTGGAGCGGGCTCGACGCACCGTGGCGGTGGGCAAGATCTCGGGGGCCGTGGGCACCTACGCCCGGGTCGACCCGCGGGTGGAGGCCTACGTCTGCCGCCGCCTGGGCCTGGAGCCCGAGACGGTCTCCAGCCAGATCGTGGCCCGGGACCGCCATGCCGAGCTCCTGGCCGCCCTGGCCATCCTGGCCGGCACCTACGACAAGATGGCCGTGGAAATCCGCCACCTCCAGCGGACCGAGGTCCGGGAGGTGGAAGAACCCTTCCGCGCCGGCCAGAAGGGCTCCTCGGCCATGCCCCACAAGCGCAACCCCGAGAAGTGCGAGCGCATCTCCGGCCTGGCCCGGGTCCTCCGCGGTTACCTGGTCAGCGCCCTGGAAAACCAGGCCCTCTGGCACGAGCGGGACATCTCCCACTCTTCGGTGGAGCGCATCATCCTGCCCGACGCCCTGATCCTGGCCGATTACATGACGGCCCTGCTGGCGGAGATCGTCCGCGACCTGCACGTCTATCCCGAGTCCATGGCGGCCAACCTGGAGCGGACCGGCGGCCTGATCTACTCCCAGCGGGTGCTGCTGGCGCTGGTCGAACGCGGCCTGCGCCGCGAGGAGGCGTACGCCATCGTCCAGGAGCTGGCCATGCGGGGCTGGCAGGGGGAGGCGCCCTTCCGGCAGCTGGTGGCCGCCGACCCCCGGATCCGGCGGGTCCTGGCGCCCGGCGAGATCGAGGCCCTGTTCGACCCCCGGGACGACCTGCGCCACGTGGATTTCATCTTTCGCCGGGCCGGCCTGGAGCCCGGCGAGGACGGCTGACGCGGCGTTTCAGGGAGGGGAGCAGCCGTGGCGATGGCGGAACCGGCCCTGCCCCCGCGCGGGGAGCGGCTCTACGAGGGGAAGGCCAAGGTCGTCTTTGCCACCCCGGATCCGGGGCTGGTGCGGATCTGCTTCAAGGACGATGCCACCGCCTTCGACGGGCGCAAGCGCGGCACCATCGGGGACAAGGGGCGCCTCAATGCGCGGATCAGCGCCCACCTGCTGAGGGTGGTGGAGGCGGCGGGCATTCCCACCCACCTGGTGGCCGAGGCGGGCGAGCGGGAGCTCCTGTGCCGGCGGGTAGAGATCATCCCGCTGGAGGTGGTCGTACGCAACGTGGTGGCCGGCAGCCTGGCCCGCCGCCTGGGTCTGGAGCCGGGCCGCGTGCTGGACGAACCGGTCACCGAGCTCTACTACAAGCGGGACGATCTGGGCGATCCCCTGATCAACCGCGCCCACGTGCGGCTGCTGGGGCTGGCGACCGCGGAGGAAGTGGACCGCATCGAGGCCATGGCCCTGGCCGTGAACCGCGTGCTGCGCTCCTACCTGCTGGAGCGCGACCTGGTGCTGGTCGACTTCAAGCTGGAGTTCGGGCGGGCATGGACCCCGGCGGCTCCGCCGGCCGCCGCCCCCGCCGCCGTGCCGGCTGAAGGCGCGGGGGCGGTCCTGCCCACGGAACCTGGGGCCGGTCCCTCCGGTCAGAGCACCGGCCCCGCGCCGGGCCAGGACGGAGGCGGCGGGTCCGGCCCGGGCACCGGCTCGCGGGGCACCCCGGGGCCGGGTTCCACCTTGCTGCTGGCGGACGAGATCTCCCCCGACACCTGCCGCCTCTGGGACCGGGTCACGGGCGAGCCCCTGGACAAGGACCGCTTCCGGCAGGACCTGGGCGGCGTGGCCGGCGCCTACGCCGAGGTGTGGCGGCGGCTGGAGGGACAGCGATGAGTCGCCTGTGCGAGGCCGGCGAAGGCCTGGCGGCGGGCCGCGGCCCGGCCCGGGACGGCGCCGGGGCGGCGGCCCCCGCTCCGGGGCGGCACGGACGCCCGGTGGCAGGCCGGGCGCCTTCGGGGACCGGCGGCAACCCGGCGTCAGGGGCTTCCCGCAAGTCCGGCCAGGGCGAAGCCCTCCGGCCGCAGGGGAAACCGGCCCGGGGACGGTCGAGAGAGAAAGGCCGGGCCGCCATCGCGGCGACAAGCGGTGATCCAGGGTCTCCCCTCGGCGGGCCCGCCCCCGGCGTGAGGCCGGCAGGGCGCCGGTTCTTCCGGGTGGTGGTGGAGGTGAGCCTGCGCCCCGGGGCGCTGGATGCCCAGGGGGAGGCGGTGCGCTCGGCCCTGCGGGCCCTCGGCTACCCGGGCGTGGCCGCGGTCCGGGTGGGCAAGCGCATCGAGCTGGACCTGGCGGCGCGGGACCCGGGGGAGGCGGCGGAACAGGCCCGGGCCATGGCCGAGCGGCTCCTGGCCAACCCGGTGCTGGAGGTGTACCGGGTGCGGGTGGAAGGGGGCCTCGACCCGGCCGCCGCCGGGGTGTCGGCGGAGCATGGTGCCGATCGCGGCGTCTAAGGGAACCTGCGACCCGGGCCGGGGGAACCAACCTTGGCTCGGGGCGGGACGCGGGCGACGCGCAGGGAATGGGGGATCGCCGGTGCGCCTGGCCGTGGTGCGCTTTCCCGGTTCGAACTGCGAGCACGACGTGGCCGTGGTGCTGGCCCGGGAACTGGGCCGGCGGGTGGAGGTGATCGACCACCGCCGGCGGGACCTGCGCCCCTTCGCGGGGGTGGTGCTGCCGGGCGGGTTCGCCTTCGGCGACTACCTGCGGGCCGGCGCCCTGGCCGCCCGGACGCCGGTGATGGAGGCGGTGCGGGACTTTGCCGCCGCGGGCGGCCCGGTGCTGGGGATCTGCAACGGCTTTCAGATCCTGTGCGAGGCGGGGCTTCTGCCCGGGGCCCTGCGGCCCAACCGTCAGGGCCTCTTCCAGTGCCGGCCGATCCGGGTGCGGGTGGAGGGGCCCTCTGCCCTGACGGCGGGGCTGCCGCCGGGACGGGTCGTGCGCCTGGAGATCGCCCACGGCGAGGGGGCGTACGTGGGCGAGGGGCCCCAGGGTGCCTTCGTGCCGGGGCGGGGGGCCCGGGTCATCCTGCGGTACAGCGACGCCGCGGGCCGGATCGACCCGGACGCCAACCCCAACGGGTCCGTCGACAACGTGGCCGGGATCTGCAACGCGGCGGGCAACGTGGTGGGCCTGATGCCCCACCCTGAGCGGCGGCCGGCGGAAGGGCCGGGGACCGGCTGGGCCGGTGGGGACGGCGGGCGGGCTGCGCCGGGTGGGAGGGCCGGCGGGGGACCCCGATCCGGTGCTCCTTCCCCGGTGCCCGGTGGCCAGGCCGGAACCGGCACCGGCGCCGGAGCCGCCGGCGGAGCCGCCCCAACAGGCCCCACAGGCATACCGGACTGCCATTGCTGGGACGGCCTCGACCTGCTGGCCCGGTGGGTGGCGGCTGCCGCAGCCTGGTGGAGCCAGCGCCGGGCCGGCCCGCGCAGCGGCCCGAGCCACGCCGCCTTGACCGGCCGGGCCGGAGGCTGAGATCCATGGAGCGCCAGGTTCGAGAACCGCAATCCCGATCGAAGCCCCAGGGCGGGCCCCGTAGCCGGCACCGGGCCCAACCTCCGTCCGGGGTGCCGGCGTCCCAGGACCCCGCGGGCCGGGCCCCCGGCGCGGCCGGCGAGCCCTGGCAGGCGGCCGGCCTGACCGCTGCCGAGTACCGGCGGGTCCTGCAGCTGCTCGGACGGGAACCCGGTCCCGCCGAACTCGGCCTGATCGGGGTGCTCTGGTCGGAGCACTGCGCCTACAAGCACTCCCGGCCGCTGCTGCGCCGGCTGCCCACCCGCGGGCCCCAGGTGCTGCTGGGGCCGGGGGAGAACGCCGGCGCCGTCGACCTGGGCGACGGGACGGCGGTGGTCTTCCGCATCGAGTCCCACAACCACCCGTCCTTCGTGGAACCCTTCCAGGGCGCCGCCACGGGCGTGGGCGGCATCCTGCGCGACGTGCTGGCCGCAGGGGCCCGGCCCGTCGCCCTGATGGACTTCCTCTGCTTCGCGGAGCCCCGCCATGACCGGGACCGCCGGCTGGTGCGGGGTGTGGTGGCCGGCATCGCCGCCTACGGCAACTGCACCGGGGTGCCGGTGGTGGGCGGCCGGGTCCTGTTCGAGCCGGGGTACAAGACGAACCCCCTGGTTAACGTGCTCTGCGCCGGGGTGGCGCCGGCCCGGCGGCTGCTCAAGGGCGTGGCGGCAGGGCCCGGTGCGCGGCTGGTGCTCATCGGCCCGCCCACGGGGGCCGACGGCGTCCACGGCGCCACCTTCGCCTCGGCCAGCCTGGGCCCGGATGACGCCGCCGGCCGCCGGCCCGCGGTGCAGGTGGGCGACCCCTTCGCCGGCAAGGTGCTGATCGAAGCGTGCCTGGAGCTGGTGGAAGCCGGTCTGGTGGCCGCCTTCCAGGACCTGGGGGCGGGCGGCCTGGGTGCCGCGGCGGCCGAGCTGGCGTCCCGGGCAGGCACGGGTGCGGCGCTGCACCTGGACCGGGTGCCCCTGCGGGAGCCGGGCCTGCCTGCGGAGGTCATCCTGCTCTCCGAGTCCCAGGAGCGCATGCTGGCGGTGGTCGAACCGGCCCACCTACCGCGGCTGCGGCGGGTGACCCGGCGCTGGGGCCTGCCCGCCGCCGTGGTAGGCCGGCTGGAGGAAGCCGGTGACCGGGGCACCCGATTCCGGGCCCGCCACCGGGGCCGGTGGGTGGTGGACCTGCCCGTCGATCTCTTGACCCGCCAGGCGCCGGTGTACGGGCCGCCGGGGCAGGGGCTGGCGGGCGAGGACCGGCGGGGGGACGGCGGGCCCGGTGGCGGGCCGGTGGCCGCCGGGGCCCTGGCGGTGCTCCCGGGAAGCCGGGACCATGCCCCGGCGGGATGGGGCGGGTCCCAGCCAGCCGGGGCCCCGGCCGGTCCATGGCCGGGTTGGGCCCCGCCGCGGCCCGGCGCCGGCCCCGGCGCCACCAGGGCGGCGGCGGGCCGGCTGGACCCCGGCGAGGCCGGGGACGGCCGGGCGGAGCCCCCGGACCTCAGCGACCCCCAGGCCGTGGCCGGTGCCCTGCGCCGCCTGCTGGCAGCCCCCGCCCTGACCAGCAAGAGCTGGATCTACAGCCAGTTCGACCACCTGGTGGGCGGCCGCACCCGGCTGCGCCCGGGGGCGGGCCCGGCGGCGGTGCTGGAGGTCCCGGGCAGCGACCGGTTGCTGGTACTGGCCATGGCCGGGACGGGCCGGCAGGCGACCCTGGACCCCTTCCGGGCCGCCGCCCTGGCCGTGGCCGAGGCGGCCCTGCGGGCCAGCTGTGTGGGCGGGATTCCCCTCGGCCTGACCAACGGGCTCAACCTGGGCGACCCGGGACGGCCGGCGGTCTACGCCCAGCTGGCCGGCCTGATCGAGGGCATGGCCGCGGCCTGCCGCGCCCTGGACCTGCCGGTGACGGGCGGCAACGTCAGCCTCTACAACGCCACGGGCGAGCACGACATCGACCCCACGGTGGCGGTGGGCGTGGCCGGGGTGATTCCCCCGCCGGGCCGCTGGGCGGCCGGGTTCTTCCCCGGACCGGGGCTCCGGGTGGCCCTGCTGGGACCTCTGGCCGGCCACCTGGCGGGCAGCGAGTACGTGAAGGGGGGCGGGGCGGCCGGCGCTTCGCCGGAGCGGCCCGCGGGCCTGGCCGGCCATGCGGCCCAGGCCCGGGGCGGCGGGGACCCGGCGGCACGGGCCGGGGATCAGGTGCTGCGGTCCGGCGACCCGGTGCCGCGGCCCGGGGACCGGGTGGCACTAGGCGGGGGCCAGGCGGCCCTGCCCCAGGTGGAGTGGGAGCTGCAGCGCCGGCTGCAGCGGCTTCTGCAGGAGGCGGTGGCCCAGGGCTGGGTGGTGGCCGCCCGCCCGGCCGGCCGGGGCGGGCTGCTGGTCACCCTGGTGGAGATGGCCTTTGCCGGCGGCCCCTTGCCGCCGGGCGAGACGGCGGAAGGGGCGGCCCTGGGGCTTGACATCGCCATCCGGCGGCAGCCGGGTGCGCCCGCCCCGCGGCGGGACGCCCTGCTCTTCGGTGAAGGACCGACCCGGGTGGTGGTGGCCGTCCCGCCGGGGGCATGGGATGCCCTGGCCCGGCGGGCGGCCGCCCTGCACGTCCCACTCCACCCCCTGGGCCTGACGGCGGAACCCGGCGGCCGCATCCGGGTCCGGCTGGACGGCGGGCTGTGGCTCGACGAACCGGCGGCTTCCCTGCGGACCCTGTGGGAGGAGGCGCTCCCGTGCCGGCTGGACGGTCCGGAATCCCAGGTAGCGGCGGGGTGACGGCCGGCGCCCTTGCAGCGGGCGGCTCCCCGGCGGCGGGCGGCAGCCATGCGGCGCTTGGCAGCCCCGCGGGAAGCCGTTGCGAGGCGCCGGCCGGGCCCTTCGGCCCCCGGGAGGCCTGCGGGATCTTCGGCATCTGGGGCCATCCCGAAGCGGTGGCGTGCACCGTGCGGGCGCTGGTGGCCCTTCAGCACCGCGGGCAGGAGAGCGCGGGAATCGCCGTCCTGGACGGCTCGGGGCGGCTGCGGGTGCACCGGGGCCCGGGCCTGGTTGGCCACGTCTTTGGCCGTCCGGGGCGCCTGGCGCGACTGGGGGAGGGGGCCACGGCGGCCATCGGCCACGTTCGCTACGCCACGGCCGGCGACCCCGGTCCCCGCAACGCCCAGCCCCTGCTCTTCGGGGGCGACTTCGCCCTGGCCCACAACGGCCAGCTGGCGGGCGGCGAGCGCTGGCGGGCCGTCCTGGAGCGCCTGGGGGTTCCCCTGGCCACCACGGCCGATTCGGAGGTCATCGGCCGGGTCGCGCAGCGGCACGCGGCCCTGGCCTCGCGCCTGCCCGTGTCCCGGAGCGCCCTCACCGGGACCTGCCCCGTCCAGCCGGCGGCGCCGGAGGGCGGTGGGGCCATGGCGGCGCCGCCCGGGCCGGGCGGGACCAACCCCGCCGGCGGCCCGCCGGCCCCCTTGCTCAAGGCGCTGGCGGCGGTGCCCGGAGCGTATGCCGTGGTCATCCTGACACCCCGCGGGCTTTTGGCGGCCCGCGATCCCTGGGGCATCCGGCCGCTGGTCCTGGGCCGCATCGGCGACGCCTGGGCCGTGGCCTCGGAGAGCTGTGCCCTGGAGACGGCGGGGGGCCGGGTGGAAGAGGAACTGCCGCCCGGCAGCTGGGTGTGGCTGGGCTGCGGGGAGGCCCCTGGACCCGCCCGCGGTGCCCTGCCCGGCTGGGACCGGGCCGGGCTTGCCCGGGAGGCCTTCTGCGTCTTCGAATACATCTACTTCGCCCGGCCCGACAGCTGCTTCGCCGGCCGGAGCGTGTATGCCGTGCGCAAGGAGCTGGGCCGGCGTCTGGCCCGGGTCCACCCCGCCAGCGCCGACGTGGTGGTGGGGGTGCCCGACTCCAGCCTCCCCGCCGCGGCGGGCTATGCCGAGGCGGCGGGGCTGCCCCACGAGCTGGGCCTGGTGAAGAACCGGTACACCGGCCGCACCTTCATCCGCCCGGGGGCGCGGGAGCGGGAGGAGGCGGTGCGCCTCAAGCTCCATCCCGTGCCCGGCGTCCTGGCGGGGCGGCGGGTGGTGCTGGTCGACGACTCCCTGGTCCGCGGCACCACCGCCCGCTGGCTGGTCACGGCCCTGCGGGAGGCGGGGGCCCGGGAGGTGCACCTGCGCATCACCGCCCCACCCTACCGCTTCCCCTGCCACTTCGGCGTGGACACGGGCCGGGCCGAAGAGCTCCTGGCCGCCGGCCACTCGCCCCAGGCCATGGCCCGGGCCGTGGGGGCCGACTCCCTGGCCTTCCTGCCGCTCGATCAGGTGGTGGAGGCCACCGGCCGGCCCGCGGGGTCCCTGTGCCTGGGCTGTTTCACCGGGCGCTACCCCCTGGATCCGGAAGGCAAGGTGCGCCGGATAGGGCACCGTGGGGACCCCGGCGACCGTGGGATCCCCGGCGGCGGCGCGGGGGGCGGCTGAGGCCGGCTGGACGGCCAGGGCCGGCCGGGCGGGCAGGGCCGGACGGGGTTGGACGGTGGACCCGCCGGACGGCGGGCCGATGGCTCCCCGGTAACGGGCGGGGCAGGGGAAGAACCAGGCAGGGCTGGATTCGGTTTGGACAGGGCAGGGTGGGGGAGGAAGGAGGGCCGCGGGATGAGCGACAGGGCACCCGGGGAGGCGGTCCCCGGGGGTATGGGGGCCGGGGGCAACAGGCTCACCTACCGGGAGGCCGGGGTCGACCTGGAGGCGGCCGAGGCGGCCGTGGCGGCCATCGGCCGGGTGGCGGCCACGGCCCGCCGCCCCGAGGTGGTGGGCGGCATCGGCGCCTTTGCCGGGTTCTTCCGCTGGGGCGGGGCGGGGGGCGGTCTCCTCGCCGCCACCTGCGACGGCGTGGGGACCAAGCTGGCCGTGACCCTGGAGCAGGACGCCCTGGAGACCGCCGGCTGGGACCTGGTGGCCATGAACGTCAACGACCTGGTGGTCCACGGGGCCGAGCCGCTGTTCTTCCTGGACTACGTGGCGGTGGGGCGGCTGGATCCCCAGCGGGTGGCGCGGGTCGTCCAGGGCATGGCGGAGGCTTGCCGGGAGGCGGGTTGCGCCCTCTTGGGGGGCGAGACGGCGGAGTTGCCCGGCCTCCTGCCGCCCGGCGGCATGGAGCTGGCGGGCTTCGCGGTGGGCCACGTGCCGGGCGGGGAACCCCTTGACGGGCGGGCGGTGCGACCCGGGGACGTGATCCTGGGCCTGCCGTCCAGCGGTCCCCACAGCAACGGGTTCGCCCTGATCCGGCGGGTGGCCGCGGCGGCGGGCGCCCGGTGGGAAGATCCCCTGCCGGGCACCGCCGGCACCCTGGGCGAGGCCGTCCTGGCCCCCACGCGGCTCTATGCAGCCGCCGCCCGCCGCCTGCGGGAGGCCTTCGAGGTGCGAGCCCTGGCTCACATCACCGGGGGCGGCCTGCCGGGCAACGTGCCGCGCACCCTGCCTGCCGGGTGCCGGGCGGTGCTGGAGTGGGGTAGCTGGCCGGTGCCGCCGGTATTCCACTGGCTCCACCGGCAGGGCGGGGTGCCTTGGGCTGAGATGGTGCGGGTCTTCAACGTGGGCATCGGCATGACCGTGGTGGTGCCGGCGGCCCAGGCGGAAGGGGCCCGCCGGCTGGCGGCGGAGGTGCTGGGGACCGAGGTGCCGGTCATCGGCCGGATCGTGGCGGGGCCCCGCGGGGTCGAGTTCGAACCGCCGCCGGGGACGAACCCGCCGGGGGGTGCTGGGCTGTGACGCAGGGGGTAGCGCCCGCCGGGCCGGGGCCGTGCCGGATGGTGGTGATGGCCTCGGGGGCCGGGACGAACCTGCAGGCGCTCCTCGACGCGGAGGCGGCGGGCCGCCTGGGCGGGCAGATCGCGGCGGTGCTGTCCGACCGCCCCGGCGCGGGGGCCCTCGAACGGGCACGGGCGGCGGGCAAGCCCGCGATACTGCTCCGGCCGGCGGGGGACTGGGACCGGGCCGTCCTGGACGAGCTGGCACGCTGGCAGCCGGACCTGGTGGTCCTGGCGGGGTTCATGCGCCTGCTGGGGCCGGCGGTGGTGGCGGCGTACCGGAACCGGATCCTCAACATCCACCCCTCCTTGCTGCCGGCCTTCCCGGGCAAGGACGCGCCCCGCCGGGCCCTGGAACACGGCGTCAAGGTGACGGGCTGTACCGTGCACTTCGTCGACGAGGGTGTGGACACCGGCCCCATCCTGCTGCAGGCGGCGGTGCCGGTGCGGGACGGCGACGATCCCCAGACCCTCCACCGCCGGATCCAGCGGGTGGAACACCGCCTCTACCCGGCGGCCGTGCGGCTGGTGGCGACGGGGCGGGTGCGGCTCGAGGGGCGGCGGGTGCGGATCCTGAAGGGGCCTTCAGGGGGGCGGGGCGCCGGCCCGCGGCCGGGCGCCCCGGTGCGGGAAGGAGGCGTGGCGGGTTGACGGAGCAGCAGCAGAAGGGCAGCCGGCCAGGACCTGCCGCCGAGGAGGACCGCCCGGAGGTGGCGTCCGGCCCTGGCCGGCCCCTTGCCCGGCGGCGGGCCGTCCTGAGCGTGGCCGACAAGCAGGGCATCGCCGAGCTGGGCCGGGCCCTGCACCGCCTGGGCTGGGAGCTGGTCTCCACCGGGGGGACGGCCCGGGTGCTGGAAGAAGCCGGCTTGCCGGTGACCCCCGTCCAGGCGGTGACGGGCTTTCCCGAGCTGCTGGAGGGGCGGGTGAAGACCCTGCACCCGGCCCTCCACGCCGGCATCCTGGCCCGGCGCCGGCGGCCGGACGACATGGCGGCCCTGGCCGCCCACGGCATCGTGCCGGTGGACCTGGTGGTGGTCAACCTCTACCCCTTCGCGCAAGCGGCCGCCGCCGGCGTGGCCGGCACCGCCCTGCTGGAAGAGATCGACATCGGCGGGCCCGCCCTGATCCGGGCCGCCGCCAAGAACTGGCCCCACGTCGCCGTGGTGGTCGATCCGGCCGACTACCCGGAGATCGTCGCGGCCCTCGCGCAGGGCGGGCTGCCGGCGGCCCTGCGCCACCGGCTGGCCGTCAAGGCCTTCGCCCACACCGCCGCCTACGATGCGGTCATCGCCCAGGTGCTGGCGGGGACCCGGCCGGAAGACTTTGTGCCCGCAGACCGGATGCCGGGGGAGGTGCTGCCTCTTGAAACGGAGCGGCCGGCCCCTGCTGGAACGGTGCGGCCGGCCGGGGAGGAGGCGCCTGTCGCCGGGGCCGCTTCCGCCCAAGGCGCTCCGGACCGGGTGGGGGACGGCGCCTGGCCTCAACTCCTGGTGCTGCCCCTGCGCCGGGAAAGCGTCCTCCGTTACGGTGAAAACCCCCACCAGGCGGCGGCCGTCTACCGGCCGCTGCTGCCGCCGGGAGGTTTCCACACGCCTCAGGACGGCGGCGCGGCCACCGGCGACCTCGTGACCGCCGCCGCGCCGGCGGGGGCGCCGGGCGGGTTCGTCCAGCGCGGCGGCAAGCCCATGTCGTACAACAACTGGCTCGACACCCTGGCCGCCTGGCGGGCCGTCCAGGAGTTCGCCCTGCCGGCGGCGGTGGCGGTCAAGCACGCCACACCCTGCGGCATCGGCGCCGCCCCGACCCCGGCGGACGCCTTCCGGCTGGCCCGCGACGCCGACCCCGAGTCCATCTTCGGCGGCATCGTCGCCTTCAACCGCACCGTGGACGAGGTCACCGCCCGGCTGCTGGCGGAGATCTTCCTGGAGGTGGTCGTCGCCCCGGGCTTCAGCCGGGAGGCGCTAAACCTCCTCGCCGGGCGGAAGAACCTGCGGATCCTGGAGGCGCCGGGCGCGGCGGCGGCCGCCGGCGGATCACCCCCACCCGGGCCGGGGCACGCCGGTCCAGCCGGAAGGGCCGTAGCGGCAACGGGCAGCAGCGGGTCCTGGGGGGCCTGGGAGGTCCGGGGTCTGGGCGATTGCTGGCTCGTCCAGGAGGCCGACCCGCCCCTTCCCGCCGGCGTCCGGACCGGCTGGCAGGTGGTGACCCGGGCCGCTCCCTCGCCCGGGCAGTGGGAGGCCCTGGACTTCGCCTGGCGGGCGGTGAAGCCCTGCCGCTCCAACGCCATCGTGGTGGCGGCCGCCCAGCCGGGCGGCGGCTGGCGCACCCTGGGCATCGGCGCCGGCCAGACCAGCCGGGTGCGGGCGGTGGAACAGGCGCTGGCCCTGGCGGGCGAGTCGGCCCGGGGGGCGGTGCTGGCCTCCGACGGGTTCTTCCCCTTCCCCGATTCGGTGGAACGGGCGGCGGCGGCGGGGATTGCCGCCATCGTGCAACCGGGCGGGTCGGTGCGTGACGCCGAGGTCATCGCCGCCGCCGAGCAGGCGGGCATCGCCATGGTCTTCACCGGCCGGCGGCATTTCCGGCACTGAGGCGCCCGCCCGGTCGTGCGGCGACACCGCCGGCCGGTGGCGCCTGGAGCGGCACGCCGTGAGGTCCCAAGGGGAGGGAGGAGGGGCATGCGGGTCGCGGTCATCGGCAGCGGCGGGCGGGAACACGCCCTGGTGCGGGCGCTCATGCAGAGTCCCCGGGTGGAGCATGTCCTGGCCCTGCCCGGCAACGACGGCATGGCGGCTCTGGGCGCCGAGTGCCTGGGCGGCGATCCCCTGGACCTTGACGATACCGCCCGGCGCCTTCAGGCCCGGCGGGTCGACCTGGCCCTGGTCGGGCCCGAGGCTCCCCTGGTGGCCGGGCTGGCCGGCCGGCTGGAGGCCGCCGGCATCGCCGTCTTCGGACCGGGCCGGGAGGCCGCCCGCATCGAAGGGAGCAAGGCTTTCGCCAAGGCCTTCATGGCCCGCCACGGCATCCCCACCGCCCCGGGCTGGGTCTTCGACGACCCGGCGGCGGCGGAGGACTTTCTCCGCCGCCACCCGGGCCCGTGGGTGGTCAAGGCCGACGGCCTGGCGGCGGGCAAGGGCGTGCTCGTGTGCGACGATGCCGCCGCGTCCCTGGAAGCGGTCCGGCGCCTCATGCGGCAGGGCGTGCTGGGGGCCGCAGGCCGCCGGGTGGTGATCGAGGAGCGGCTGGAGGGGCGGGAGCTCTCGGTCCTGGCCGTGACCGACGGCCGCCGGGCCCACCTCCTGGCCCCGGCCCGCGACTACAAGCGCCTGGAAGACGGCGACCGCGGACCCAACACCGGCGGCATGGGGGCCTTCTCCCCCGTGCCGGGCGTATCGCCCGCCCTGCTCGATGCCATCCGGCGCTCCATCGTGGAGCCCGCGGTGGCGGGCCTGGCGGCGGAGGGGTGCCCCTTCCGGGGTGTGCTCTACGCGGGGCTCATGCTGACGGCCCAGGGACCCCGGGTGCTGGAGTTCAACTGCAGGCTGGGCGACCCGGAGACCCAGGTGCTGGTGCCGCGGCTGGCCGGCGACCTGGCGGAGCTGGCCTGGCAGGCGGCCACGGGCCGGCTTCCGGCCGAGCCGCCGGCCTGGCGACCGGAGGCGGCGGTGTGCGTGGTGCTGGCGACGCCCGGCTACCCGGACGAACCCGCCCGGGGCCTGCCCATCACGGGCCTGGAGCAGGCGGCGGGCCTGCCCGGGGTGTTCATCGACCACGCCGGCACGCGGCGGGAGGGCGGCCGCTGGGTCGCCGCGGGCGGCCGGGTGGTGGGGGTGACGGCCCTGGGTTCTTGCCTGGAGGAGGCGCGGCGGAAGGCCTATGCCGCCGTCGAGCAGATCCGCTTCCCGGGGCTGCGGTTCCGCAGGGACATCGCTCGGTTCCACCACGGGGAAGGAACGGGCAACTCCCTCACCGATCAAGAGCAGGACCCGGCCAATGGCAGGACCCGGCCGTTCTCTGTGGAATGACTGTTGTGAAACCGATCACAAGTAGCGGACAACCGAGCCGTGTCTCCTTCGGGGCAGGGTGAGGTCCAGGAACCGGCCCGCCGAGGCTGGTTCCTGCGCGCCAATTCCCGACCGGCGGTGATGCGCGGCACCTCCGGTGCCGCGACGAGCCCGCGAGCCCGGTGGCGGGGATCCAGTGACCCCCGCAGGGCAGGAGCCGGTGCGATCCCGGCGCCGACGGTAAAGTCCGGATGGGAGAAGGGGGCAGGGCGTCGGGCCGTGGAACCTTTGTCCTTTCCCGCGGCCTGCCGTTGACCTGTCTCGTCCCGCCCCGGCGTCTGCTGGGGCCTTTTTCGTGGTGGGGCGATGGGATTTCGTGCGCCTCTCGACCGGCGCCAGGCCGGGCGGGTGCCCGCCTGCCTTCGCCCCGCCTCCGGGGCCTGCTTCTCCCTTTTCCCCCATCCCTGGCAACGGTTTCACCTGCCCGTGGGGCGAGGGCTCGCCGGCACGGATCCCGGTCCGTGTCCCGGCTTGGGCCCTGGCGGGCGCCGGCCTTCCCTCACCCCGCACCGGACGTTCCGGGTCGGGGTCGATCGGCAAGGCAGGGCGCCGGCCATCGCCCGGCAGCCCGTGGGGGCGGCTCTCGAGGGGGTTGGCTGCACGATGGGCGACGATCGCGCGCCCGGGTCCTCGCCCGGGACAATCCTCCCGTCCCGTGCCTCCGCTGGCGGGGCGGCTCCTGTTGCCGGCCGTGCCCGACTGGCGGTGGACCGGGAGGCCGACCGCCACTTCATGAGGCGGGCTCTGGACCTGGCGGCGAGAGCCGGCGGGCGGACCCATCCCAATCCCATGGTGGGGGCCGTCATCGTCCGGGACGGGGTGGTGGTGGGCGAAGGGTACCACCGGCGCGCGGGGGAGCCCCACGCCGAGGTTGAGGCCCTGCGGTCGGCAAGAGACCAGGCCCGGGGGGCGACCCTGTATGTCACCCTGGAACCCTGTTGCCATCATGGCCGGACGCCACCCTGCACCGAGGCCATCCTGGCGGCGGGTCTGCGGCGGGTCGTGGTGGCCATGGTGGACCCCGATCCGCGGGTGGCGGGCCGCGGCCTTTCCGTTCTGGCGCAAGCGGGCGTAGAGGTTGCCGTCGGGGTCGAGGCGGACCGCGCGCTGCGCCTGAACGAAGCGTATGTCGTGCACCGCGTGCTGGGTCGTCCCATGGTGACGGCCAAGTATGCGATGACCCTGGACGGCCGGATCGCCACCGCTCGGGGCGAAAGCCGCTGGATCACGGGTCCCAGGGCCCGCCGCTGGGTCCACCGCCTCAGGGACCGGGTCGACGCCATTCTGGTCGGGGTGGGAACGGTCCTGGCCGACGACCCCAGCCTTACCGTCCGCTGGCATCCAGGAGGCCGGGACCCCGTCCGGGTCATCCTGGACAGTCACGCCCGCACCCCCCCGGACGCCCAGGTGATCCGGGCGGCCCGGCATTCCCCGGCGCCCACATGGGTTGCCGTGACACCCCAGGCTCCCGCCGTCCGGACCGCCCGCCTGGAGGCGGCGGGGGTGCAGGTCTTGCGGGTGCCGGCGGATCCCCACGGCCGTGTTTCGATTCTCCATCTCCTGCGGGAGCTGGCGTCCCGCGGGATCGTGCACCTGCTGGTCGAGGGAGGGGCGTCGGTCCACGGATCCTTCTTCGCCGCCGGGCTGGTTGACCGGGTGGTGGCCTTCATCGCGCCCAAGCTCGTCGGGGGCCGTGCGGCCCCGGGACCCATCGGGGACCCGGGGGTGGATGCGCTGGCTGCCGCGCCCGCCCTGCACCGGCCCACCTGGCGCCGGATCGGCGAGGACTGGATGATCAGCGGCTACCTTCGGGATCCCGCGGCCCTGGTCTGCGATCAGCCGCCGGCCTGCCGGGAAGGCCCGCCACCTGCGCCCCGGGCTCCCGGCGGTACACCGGGGCCGGCGACTCCAGGAGAGAGCGCGGGAACCCGCTAATACGTCCTGCCCTCCTGTCCGGAGGCCGTCTCGGTCCCTCGCGGGGTGGGGCAAGGGCACGAGGGAGGTCTGGTGATGTTCACCGGTATCGTTCAGGGCAGGGGCCGGTGCGTTGACCTGAAGGCGACGGGCTCAAGCCTGCAGATCTGGATCGAAGCGCCCTTTCTCGGCCAGGTGCGCCCCGGCGACAGCGTGGCCGTGGACGGGGTGTGTCTGACGGTCGTCGCCATCCGAGGGAACCGGCTGGCTTTCACGGCGGTCCCCGAGACCCTGCGTGTCACCACCCTGGGCGACCTGCGACCCGGCGACGAGGTCAACATCGAACCGGCCTTGCGCTGGGGCAGTCCCTTAGGAGGACACCTGGTGATGGGCCACGTGGACGGCACCGGCACGGTGATGGCGGTGTCGGCTCAGGACGCCGGCGTGTTGATGGAGATCGAGGCACCGGCAGACCTGGCCCCCTTGATCGCGCCGAAGGGCTCGATCGCGGTGGACGGTGTGAGCCTCACGGTGGTCGAAGTGCGGGGCCGCCGCTTTACCGTGGCGCTGGTTCCCCACACCCTCGAGTACACGACGTTGGGCCGGCACCGGCCTGGCGACCGGGTCAATCTGGAGGTCGACTGGCTGGCCCGGTATGCCGCCCGGCACCGGCCGGCGGCGGGGGCCCCGGTGCCGGAACCGCCGGCCCGCTTGCCGGGAGCGGCCATGACCCTGGCCACTCTGGAACGGCCCAAGCGCGGCGCCGGCCCCCACGTCCAGGAGCCCGACGCGGTCGGGCGGGTCCGGACGGCCCTGGCCGCACTGCGGGCGGGAGGCATGGTGGTGGTCCTCGACGACGACGACCGGGAGGGCGAAGGGGATCTGGTGCTGGCGGCGCAGCATGCGACCCCGGACCGCATCAATTTCATGTTGCTTCATGGGCGCGGGCTGATCTGTGCGGCCATGGCGGCGGACCGCTGCCAAACCCTCGGGCTGCCGCTGATGGTGGATCCGCCCGCCGATCCCATGGGTACGCCTTTCACCGTCAGCATCGACGCCCGGCACGGTGTCACCACCGGCATCTCGGCGGCCGACCGGGCACGGACGTTGCAGGTGCTGGCAGATCCGGCCAGCACGGCGGCGGACCTAGTCCGGCCCGGCCACGTCTTCCCGTTGCGGGCGCGTCCGTGGGGCGTCATGGAACGCCGGGGCCACACGGAGGCCGCCGTGGACCTGGCGCGCCTGGCAGGGATGGAACCGGTGGCGGCCATCTGCGAGATCCTGGGGGGCGACGGCACGCCCCTGCGGGGAACGGAGATCATCGCGTGGGCCATGGCCAACGGCCTGCCGTGGGTCACCGTCGGCGATCTGGTGGCGTACCGCCTTCGCCATGACACGCTGGTGCGGGCGGTGGCCGAAACGCGACTGCCCACGCGCTATGGCGAGTTCCACTTGACGGCCTTCGAATACATGCCGGACGGCACGGTCCACCTGGCTCTGACCTGCGGCCTGGACCGCCCGGCTTCGCGGCACCACCCGGCGAGGTCAAGCGCGGTTCAGCCGAGTCCTGCGGCGGCCGGGTCGGCGCCCGTCCTGGTCCGCATCCATAGCCAGTGCCTGACGGGAGATGCCCTGGCATCCTGGCGCTGCGACTGCGGAGACCAGCTCCATGCCGCCCTGGAGCGGATCGGCTCCGAAGGCAGGGGTGCCCTCGTCTACCTGGCCCAGGAAGGACGCGGCATCGGGCTGGCGGCCAAGATCAAGGCGTACGCCTTGCAGGACCGCGGGTTGGATACGGTGGATGCCAACCGGGCCCTGGGCTTCCCTGCGGACGCCAGGGATTACGGAGTGGCGGCCCAGATCCTGCGCTCCCTGGGGCTCCGCCGGATCCGGCTTCTGACCAACAACCCGGACAAGATCGCCCAACTGGAGGGTTACGGCATCGAGGTCGCAGAACGGGTCGCCCTGCCGGCCGCCTACCATGCGGAGAACCTTCGCTACCTGATGACGAAGCGCGACCGTCTCGGACACTCTTTGGACTGGCTCCCGGCCACGGAGGCCGCGGTGCCGGCCGGCCCCTCTGGAGGGGGCGGGCGGCGCCGGGTAAGCGGAGAGCCTGCACAGGAGGGGGAATGACCGGTGGCCGTTTACGAGGGGCGGTTGGATGCCGGCGGACTTCGGATGGCTGTGGTGGTCGCCCGGTACAACCGGCCGATCACCGCGGCCTTGCTGGCAGGAGCCCAGGACGCGCTGCGGCGCAACGGGATCGGGGATGAGAACGTGGACGTGGTCTGGGTGCCTGGCTCTTTCGAACTCCCCCTGACGGCACGCCGTCTGGCAGAAACAGGGCGCTATCAGGCGGTGATCGCCCTGGGCGCGGTGCTGAAAGGGGCCACGGCCCACTTCGAATACGTGGCCGGTGCGACAACCCAAGGGCTGATGCAGGCCGGCCTTCTGAGCGGCGTGCCCGTGATCTGCGGCGTGCTCACCTGCGAAACCCTTGAACAAGCCCTGGACCGGACCGGCCTGCGGGCAGGCGACCGGGGCGCCGAGGCGGCCCTGACCGCCGTGGAGATGGCCAGCTTGTTCCGGCAGCTCCCCGGGCGGGCCTGACCCGCGGTCCGGCTCGGGACGGTCGGCGGGAGGCATGGTCCGGTACCTGGGACGGCCGGCCGCCGCCCATGCATGATGCCGGCCCCGCCTGGATCGGAATGGCGCCCCTGCCACCGGCACATGCTGAACTCGTGCCGGGGGTGGGGCTCATGGTGCGTGGCGCCGGGCCGGACGGGCAGCGACATGCCCGGCTGGCCCACCAGGTCAAGGAACTGACCCGGCTGTCCTCGGCTTTGTCGGAGCGGCTGGGCGATCTGGTCCAGCAGCTGGAGTCCGCCAACCGGGCGGGGTTCACCGGCGGGTTCACCGGCGTGGTGGCCGTGGACGTGGAGCGGCTGCGGGCGGCCCTTCACCACACCGCCGACCTCAACGTGAAGACCTTTCGCTGGCGGGGGCGCCTGGTGGCCGCGTTGCTCTTCCTCGAACCCCTGGTGGACACCCGGCGCCTGGGCGGGCTGGTGGAAGACCTGGACAAGTTCCTGCGCCAGGGAACGGCCAAGGCGGCCCTGGACCCGGCCTGGTGGCGCCTGGGCGACGAGGCGGAGACCCTGCCCGGGCTGGACGAGGCGGTGATGCGGTTGCTCACGGGTCACGCCGTCCTCTGCCTGGAAGGGCAGCGGAGGGTCTGGGTCTTCGAGGTGCGCAGCTTCCGGCAGCGGGCCGTGGACGAGCCCCAGGCGGAGCGGCTGGTGCGGGGCCCCCGGGACGGGTTCGTCGAGAGCGTCGAGGTCAACGTGGCCCTGATCCGCCAGCGCCTGGTCACCCCAAACCTGGTGCTCAGGACCTACCGCCTGGGGGATGTGGCCCGCACCCGGGTGTGCATGGTCTACCTGGAAGGGATCGCTCCCGCGGAGCTGGTGTCGGAGGTCGAGCGGCGGCTGGCTCGCATCCGCTCCGACGCGGTGCTGGATTCGGGGCAGCTGGAACAGTGGCTGGAAGACCGGCCGTGGTCGCCCTTCCCCCAGCTGATGGAGACGGAGCGGCCGGACCGAGCCGTGGCCAACCTGCTGGCCGGGCGCATCGTGCTCTTGACCGACGGGAGCCCCTTCGCCCTGGTGGCGCCTGCCCTGTTCAGCCAGTTCTACCAGTCGCCCGAGGACTACTACCAGCGGTGGATCATCTCGACCCTGATCCGGCTGATCCGAGTCCTGTCCATGGCGCTGGCCCTGCTCATGCCGGCGCTGTACATCGCCTTCGTTTCCTTCCATCCGGAGATGATTCCCACGCCCCTGGCGGTGCTGCTGGCTTCCATGCGCGGCGGCGTGCCCTTTCCCGCCATCGGCGAGGCGCTGCTGCTGGAAACGGCGGTGGAGATCCTGCGCGAGGCCAGCATCCGGCTGCCCGGACCCATCGGCCCTGCCATCAGCATCGTGGGTGGCCTGATCATCGGCGAGATGACGGTCTCGGCGGGCCTGGTCAGCCCCGCCATGGTGATCGTGGTGGCCGTGACCACCATCGGTTCCTTCGCGACGCCCAACTACAGCGCGGCCATCGCCCTGCGCATCCTGCGTTATCCTCTGATGCTGGCCGCGTCGGTGTTCGGTCTCTACGGGGTGGTCGTCGGACTGCTGCTGATCATCGTCCACCTGGCGGACCTGGAATCCTTTGGACTACCCTACCTGTATCCCTTCACCCCGCCCCGGTCGCTGAAGGAACTCAGGGACACCCTGGTGCGGGCGCCCCTGCCCGCGGTGCAGCGGGGTGAGGGTGCCACCCGCCCGTAGCCCGGCGGGGGAGGTGTCGCCGTTGCAGAACAGCCAGGCGGTCACCGTACGGGGGGCCCTGACGGTGATCGTCAACGTCATGATCGGGGTGGGCATCCTCACCTTGCCCCGGGAGGTGGCGGCCCGCAGCGGCCCCGACAGCGTGGTGGCCACCCTGCTGGGGGCCCTGCCGGTGGCCGTGGTGCTGGCCGCCCTGAACGGGCTCTCCCCATGGATGCACCGGCGCCGGCTGCAGCACGGGCTGGAAATGCTGGTGGGGCGCTGGCCGGCCCGGATCCTGCTCGTGGCCTACGCGATCTACTTTGGCGTGCTGGCATCGGTCATCGCCCGGGCCTTTGCCGAGGTGGTCAACGCCAACGTGCTGCGCAACACCCCGGTCGAGGCCATCATGATCCCCATGCTGCTCGCCGCGGTCTTCCTGGTCCACCACCGCACCGTCACCGTGATGCGGGCCATCGAGCTGACCTTCCCCGTGCTGGTGGTGACCCTGGTGCTGCTGGCCCTGGCCACCATGGGCCGGGTCAACCTCATCTACGTGCGGCCCCAGTGGGCGCTGGGCGCCGGCCCCCTCATCCAGGGCGCCGCGGCGTCGCTGTTTGCCTATTCAGGGTTCGCAGTGTACCTCTTCCTGCTGCCCGAGCTGGAAGCCCGGCCCCGCCGGGCCATGCCCTGGCTGGTGGCAGGCCTGGTCGGCCTGATCTACAGCATGGTGGTGTTTTCGGCGGTGGGCACCTTCGGGGTGGTGGAGGTCCAGCGCATCACCTGGCCCACCATCGAGCTGGTGAAGGTGACCCAGATCCCTGGCCGGGTGTTCGAGCGGCTGGAGTCGGCCTTCCTGGCCGTGTGGGTGACGGCGGTGTTCACCACCGTGGGTCCGGCCCTCTTCGCCGCGGCCAAGGCCTTGCAGGCCCTGTTCGAGCTCGACGAGCACCGGGTCCTGGCCCCCATGGCCCTGCCCCTCATGTACGTGGTGGCGCTCCTGCCGGCCAACTTCGCGGCTGTGGGCCAGCTGATGACCGTGCTGGGCTGGGTGAGCCTGGGCCTGGAGGTGGCCGTGCCCCTGCTGCTCTGGGCGGTGGCGGCGATCAAGGGCCGGCGCCTGCAGCGGGCTCACCGCGGCCCCGCGGCGGCGGCTGCCGCCGGGGCCGGTCCCTCCCCCGTCCGCCCGTCCGGGGGTCCATTCGGGCGGGTCGCCGGTGCTGGATCGCCCGCCGGGTCCGGGGCGGCCTCCGGCCCCGAGCGCGGGGTGTAGCCCGTGGCCCGGTGCTTCCAGGGCGCCCGGCGGGCGGTGGCTGCGGACCGGCGTCCCTCTCGCCGCCCCGGCGGGCGGCTGGTTCTGGTGCTGGTGGCGGCCGCTCTGGTGCTGGGCGGGTGCTGGGACGCCCGGGACGTGGAAGATCGGGCCATCGTGGTGGGGGTCGGCCTGGACCGGGCCCGGGGCGGGCGCATCGAGGTGAGCCTGGAGGTGACCATTCCCGGGGGCACCACCACGCGGCCGGGCATCAGCGGCAACCAGCCGGGGCAGCGTGGCGGCCTCCAGGGGGGCACCAAGGTGGTGCTTGCTGCTACGGGAGCCACGGTCCACGAGGCGATCGCGCACCTTCGGGATGCCGCCCGCTTTGACATCTTCCTCGGCCACGTGCGGGTGGTCCTCGTCGGGGAGGACCTGGCCCGGGCTGGGGTCCTGCAACACCTGGAGATGCTGGTGCAGAACCCCGAGATCCGGCGGCTGATCCCGCTGGCCGTCGTGCGGGGCCGGGCGAAGGATTTCCTGACGACGACCATGGCCCAGGACGCCACGGCCGCCCTCTACCTGAGCCAGATGCTGGACGATCTGACCCGCACCGGCCGTGCCCCCAACGTAGACCTGTCGCGGTTCCTCACCGATGTCTCGGAGCCCGGCGTCGATCCCGTGGCCTCCGTGCTGCGGCAGGCGGCGGGAACGGAAGCGGGCATCGACTGGGCCGGCCTGGCGGTGTTCCGGGACGACCGCCTCCAGACGATCATCCGGCCGCCCGAGGCATGGTACCTGATGTGGGCCATGGGCAGCCCGCGGCGGACCACCCTGTACGTCCCCGTGCGGGAGCCTGTATCGGGCGGCGTGGTGCTCGACATCTTCCACGTGGACTCGCGCCTCAACCTCCAGGGGCCGCCGGACAGCCGTGAGGCGGTGCTTCGCCTGCTGGTGGAGGGGCGGGTGGTCGAGCACCGGGCCGGCGGGATCGACCTGACGGACACCGCCACCATGCGCCGGATCCAGGCCCGTACCCAGCGGGACCTGCAACAGCGGGTGCAGCGGATCGTCGCCCGCGTCCGCGACCTGGGGGCGGATCCCTTCGGCATCGGGCGCGCCTTACGGGTGGTGGAGCCGTCCCTCTGGCCGCAGCCGGGCAGCGCGACGCGGCAAGCGGCAGAGCGCATCGAGGCCCGGGTCGAGGTCGTGGTCCGGGTGCGCCGCACCGGCTTGACCATCCGGTAGAACCGCGCCCCTGGGCCCGGGGTGCCGGCCCAGCCGCAAGGCGGGACCGTCCCCACGAGAGGGGCACCAGGAGGGGCAAGGGGGGTGCCGGCATGTCCACCATCCTGGCGGTGGTGGCCCTCCTGGCGGAGGCCGCGGAGCCCGTGACGGCTCTGGCCTTCCTGGGCAGCGGCCTGTTCCTCTTGCGGTTCGAAGCGACGGCCGGGGACCTGGGACCCGCCGCCCGGCGGCTGGCCCGCCGGGTGGGCTGGGCGTACCTGGTCCTGGCCGGCGTGATCGGTGTCCTGCTGATCACCGGCATCGTGCCCTGGGGCCTGGCAGAACACGGGTGACCGGCGTCCTACCCCCTACTGGGGGATCGGGCCCGCCGGGCGGGCCGTAGAGGGCAAGAACGGGCTCAGGCGCCCGGCCAAGCCGCCCCGAGCCCCCGCAGGCAGAACCCCACCAGCGGCTCTACGGCTTCGGCCAGATCGGCCGGCACCTCCGCCTGCAGCCAGCTGATCACCACCTCGTAGAGGGCGCCGATCAGGGCGCGGGCGGCGATGTCCGCCGGCTGGTCAGGGAGCAGGCCCTCCTCCACCGCCTCGCGGATGTCTTCCGCGACAAGGTCCCAGAGCTCCCGGTGGATGCGGGCCAGGAGCTCGTCAAAGAGGGGATGGGCGCCCGGCGCCCGGACCAGGGCGATGTGGGCCAGGTTGCGATGGGCGCCGAAGACCCCCAGGGCCGCCCGGATGGAAGCCGCCAGCTTATCCAGCGTAGTGGCCATGCCGGCCCGGGCCGCCACCACCTCCGCCAGCACCCGGCCGTACAGGCGCTCGATCAGGGCGATGCAAGACTGCTCCTTGTTGGCGAAGTAGAGGTAGAAGGTCCCCGTGGCCACTCCGGCCCGCTCCACGATGTCCTTCACCGTGGTCTGGTGGTAACCCCGGGTGGCGAACTCCGCGGCGGCGGCTTCCAGCAACTGCTCGTACCGTTCCTGCAGGCGGGGGTCGTTGCGCCCCGCCAGGGGCGGCTGCTTGGCCATGATCCGGGCTCCTTGGCCTCCTGTATGCCTCACGGATCTCCTGCATGCATCACGTGCGGAACCTGACGCACGGAACCTGGCTCGCAACTGGTTCATTGTAGCATGGCGGTCTGCCCCCGGACATAGGTATGAAGGGGCGCCGGGGCCCGGCCCAACTCCCTGGAGCGACGCACCTTGCCGGCCGGGCCGGCCGGAGGATCCCGACGCCCGGACCGCCTCCCGGCGCCGGCCCGGGCCGGCGCGGCATGCCGCATCCCGGTCCGGCAGCCTTGACGAATCCGGCCCCGGCGGGCGCAGGGACGGAGGGACCATCGTGGCAGGGGAGGAACGCCGCTGGTTTGCGGCCGGGCTGCTGGCCGGCCTGTTCGTCCTGGTCCTGGCGGTGCGCATGGCCGCGCCCACCCCGGCGGACGACATGGTATCCCCCGCCGGCCCGGCGCCGGTGGTGCCGCGGTTTGCCGCCGGGGAGCCGCCGGCTCCCGCCAAGAAGAAGC
This sequence comes from Thermaerobacter subterraneus DSM 13965, assembly GCF_000183545.2. Lineage (NCBI taxonomy): Bacteria > Bacillati > Bacillota > Clostridia > Eubacteriales > Clostridiales Family XVII. Incertae Sedis > Thermaerobacter > Thermaerobacter subterraneus. The sequence continues at coordinate 1,297,587 of NZ_JH976535.1, forward strand.
TGCCCATCTACAGCGTCCAGACGGACGCCAGGCGGATCGCCATCTCCTTCGACGCCACCTGGGGCGCCGACAAGACGCCCAAGATCCTGGAGATCCTCCGCCGGCACAACGTGAAAACCACCTTCTTCCTGGTCAGCATGTGGATCCGCAAGTATCCCGAGGAGACCCGCATGATCGCCCGGGAGGGGCACGAGATCGGGCTGCACTCCGCGACCCACCCCGACTTCCGCACCCTCTCCGACGCCGAGATCCGGCGCGAGCTGGAAGACAACCTCCGGGCCGTGCGGGAAACCGCCGGCTTCGAGGCCCGGCTGTTCCGGCCGCCCTTCGGCGCCTACGACGACCGGGTGATCACGGTGGTGGAGAGCATGGGCATCATCCCCATCCAGTGGGACGTGGATTCCCTGGACTGGATGGACGTGACGCCGCAGCAGATCGTGGACCGGGTGACCCGGCTGGTTCGTCCCGGTTCCATCGTGCTCTTCCATAACAACGCGGAGTCGACGCCCGCGGCCCTGCCCGAGATCCTGCGGCGCCTCCAGGGCGAGGGGTACGAGATCGTCCCCGTCTCCCAGCTCCTGCACAAGGGGCCCTACTACATCGATCACACCGGGCGCCAGATCCCCACCGGCCCGCCGCGCCTGGCGCCGGCCCCGTCCCCCGGCCGGGAGCCTGAAGGCGGCGGGGGGCGAGAACGGGAGTGAGAACGCATCGTAAGAGCGGCCGCCGCGAGGGCGCCCCAAGCCGGTCCCGGGCCGGCCGGCCCTGGATGGGCCTGGCGGCCCGGCTGCGCCATTCCTGTGACCCGCCGCCGGCCCGGAAAAGGAATCCCGCCCTCCCGTCCGAATGGTAGGGGAAAGGGCCGCGGGAGGGGGCGGGTTCGGCCGCCGGACGAACCCGGCCTGCCGGGACCCGCTGGGGGTGAGGCCATGACGCTGGGAGGGCCGGAGCCGGCCGCCGCAGCCGTGCGGACCGTGATCAGCCGGGCCACCGATCCGGCGCCGCCGGGGATGCCGACCACGGGCCCGCTGGTCGACCGCTTCGGGCGGGTCGTGCGCAAGCTGCGCATCTCCCTGACGGACCGCTGCAACTTTCGGTGCGTCTACTGCATGCCCGAAGGGGACATCCCCTGGATACCCACGACCGAGATCCTGACCTTTGCCGAGATCGAGCGGGTGGTGCGGATCGTCGCCGGGATGGGGGTGGAAAAGATCCGCCTGACCGGCGGCGAGCCCCTGCTGCGACCCGGCGTGGAGGAGCTGGTGGCGCGGCTGGTGCGGGTGCCGGGGATCCGTTCCGTCAGCATGACGACCAACGGCTTCTTCCTGCGGGAAAAGGCCGGGGCCCTCAAGGCGGCGGGCCTTGCGGGCGTGAACGTCAGCCTGGACTCGCTGGACCGCGACCGGTTCCGGCAGCTCACCCGCCGGGACGAGCTGGACCGGGTGCTGGACGGGATCGCGGCGGCGGCCGCCGCGGGCCTTGAGCCCATCAAGATCAACGCCGTGGTGATGCGGGGCTTCAACGACGGCGAGATCGAGACCTTCCTGCGCTGGGTGCGGGAACAGCCCATCCAGCTGACCCTGCGGTTCATTGAGTTCATGCCCCTAGACGGTTCCAACGTCTGGACCCGGGATCTGGTGTACACGGCGGCGGAGATCCTCCAGCAGGCCCAGCGCATTGCGCCCGTGGTGCCCCTGCACAACGACCCCGCGGACCCGGCCCGCCTGTACCGGTTCGCCGACGGCAGGGGCACCTTCGGCATCATTGCATCGGTCTCCCAGCCCTTCTGCGCCAGCTGCGACCGGATCCGGCTGACGGCCGACGGCAAGATCCGCAACTGCCTGTTCGCCGTCGAGGAGTTCGACCTGCGGGAGCTCCTGCGCGGCGGGGCTGATGATGAGGCGGTGGCGGCAGCCATCCGGCGGGCGGTGTGGGCCAAGTGGGCCGGCCACCTGATCAACCAGAAGGGTTTCGTCAAGCCCCAGCGGGCGATGTACGCCATCGGCGGCTAGAGCCGGCGGTGGGGGCGGCCGCCGGGCCCGGCACCGGGGGGTTCAGGAGCCGCTGGAGGCGCCGCCTGCGCGTGCCGGCCAGCGGCGGCCGGGAAGACTGGCCCCCGTCCCTCCTTCGCGCTATCCTGGTGGCAACTGGAGGGATGGCAATGGCTGAACCCACCTTCGACCGCCAGGCCGCCTGGCAGCTGTTGACGGAGTTCACCCAGTCCCCCCACCTGATCAAGCACGCCCTGGGGGTGGAGGCGTGCATGCGTTACTATGCCCGCCTCTTTGGCGAGGACGAGGAAAAGTGGGGGATCACCGGCCTGCTCCACGATTTCGACTATGACCGCTACCCCTCCCTGGACGACCACCCCTTCCGCGGCGCCGAGATCCTGCGTCAGCGGGGCTGGCCCGAGGAGATCGTGCGGGCGATCCTTTCCCACGGGGATCACACCGGCGTGCCGCGGCAGACCCGGATGGAGAAGGCCCTTTACGCCGTGGATGAGCTGACGGGCTTCGTCATCGCCTGTGCCCTGGTCCGGCCCACCGGCCTGGCCGACCTGACCGTGCCGTCGGTGAAGAAGAAGTTCAAGGACAAGGCCTTCGCCCGCGGGGTGAACCGGGAGGACGTGATCCGCGGGGCGGAAGACCTGGGCGTCCCCCTGGACCAGCACATCGCCCACGTCATCGAGGCGTTGCGGGGCATCGCGCCGCAGCTGGAGCTGGCCGGGTAGGCCTGCCGCCCGCCCTGGACGGCCGCCCGGTGGCGGCGGTCCGGCCCTGCCGGCATGCTGCCGCCGGGGGCCGGCCGGGCCGGCAGGCCCGGTTGCGGGAGGGATTCGCCGTGCGCATCGTCTCCCTGGCCCCCAGCAACACGGAGATCGCCTTTGCCCTGGGCCTGGGGGAGTTCGTGGTCGGGGTCGACGACCACTCCGACTATCCTCCGGAGGTGGCGCGCCTGCCCCGGGTGGGGCCGGACCTGACCGTCGACATCGACCGGGTGGCCGCCCTTGAGCCCGACCTGGTCCTGGCCTCCCTCAGCGTTCCCGGCATGGAGCGCAACGTCGAAGCCCTCCAGCGCCGGGGCCTGCCCCACCTGGTGCTCAATCCCCAGCGCTGGCCCGAGGTGCTGCAGTCCATCCAGGCGGTGGCCGCCGCCACCGGACGGGAGGAACGCGGCCGCCGGCTGGTCCGGCAGCTCCAAGCCCGGGCCGCCGCGGTCCGGCAGCGCATGGCGCGGCTGGCCGCCCGGCGGGGGCGGCCCTGGCGGCTCTACCTCGAATGGTGGCCGCGGCCGCTGATCACACCCGGCCGGCGGAGCTGGTTCACCGACATGGCCGAGATGGCCGGAGGGCAGAATATCTTCGCCGATCTCGACCGCACCAGCGGCGTCGTCGAGCCGGAGGCGGTGGTGGCCCGGGTGCCCGACGTGATCCTGCTGTGCTGGTGCGGGACGCTGCAGGGGCACATGGACCCCTCGCGGGTGGCGGCCCGGCCGGGCTGGAGCCGGCTGGAGGCCGTGGCCCGAGGCCGCGTCGTGCCCCTGCCCGAAGCCCTGTTCGGCCGGCCCGGTCCCCGCCTGGTCGAGGGGCTGGAGCGCCTGGCCGGCCTCCTGGCCGGGTTCGTCCAGGAGGAGGCAGGGGAAGGAGGGCCCGGCGAAGATGGATCTTCAGGAAGTGCAGCTGTCCCACCCGGCCGCTGACCCCGCCTCGGCGACGGTGGTGAACGAGGTACGGCGCGTGGCGCCCGGGGTGCAGCTGCAGGGCGATCGCCTGCGCTTCGAAGCCGATCTGGTGGCCCGCATCGAACCCTTCACCCGTCCGGGCAAGGTGGAGATCTACCGCTGCCCGGAGGGCTGGCTGCTGTACTGCTACGATTCGGCCAAGGACAACTGGGCCTGCTCCGGTTCCACCCTGGAAGAGGTGATCGGCCGGCTGGAGGAAGACAGCCTGGCCCACCTGGTGCGGGCGGGGCTTGAGCGCAGCGGGCACCTGGCCGCCCGGCGGCCGTAGCCGGCGCGCGGGGCCGGCGGCTATCCGGGCTGGCCCGGCCCGGCCGCTCCCCCGGCGCCGCCTGCCTGTTCGTCCCGGGTCCGGGCTCGGGGCCGCCCCTTCCTGCCCCGGGCCAGCAGGTAGGCGGCCCCGGCGACGGCGGCGAGCGGTGCCAGCACCACCACGATCTCGACGACCAGGAGGGCCATCTCCCGCAGGCCCCACCAGAGCAGGCCCTGGCGGGCCATGATCAGCGGGATCAGCGCCAGCAGGGCGAAGTACGCCATCCCGGCGTAGCGGAAGAAGCGGTGCGCCCGCTGGCGGGCCCGCTCGAGGCGTTCCTCGTCCGGTGGAGCGGGCGGCTCGGTGCGCTGCTCGTGACGACCCCCGCCGGGCTGCGCGGGACCGCCCCGGCCGGGTAACTCGTGACGGCCCTCGTCCGGCTGCTCGTGCTCGTGACGGTCCCCGCCGCGGCCCTTGCCGGGGTGGCCGCCGGCCGGTGCGGCGGCCCCGTCATGACCCTCCAGGCGGGCCGCCGGGGCGGCGCCAGCGGGGCCTGCCTGGCCTGGGGTCCCCGCAGGGGCCCCGGGGCCCTCCGGGTGGCGCCCGGCCGTCGCGGTGGCCGGGCCGTGGGACGAGGCTTGGCCACCGCCGGGCCCTCCACCTAGGAGCGCTTCCAGCTCATGGGGTGCGAGCTGCCACACGGCGGCGGGTTCCTCCAGCCGCCCGGCGGCGGCCAGGTCCCTCCCAGCCCCCAGCACCGCCCGCCGCCACCAGGACCTGAGGACCAGCATGTGGTAGCCCATCTCCGCGGCCACCCGGGTGGTGGCCTCGGCCAGCCGCCGGGTCTCCTCGATGCGGCCCCGGTCGAGGGGCCGCCGGGCCAGGTGCCGGCGGATGGCCTCCTCCAGCTGCTGCTGGCGCCGCTGGGCGTTGATCTCCGCAGCGATGGGGCTGAGCCCCCGGTCCTGGAAGAACCGGGCCAGCCAGGCCAGGGCGGGCTCGGGGTCCTCCGCCCAGGTGGGCTCCGCCAGCTCGGCCGCGGGCAGGGCCACGTACCCGTACCGCTCGAGGAACTGGCCCCACAGCTCCAGGAAGGCGGCCACCGGCCCGCCGTGTTCCGGCGACGCTCCTGCGCCGGCACCGGGGGCGTCCTGGGCAAGGCGCGACAGCCGGGGGTGGTAGGGCGGTTCCCGGAAGACGGCGGCCACCGCCCCTGCTTCCCGGCCGCGGGCGGCCAGGTGCCAGAGCCGCTGGCCCATCTCCGCCACCACCGCCGGAACGGGGACCAGGTCGCCCGCCCGCGGGGCACCGGGCAGCTGAAAGGCCTGCAAGAGGGCGTCCAGCTGCCAGAGGCTAAGGGTCGCCAGGGCTTCGAGGCGCAGGAGCCGGTCCAGGTGAGCCCGCCAGATGTCCCGGCAGCGTTCCAGGGTCCGCCGCCATTCCTGGAGCCGCCCGGGCCCGCCGGGCCCGCCGGGGGTCCCCCCGGCCCGCTCCAGGGGGATCACCCGCAGCCGCAGCTCGCCGGCGTCGGCCAGCAGGGTCCGGGCACCCTGCTCGTCCCACCAGCGAACCAGCTCGGCCGCCTGGCGGGCGGCGATCCAGCCGTGGCGGGCGGCCCGCCAGGCCAGGGCCCCCGGCCAGGCGGCGGCCGGGAGGGGGCGGGCCAGGAGATGGCCCTGTTCGTCCACGGTCAGGTCGACACCGGCGCTGGGCAGCGACAGGTCCCGGCTGATCCGCCCCGTCAGGTCCGGCAGCTCCTGCCGCCACAGGGCGGCGGAATAGGGGGTCAGCGGGCGCGGGGCCAGAGCCTCTTCCCGGCGCCACGGGCCCGGGCGCCCGCCGGCCGGCTCCAGCCAGGTACGGGGCAGAAGGCTCCAGGGTGCCAGGGGTCCGGTCCCGGCGAGGTTGAGGCCGCTGTCCTCTCCCCTCGGGGTGCTGCCCGGTCTGCCGCCGGGTGGACCCGCCGGGGTTGCGGCCACCGGCGGTGCGGTGGAGGGGGCGCCATCAGGCGGAGCCCCAGGAGTCCCGCTGGCGCCTGCCGGCCTGGCGCCGGCTGGCTCCGGGTCAGGGGCGGCCGTGCCGGTCACTGTGCGGACCTCCGGACCGGCACCCGGCCGGGGTTGCGGGTGGGCGTTGCTGGTCACGGGCTCGTTCCTCCACAGGGGCGTTCAAGGGTTGGTGCCGCGGGCGGCACCCTGCTCATCATAGCAAAGCCGCCGCACAACGGCTGAGGCCGCTGCCTGCCGGCGCCGCAGGGAACCGGTTCCTCCCAGGCGAATGGATGGGCGGAGGTGACCGGGCTTGACCGCAACGGGGGACGGAGCGGACCGCCGTTACGAGTACCTGCTGGTGGAGACCGACGGGCCGGTGGCCATCGTCCGGCTGAACCGGCCGAAGGTGCTCAACGCCCTGCGGCGGGACCTCATTGAAGAGCTGGCCGGGGTGCTGGCCGGGTTCGACCGCGACCCGGACATCCGCTGCATGGTCCTGACCGGCAACGAGCGGGCCTTCGCCGCCGGCGCCGACATCGCCGAGATGGCGGGCAAGGGCCTGGCCGAGGTGACCGGGGACGACCTGCTGGGCGCCTGGCAGCGCCTGTGGCGCATCCGCAAGCCGGTGATCGCCGCGGTCCAGGGCTACTGCCTGGGCGGCGGGTTCGAGCTGGCCATGGGATGCGACATCATCATCGCCGGCGAGTCGGCCCAGTTCGGCCAGCCGGAGATCAAGATCGGCGTGATCCCCGGCGCCGGCGGTACCCAGCGGCTGACCCGCGTGGCCGGGAAGTACAAGGCCATGGAGGCCATCCTGACGGGACGGATGATCCCCGCCCGGGAAGCCGAGGCGTGGGGGCTCGTCACGCGGGTGGTGCCCGACGAGCAGTGCCTGCCCGAGGCCGTGCGGCTGGCCCACGCCATCGCGGGCATGCCGCCGCTGGCGGTACAGATGGCCAAGGCGGCGGTGCTGCAGGCTTACGAGACGCCCCTGGGCGCGGGACTGGAGTTCGAGCGGCGGCTGTTCTACAGCCTGTTCGCCACGGAAGACCAGAAGGAAGGCATGCAGGCCTTTCTGGAGAAGCGGGCCCCCCAGTGGAAGGGCCGGTAAGGAGGCGACGGGACACGTTGTCCAGGGATCGCAGCGGCGGGAACGGGGGCCGCGGCGGACTTCCGGGCGGCGAGCCTCTCGGCGGCGCTTTCCCCGGGGTCGGGGACGAACCCGGCTCCCGGGAACCGGAACCGGGAGCCGGAGAATCGGCCCTGCCGGCGTTCCGCGCCCAGGTTCCCGTCCGCCTGGTGGTCAACGGGGAGACCTGGGTGGGAGACGTTCCGGCGAGCCTCACCCTGGCCGCGTTCCTCCGCGAGCGGCTTGGCCTGATGGGGACCAAGATCGGCTGCGGGGAAGGCAATTGCGGGGCGTGCAGCGTGATCGTCGACGGGGAGCTGGTGTACAGCTGCCTGGTGCCCGTGGCCGCCTGCGACGGCAGCCGGGTGGAGACCGTGGAGGGGCTGGCCCGGGGCGATCGCCTGCACCCCATCCAGGAAGCGTTCATCGCGGAGGACGCCCTGCAGTGCGGTTTCTGCACGCCCGGGCAGATCATGGCCGTCAAGGCCCTGCTGGACCGGGAGCCCCACCCCACCCGGGAGCAGGTGGTGGCCGCGCTGTCCGGCAACCTCTGCCGGTGCGGGGCCTACACCCGGATCGTTCAGGCCGCCCTGCGGGCTGCCGGGGCGCTGGGCGGGGCCGGGGGCGGAGGAGGGGTGTCCGGTGCCGCGACTGGTTAAGACCCGCTTCGAGTTCGAGGGCCGGGTGCAGGAGCGGTTCGTGGTGGTCGAGGACGACCCCGCGGCGCCGCTGCCCGGAGAAGACCGGCTGCGTTACATCGGCCGGCCCGTACCGCGGGTGGACGGCTGGGAGAAGGTGACCGGGCGCGCCCGCTACACCCACGACGTCCGCCTGCCCGGCATGGTCCATGCGGTGGTCGTACGGAGCCCTTATCCCCACGCCCGGATCCGCTCCATCCGGGCGGAGCGGGCCCTGGCCATCCCGGGGGTCCTGGCCGTTTTGACCCATGAGAACTGCCCGCCCATTCCCTGGGGCCGCGAGGGGGATCGCGTCCTCAACCCGGTGGTGCGCTACCACGGGGATGAGGTGGCGGTGGTGGCGGCCCGCGACCTCGAGACGGCCCGGGCCGCCGCGGCGGCCCTGGAGGTGGAGTACGAGCCGTTGCCCTTTGTGGTCGACCTGGAAGAGGCCATGAAGCCCGATGCCCCGCCCGTGCGGCCCCAGGGCAACGTGCGCTGGGACCGGGCGACCCGCTACAGCCGCGGGGACGTGGAGGCCGGCTTTCGCGAGGCGGAGGTGGTGGTGGAGGGCACCTTCCGCACCCCGGTGCAGCTGCACAACTGCATGGAGACCCACGGCAGCGTGGTGGACTGGCAGCAGGACCGGGTGACCATCTACGACTCGACCCAGCACCTGTTCGGCGTCCGGGACCGGTTTGCCCAGCTCTTCGGGCTGCCCGTGCACCGGGTGCGGGTGGTCAAGGAGCACATGGGCGGCGGTTTCGGCAGCAAGAACGGGCTGCACAAGTACACGGTGCTGGCGGGCATCCTCAGCCGGCAGCTGGGGCGGCCGGTGCGCTGCGTGCTGGACCGGGAGGAGGAGAACCTGGCCGCAGGCAACCGCCACAGCACCCTGCAGCGGCTCAAGCTGGGCGCCCGGGCCGACGGCCGGCTGGTGGCCCTGGACCTGGAAGCTTATGCCGCCGTGGGGGTCCTGGGCAGTCCCGGCAGCATCGGCGGCCCGGCCCGCCAGCTGTACGCCATTCCCAACGTGCGCACGGTCGAAGTGCCGGTCCACACCAACACCGGGCCCACCTCCGCCTTCCGGGCGCCGGGCTACGTGGAGGGCACGGTGGCCCTGGAGGTGCTGATGGACGAGCTGGCGCGCCGTCTCGACCTGGACCCGCTGGAGCTGCGGCTCCGCAACTACGCGGAGGTCGACCCCACCAGCGGCCGGCCCTACTCCTCCAAGGGGCTGCGGCAGGCCTACGCCATGGGCGCCGCCATGGCGGGCTGGGAGGCCAAGCGCGGCGGGAGTGGATGGGGTGTGCCGGGCGTTGTCGCCCTTGAGGCCGCTGCCCAGGGGGCCGGCGGCGACCGCCCCGCCACCGGGACCGGTGCCGGGGCCCCCGCGACGGGGGGAACGGGCGGCCCGGTTGCGGAAGGCGGAGCCGGCCGCCGGCGCCGGCTGCGGGGCATCGGCATGGCCAGCCAGATCTGGGGTGGCGCGGGCGGCCCTCCCGCCCAGGCCGAGGTGCGGGTTCATCCGGACGGTACGGCCACGGTGGTGACGGCGGGCCAGGACATCGGAACCGGCACGCGCACCGTGCTGGCCCAGATCGCCGCGGAAGAACTGGCCCTGCCCCTCGAGCGGGTGCGGGTGCAGCTGGGGGATACCGACGGCGGGCCTTACGCTCCCATCAGCGCCGGCAGCATGACGGTACCTTCCATGGGACCGGCGGTGCGGTCGGCGGCGGCGGATGCCGCCCGCCAGATCCTGGAGCTGGCGGGCGGGCTCCTGGAGGCCGATCCGCGGGATCTGGAGCTGGTTCCTCCGGGGCGGGTGCAGGTCCGGGGGGCTCCCGACAGGGCGGTCACCTTCCAGGAACTCGGCAAGACCCTCGGCCAGTACGTGATCACCGGCCGCGGCAGCCGCGGCCCCAACCCCGACGAGTACGCCATCCACACCTTCGGCGCCCAGTTCGCCGAGGTGGAGGTCGATCCGGCTACCGGCGAGGTGCGGGTGCTCGACCTCTGGGCGGTCCACGACATCGGCCGGGTGGTGAACCCCCTGACGGCGGCGGCCCAGATGGAGGGCGGCATGATCCAGGGATTGGGGTTCGCGCTCATGGAGGAACGGGTCATGGATCCGCTGAGCGGCCGGGTGCTCAACCCCAACCTGGAGAACTACCGGGTGCCCACGGTGGCCGACATCCCGCGGCTGCACGTGGCCTTCACCGGCGGGCCCGATCCTCATGGCAACAACCTGGGGGTCAAGGGGGCGGGGGAGCCGCCCATCATCCCCACGGCGGCGGCCATCGCCAACGCCTTCTACCACGCCACGGGCATCCCCGTGCGGGAACTGCCCCTCACCCGCCAGCGGGTGCTGGCCCTCTTGCGCCGCCACGGCATCGGCCCCGACGGCCGGCGGCAGCCCCAGGCTGCGGGGGGAGGTGATCCCCGGTGACAGAGCGCTGGGGAGAGGAACGGCATTCGGCTGCCGCGAGCGGTGGCGCGGCGCCGCCGGCACCGCCGGCGGCAGCGGCGGAAGGATCCGACCGGGACGAGGGGCACCTGCCGGCGGCCGGCCCGGCCTATGGCCGGGCGGTGACCCTGGAGGACGCCCTCCAGGCCCTGGCCGCTGCCCACCAGGGCGAGCGGCCGGTGGCCCTGGCCGGGGGGACGGACCTCCTCACCCTGATGCACCAGGGCCGGGCGCGGCCCCGGTGGCTGCTGGACATCCGCCGGATCGGCGGCCTCCGCGGCATGGGGCCTTTGGACGACGGGCGGTGGCGCATCGGCGCCCTGACTACCCTGGCCGACCTGGCCCGGCCGGGTGCCCTGCCCGGACCCTACCGGGCCCTGGCCCAGGCGGCGGCCGCCTCGGCCACGCCGGCCCTGCGCAACCGGGCCACCCTGGGAGGGAACCTGGAGCAGCAGGTGCGCTGCTGGTACTTCCGCACCGGCCTGCCCTGCCGCCTGGCGGGGCACGACCACTGCACCTGTGCCGCTCCCGGTGCCGCCGGTCCCTTCCAGGCCGTCTTCGGCCACGGTCCGGGCGAAGACGGGGCAGGATGCGGGGCCGTTCACCCCTCGGACCCCGCCGTGGCCCTGGTGGCCCTGGGGGCCGAGGTGGAGCTGGCCCGGTGGCAGGCGGGGGGGATTGGCCGCCGGCGGGTTCCCGCCGGGGAGTACTTCACGGGGCGGGTGCCGGCCGGGCGGCCGGCCCTCACGGTCCGGGAACCGGACGAGCTGGTGGTCGCCATCGACCTGCCGGCGGCCGGTGGCGGAGCGCACTGGACCAGCGCCTACCGGAAGCTCACCGACCGGCGGGCCTGGCAGTTTGCCCTGGTGAGCCTGGCGGCCTCCATCCGCTGGGACGAAGGCGGTGAACCGGGGACCGGGCCGAGGGTCCGGGTGGCCCGGCTGGCGCTGGGCGGGGTTGCCCTCAAGCCCTGGCGGCTGGAGAGCGTGGAGGCCTGGCTGGAGGGGCGGCGGCTGGATCCGGAGGCGGCCCGGCAGGCGGGCGCCCTGGCCGTGGAAGGCGCCCGTCCTCTGCCGGGCAGCGAGTACAAGGTCGAGCTGATCCGGGCGCTGGTGGCCGATACCTTGCTGGAGCTGGCGGAGGAGAGGGCCGGTGCCCGGGCGGTGGCCCGGTAGGTTTCCGCTCCCGGCAGGGCGCGACAGCTGGCAGGTTGCGGGTCCGGCAGGTCGGGTCCCTCGCCGGCCGCGCCTTCGGCAGGTTGCAGTACGTCGCCGGTCGTGGGTCCGGATGGCGCGGGCCGGCAGGCCGCGGCACCCCGGGTGGGCCGGGGTGGGCTGAGGAGGGACGGGGATGCCCTTGGTGCTGATCACGGGTGCCGGCAGCGGCATCGGGCGGGCCAGCGCCCTGGCCCTGGCCCGCGCCGGGTGGACGGTGCTGGCCGGCGTCCGCCGCCCGGAAGACGGCGAGGCCCTGCGGGAGGCGGGTGGGCCGGCGGTGGAGCCGCTGCTCCTCGACGTGACCGACGAAGAGCAGGTGCGAGCCGCGGCCGAGACCGTCCGGCGCCGCGCCGGCGAAAGGGGTCTCCAGGGGCTGGTCAACAATGCCGGCATCGCCGCCGCCGGTCCGGTGGAGCTGATCCCCGAGGCCGTCTGGCGCCAGCAGCTGGAGGTCAACGTGGTGGGCGTGGTGGCCGTCACCCGGGCCCTGCTCCCGGCCCTCCGGCAGGGGCGCGGCCGGATCGTGCTCATGGGCTCCGTATCGGGCCTCGTGTCCCTGCCCTTCATGGGGCCTTATTCGGCCTCCAAGTTCGCCCTGGAGGCCCTGGCCGACGCCCTGCGCATCGAGCTGGCCCCCTGGGGCATCGCGGTAAGCCTCATCGAGCCCGGCTCGGTGGTGACGCCCATCTGGACCCGGTCGGCGGAGGCGGCCCAGGGTTACCTGCTGCCGCCTCCACCGGGTACGGAAGCGGTCTACCCCGCGGCGGTCGCCGCCATGACCCGGATTGCCCAGCGCAACGCCCGGCAAGGCCTGCCGCCGGAGGCCGTGGCCCGGGCGGTGGTCCATGCGCTGACGGCCCCTCGCCCCCGGGCCCGCTACCTGGTGGCCGCCCCGGAGCGGGCCCGGGAGGTGCGCCTGCTGCGGTGGCTGCCCACGGGGCTGCGGGACCGCCTGGTCCTGGCCACCGTCCGCCGCATGCTGGGCCGTGGTGCGGGGCAGGGCCCCGGTGCGCCGGGGCGGGCCCGAGGGTAGCCGGACATGCCGGCGACGGGGTGGTCACCGGCGTGTCCGGCGGTGATGGAACGCGGCCCGGCGGGCCCTGGGCCTGGCATGCCGGTGGACGGCCGGATCCCGCCTGGATGCCCCAGGCCCACCGGGCCGCGAACCCATGCCTGGCCCGGCCGTGGACCGGCAAGGTGGCGTTCCGCCGCCCCAGCTCTTGCCTGGGCCGGCTGCACCGCCCTCCCGGGCCCCGGACCGGTTCCGGTCTGGAGCCTGCCGGCCCGCGACCGGCTCGGGACCGGTCGCTCCGGGCCAGGGGGGTCGCTCCCGCCGCTTGCCTTCGGGGGGATCGTGGCCTGACGCGGCACCCGGCCGGTTCGTCACACCCGGGTCACCAGGCTCCCGTCGATCTCGGCCGCGGAGCGGACGCCGCAAAGGCCCATGGTCAGGTCCAGATCGGCCAGCAGGTGCCGCAGCAGCCGGGCCACCCCCGCTTCCCCGGCGGCGGCCAGGGCATAGACGTAGGGCCGGCCGACCAGCACCGCCCGGGCCCCCAGGGCCAGGGCCTTGAGGACGTCCGCCCCGCGCCGGATGCCGCTGTCGAACAGGACGGCTACGCGGCCGGCCACCGCCTCCACCACCTCGGGCAGGGCGTCCAGGGCGGCCACGGCCCCGTCCACCTGCCGGCCGCCGTGGTTGGAGACGATGATCCCCTGCACCCCGCACTCCACCGCCTGGCGGGCGTCGCCGGGGTGGGTGATCCCCTTGACGAGGACCGGCAGGCGGGTCTGGCCTCGAATGAAGGCCAGCTCGTCCCAGGTGAAGGACGGGTTGACGAAGACCTGGAGGAACTGCAGGATGGCCCCCTCCCGGTCCTCTTCCGGCGGCCGGGGCAGGCGGGCCCGGAAGGCCGGGTCCGACAGGTAGTTGGCGATCCCCTCCCCCAGCAGGAAGGGGAGGTAGGCGTTCTCCAGGTCGTGCTCCCGCCAGCCCAGCATGGTGGTGTCGACGGTGACCACCAGCGCCTCGTAGCCCGCCGCTTCGGCCCGCCGGATCAGGCTGGCCATGATCTCCCGGTCCCGGGCCGGGTAGAGCTGGAACCAGCGCGGCCCGTCGCCCATGGCCTCGGCGATGCCCTCCAGGGTGACGGAGGAGACCGTGCTGGCGATGAAGGGAAGGCCCAGCCGGGCCGCCGCCCGGGCGGGCGCCCGCTCCGCCTCGCCGTGGACCACCGAGAGCACGCCCACAGGCGCCAGCAGCACCGGCGCCGGCAGGCGGCGCCCCAGCAGTTCGGTGGACAGATCCCGCTGGGCCACGTCCCGTAGCATCCGCGGGCGCAGGCGCCAGCGGTCGAAGGCCTGGCGGTTGGCGGCCATGGTGGCCCCGCCGCCCGCTCCGCCCTCCACGTACCACCAGGGCCCGTCGGGCAGCACGGCCCGGGCCCGTTCCCGCCACCGGTCGACGCTCACCGGAAGCCGCTGGGCCTGCCCCGCCGACAGGTAGATCTCCACCTGGGCCTGCAGGCCGAAGTTCCCCTGGAACGAGGGAAGGCTGCTCATGCGCTTCACTCCTTTCGCCGCGGCGGGGCTGGCCCGCACCGGCAGACCGCCACCGGCGGGTTTCCCCCGCGGGGCGCCCCCGCGCCACCCCGGGTACCAGGCCGTCCCCCCACCGCGACGGGGCGGGCCAGGGAGCGGCGGCCGGCGCGGAGCCGGCCCCTGCCGGCACCCCGGCCACCGGCTGCACCGGGTCCGGCCCCGAACCCCGGATGCCCGGACCGGCCGCCGCGCCCCGCCGGAAGCTCTAGCGGCGGGAGGTGGGGAACAGGCTGGCCCGGACCTGGAGGGCCAGATCGGGCCGGTCGGTGACGATGCCGTCGACCCCGGCCAGGAACATCTGCTCCATCTTGCGCGGGTCGTTGACGGTCCAGGTGTGGACTTCCACCCCGCGGTCGTGGGCGAGTCGCACCAGGCCCCCGGAGAAGACCCTGAGGATTCCGTGGTACTCGGGCACCTGCAGGGCGACGCCCGCCGTCCGGTGGTAGGGCGTGAGCCCCAGCCGCTGCAGGATGACGAAGCGCAGGGCTTCGCCGCTGGCCAGGCTGGTGGGAACCCGAGGAGCCACCTGGCGGAAGTGCTGGAGGGTCCGGTCGTGGAAGGAGGCCACCATGACCCGGTCCGTGGCGCCGTGCGCCTCCAGAACCCGGGCCACCGCCTCGGCCAGCTGCAGGTCGTCGTCCTTGAGCTCGATGAGGAGCCGCTGGCCGGGCAGGGCCTGAAGGACCTCTTCCAGCGTGGGGACGGTCAGACCCCGGCCGCGATACGGGTAGGTCCGCCCCCCGTCGGGGGTCCACCAGTACCCGGCATCGAGCGCCTTGACCTCGGCCAGCGTCATGGCGTGGACGTCCCCGCTGCCGCTGGTGGTCCGGTCCACCGTCTCGTCGTGGAGGACGACCAGCGACCCGTCGCGGATGCGGTGGACGTCCAGCTCGATCCAGTCCGCACCCAGGGCGGCGGCGTACCGGAAGCTCTCCAGGGTGTTTTCCGGCCGCTGGTCGCCGCCGCGGTGGGCGATGACCAGGGGCACCGGGCGGCGGGCCGGCTCGCCCGCCATGGGGCCGTATTGGGCCCGGTCAAGGGGAGGCTGGGCCAGGGCGGCGCCCAGCGCGGTGGCGGCCAGGAACCCCGCCGCCAGACGCAGCAGGGGACGAACCGGCGCCGCCAGGGCGGCGGCGCCGGCGGCCGGGCCTGCCGCCGCGGGCTGGATGCGGGCGCCGGCCAGGGCGGCGGACCCGGTTCCACCGGGCACCACCAGGCCCTCCGCCGCGGGCGTCTCGCCGGCCGTTCCGGGCCCTCCTCCGGCCAGGCCCAGCCGCCGGAAGAGCCACGGCGCTCCCGCCGTGACCCACAGGCCCAGCAGCGCATAGCCCGGCAGTTCCGGCAGCCCGTTGGGAATCAGCGCGCCATGCAGGACGTAGAGGACGGCAAACCCCGCCAGCCCCACGCCCAGGCGGGCCGCGGCCACGGCAGGCCGCGCCGGCGTGGAGTAGGGCAGGGCCTGCATGGCGTAGAGGTCGCCGGCCAGAAAGCCCATGAGGAAACCCAGGGTCTGGTAGGCGACGGATTCGCCATAGAGGGGCAAAAGGATGACCGGCACCACCAGCGCCAGCAGGAGCTTTCGCCGCCGGGGCCAGGTTCCTCCCAGACCTTGGGCGAATCCCCAGCGGAAGAGCACGAGCACCACCAGGCCGATCAGCAGCCCGCCCAGGGTGTCGCCCAGGTAGTGCACGCCCAGGTACGGACGCGAGAAGGCGATGAGCACGATGAGCACCGCGCAGAGGGCCCGCCACCAGCCCACCTGGTATTCCGCGAACAGGTACCCGAACACCGTCATGGCACCCTGGGCGTGGCCTGACGGGAAGCCGTTGCTGCTCTCCCGCACCAGCACCTGCACCCCGTCCAGCAGGGCCGACGGGCGGGGCATGTTGGCCACGTCCTTGAGCAGGCCGTTCAGCCACATGGAAACCAGGAACAGGAACGCCAGCTGGTGGCCGCGCCGCCGGTCGGCGCACCAGTACCACAGCGGCAGGATCAGCATGTAGAAGTACTCGCTGCCCAGGTAGGTGAAGATCCGGGCCACGGCGTCCAGCACCGGGTGGGCCGCCTGCTGGAACCAGAGGACCCCGCTGCCGTCGAACACCGCACCGCCTCCGTTCCGGCGCAACGGTTTGGGTAGGATGGGGCACATTTCGCGCCCGCCGGACCCGGTTCCTACCGGCGGCGCACGGAACCAGGAACTTGGCTGCGCGTCGTGAATAAGAATCCCAGTACCTTCCCGCACAAGAATCCGGATTCCGGTCCGGACATCCCGTCATGACGGCAGGGTGAGGCGGGGCCCGAGGCCCCATGATCGGCACTGGGGGAGCAAGCGGGGGGGATCGCCATGGCGGCGGAGGCGGAGAAGGGCTCCTTTCTCACGGCCCTGAGCCGGATCTACCCGCCGGGGTCGCTGCATACCGATCCGGCCCAGCTGGCGGCGTACGAGTGCGACGGCCTGACGGTGTTCCGGGCCCGGCCGGTGGCGGTGGTCCTGCCCACCCGGCGGGAGCAGGTGGAAGCCACGGTGCGCCTCTGTCGGGATTACGGCGTTCCCTTCGTTGCCCGGGGCAGCGGCACCAGCCTCTCGGGGGGTGCCGTGCCCGTCCCCGGCGGGATCGTCATCGCCCTGAACCGGATGAACCGCATCCTCCACCTGGATCCCGCCGACCGCCTGGCGGTGGTGGAACCCGGCGTGGTCAACCTGCAGATCAGCCGGGCCGCCGCACCCTACGGCCTCTACTACGCCCCCGATCCCTCCAGCCAGGTGATCTGCACCATCGGCGGCAACGTGTCCTTCAATTCCGGCGGGGCCCACTGCCTGAAGTACGGCATGACCGCCAACCACGTGCTGGGCATGAAGGTGGTGCTGGCTACCGGCGAGACGGTGACCATCGGCGGCAGCAGCCTGGACGTGGCCGGTCCCGACCTGCCGGGGCTGTTCACCGGCGCCGAGGGCCAGTTCGGCGTGGTGGTGGAGGTGACGGTCCGGCTGCTGCCGCGGCCGGAAGCGGTGCGCACGGTGCTGGCCGCGTACCGCCGCCTGGACCAGGCGGGCGACGCCGTCGGTGCCGTGGTGAAGGCGGGGCTGCTGCCCGCCGCCATGGAGATCATGGACCGGCTGGCCATGGACGCGGCCGAGGCGGCGGTGGGCGCCGGCTACCCCCGCCAGGCCGGCGCCCTGCTGATCGTGGAGCTGGACGGGCCCGCCGGTGAGGTGGAGGCCGACTTCCGCCGCCTCATGGAGGTCATCGCCGCGTCCGGCCCGACGGAAGTGCGGCTGGCCGAGGACGAAGCCGAGCGCCAGCGCCTCTGGAAGGGGCGCAAGAGCGCCTTCTCCGCCGTCGGCCACATCAGCCTGGGTTATCTGGTCCAGGACGGCGTGGTGCCCCGGACCCGCCTGGGCGAGGCCCTGGCCCGGATCGAGGAGCTGGCCGCCCGCCACGGTTTCCGGGTGGCCAACGTCTTCCATGCCGGCGACGGCAACCTTCACCCCTTGATCCTCTTCGACGACCGCTCCCCCGAGACGGTGGAGCGGGCCGAGGAGCTGGCGGCGGCCATCATCGAGACCTGCATCGAGCTGGGCGGCTCCATCACCGGCGAGCACGGGGTGGGACTGGAGAAGCGCCGCTTCCTGCCCCGCCTGTTCGACCCCGTGACCCTGGACCTGATGCGCCGCATTCGCCGCACCTTCGACCCTCTGGAACTGGCCAACCGGGGCAAGGTCTTTCCCGACGAGCCGGCTCCGCCGGCCGGCATCCCGGCGGGAGAGCCGGCGGCCTGGGGGCAGGCGGGGGTGGCGGTGCCCGCGGGGGCAGGGTCCCTGGCCGAGCCGACGCCGGTGCCCGGGCCCGCGGGCCGGGGGAGGGATGTCCGGTGAGCGAGCCCCTTCCGGCTGCGGCGCCTGCGGGCGGGCCGGTGGCGCGGCCGTCCACCCTGGAGGAGCTGGCGGCCCTGGTGCGGGAGGCGGCCCGGGTGTTCCCCCGGGGCGGCGGGACCAAGGCTGCCCAGCCGGCGTTTCCAGCTGGCGAGGACCAGAGCAGGCCCGCTTGGCCCGGCTTCCCGGGCCCCGCGGGACCAGGTCCGGCCGGGCAGCCGGTCCCGGCGGCGCAGGGGCTCGGCGGCCCGGCCGGCGACCGGCACCAGAGCCCGGAAGGCGGCCGGGGCCCCACGGGCGTCCTGGTGGTCGACACCACGGGCCTGGCGGGGGTGGTGGACTACGACCCGGCGGAGTTTACCGTCACGGCCCGCGCGGGAACGCGGGTGGCGGTGCTCGAGGAGCTTCTGGCCCGGCACGGCCAGTACCTGCCCTTCGACCCGCTGCTGGTGCGCGCGGGAGCGACCCTGGGCGGGACCGTGGCCACGGGCGTTTCGGGTCCCTGCCGGATGCGCTACGGCGGCGTGCGGGACTTCGTGCTCGGCGTGACCCTGGTGGACGGCCGGGGCCAGGTGGCCCGCGGCGGCGGGCGGGTGGTGAAGAACGCCGCCGGCTACGACCTCCCCAAGTTCCTGTGTGGCAGCCTGGGACGTTTCGGCATCCTGGCGGAGCTCACCTTCAAGGTGTTCCCCCGGCCCGAGGCCTTCGCCACGGCCTGCTTCGCCTTCCCCTCGGCGGAGGAAGCGGCGGCGGCCCTGGCGGCCGTCTACCGCTCGCCGCTGGAGCCCCACGCCCTGGAGGTGGCCGGTCCCGGCGTGATGATGCGGCAGGCTGCAGGCGCCGCCGGTGCTCCTGCGGGCCTGGAGGGCTTCGGCCAGGCCTATACCCTGCTGGTGCGGGTGGGCGGGCCGGCCGCCATCCTCCCCGCCTGGGTCGACCGGGTGGTGACGGTGGTGGGCGGAGCCGCCGCGGCCCGCCGGGCCGAGATCTTGCAGGGGGAGCCGGAAGAGCAGCTGTGGCAAAGGCTGCGGGAACTGGCCTGGACCGCCGCCGAGGGCGATCCCGGCCCGCCGGTACCGGCGGCCGGGCCGGCACCGGAGGCCAGCCGGGCACCGGTTGCCGGACCGGCACCGGCCGCACCCGCTGTACCGGCCGCCGGCGCCGCGGGACCGGGGCGGTCACCGGAGGAGGGCGGTCCCGAGGGATCCCACCGGGGGCCCGACCTGCTGCGGCTGTATTCCCGGCCCGGCTTGCTGCCGGCCCTTGACGCCCTGCTGCGCCGGCACGGGGCCGTGGTCCTGCACACCCAGGCGGGGACGGCGGCCTGGGCCCTGTTCCCGCAGGCGCCCGGCGCCGGCGAGCGGGCCCGGCTCCTGGCCGAACTGGCCGGTCTCGGCATCCCGGTCCTCTGCTGGCGGGGCCACGGCTGGGCCAGCCAGCCGCCGCCCGCCTTCGCCGTGCCGCCGGCAGGAACGGCGGTGGCCCGAGCCCTCAAGCAGGTGTTCGATCCCCACGGGCGCTTTCTGGACCTCCCCTGGGCGGAACCGCCGGCGGGAAGCCCCCCGGGCTGACCTTCCCGGCGGCGGCCGGTTCGGGACATGGCGCGGGTTGCGGCGAGAGGGGGGCAGACCGTTGCAGCACCAGATTCCCGTGGAGCAACTGGGACCGGCCGGGCCGGCCATGGCAGCAGCCGTCGATGCCTGCGTCCACTGCGGCTTCTGCCTGAGCGCCTGCCCCACCTATCTGGTGCTGGGCGAGGAGATGGACTCGCCCCGGGGCCGGATCTACCTGATGAAGGAAGCCTTGGAAGGCCACCTGCCCCTGGCGGGCAGCGTGAGCGAGCACGTGGACCGGTGCCTGGGTTGCCTGGCTTGCGTAAGCGCCTGCCCCTCGGGGGTCCAGTACGGCCAGCTTTTGACCCCCTTCCGCGCCCTGCGGGAGGAACAGGCTCCTCGCCCCTGGATGCAGCGCCGGCTGCGGCAGGTCTTGCTGGCCACCCTGACCCATCCCCGCCGCTTCCGCCGGGCGCTGGCGCTGGCGACCGCCGCCCGGCCCCTGCTGGCCGCCTGGCTGGAGGGCCGGGCAAGGCCGGGGAAGCGGGCGGAGGGGGAGGCCCCGCAGGAGGTTCCGGTCGCACCCGGGGAAGAACCCGGCGAGCCCGCCGGCGAAAGTCCGGCCCGTTCCCGGGGCGGGGAGCTGGCCCGGCAACTGGCGGCCGTTGTGGCCCTCACCCCGCCCCGCGTGCCTCCGCCGGATCCGCTGCCGCCGGTGATCCCGGCCCGCGGGCCCCGGCGGGCCCGGGTCGTCTTGCTGGCGGGCTGCGTGCAGCAGGTGCTGGCACCGGAGATCAACCGGGCCACCGCCCAGGTGCTGGCCGCCAACGGGGTGGAGGTGGTGGTCCCGGCCGCCCAGGGCTGTTGCGGGGCCCTGCCCATGCACGCCGGCGAGCTGGAGCAGGCCCGGCGCCTGGCCGCCGTCAACCTGCGGGCCTTTCCCGCGGACATCGACGCCGTGGTGGTCAATGCCGCCGGTTGCGGCTCGGCCATGAAGGAGTACGGACACCTCTTCGCCGGGCACCCCGAGGAGGAGGCCGCCCGCCGCCTGGCCGCCCGGGTCCGGGACGTGGCCGAGTTCCTCGACGAGCTGGGGCCTCGGAAACCGGGCCCCCTGCCGGCCGCCCTCCGGGTGGCCTACCACGACGCCTGCCACCTGGCCCACGGCCAGGGGATCCGCACGGCCCCCCGCCGCCTGCTGGCGGCCATCCCCAACCTGGAGCTGGTGGAGCTGGACGAACCCGACCTCTGCTGCGGCTCCGCCGGCACCTACAACCTGGAGCACCCGGAGGTGGCCCGGGTCCTGCAGGAGCGCAAGGTGGCCAGCATCCGCCGCAGCGGTGCCGCAGCCGTGGCCACGGGGAACATCGGCTGCCTGGTGCAGATCCGCCAGGGGCTGGAACAGGCGGGCCTCCCGGTGCCGGTGGTCCATACGGTCCAGTTGCTGGCCGAAGCGTACCAGGCCCTCCCGGCGGCACCGTAAGGCGGTCCCGGCCCCCGGGACCGGCGGCCGGCGGCAAGCCTTCCCGGCCGGTGAGCACGAGAAGGGAGGATGGGGCGTGTTCGACTCCCCCGCGTCGCAACCGTCGTCACAGCCTCCGCTGAACCGGCCCGGCCCGGAGCAGCTGGAGGAGCTCCGTGCCCGGCTCGGGGACCCGCGCAAGGTCACCACCGGCCGGGCAGCCCGCGAGCACCACAGCCGCGACTTCAGCTACCACCCGCCCCACTTGCCCGACGCCGTGGTCTATCCCGAATCCACGGCCGACGTCCAGGCGGTCCTGGAATGGGCCGCCCGCCACCGGGTGGCGGTGGTGCCCTTCGGCGTGGGCAGCAGCCTGGAGGGCCACACCGTGCCCCTGGCCGGGGGCATCAGCCTGGATCTCACCCGGATGGACGCCATCCTGGAGGTGCGGCCCGAGGACTTCCTGGTCCGGGTCCAGCCGGGCATCACCCGGTCGCGGCTCAACCAGCGCCTGGCCCGGGAAGGCCTGTTCTTCCCCGTGGATCCGGGCGCCGACGCCACCATCGGCGGCATGATCGCCAACAACGCCAGCGGGACCAGCGCCGTCCGGTACGGGGCCATGAAGCACCAGGTGCTGGGTCTGGAGGTGGTGCTGGCCGGGGGCCGGGTCCTCCGCACGGGGAGCCGGGCGGTGAAGTCCTCGGCCGGATACAACCTGACCGCCCTCTTCGTGGGGTCCGAAGGCACCCTGGGGGTGGTGACGGAAGCCATCCTGCGCATCTACCCGCTGCCCGAGTTCGTGCTGGCTGCCCGGGCCAGCTTCCCCGACGTGGAGGCGGCGGCCCGGGTGGCGGTGGCCCTGATCCGGGCCGGCGTGCCCGTGGCCCGGGTCGAGCTGGTGGATGCCGCCACCATCCGGGCGGTCAACGGCTACAAGGGCACCGCCTACCCTGAGCGGCCCACGCTGTTTCTGGAGTTCGCGGGCACCGAGGCGGCCGTCCGGGAGGAGGTGGCCCTGGCCCGGGAGCTGGCGGCCCTGGAGGACGCCGTGGACTTCACCTTCGAGACGGACCCGGCGGCCCGGGAAAAGCTCTGGGAGGCCCGCCACCAGGCGGCCCTGGCCATCGCTGCAGCCGCCCCGGGCCGGCGCATGATGGCCACCGACGTCTGCGTTCCCCTCTCCCAGCTGCCCGCCAGCATCCGCTTCGCCCGCCAGGTGGCGGAAGAACACGGCCTGGAAGCCGCCGTCCTGGGGCACGTGGGCGACGGCAACTACCATGTCACCTTCATGGTCGACCCCGAGGACCCCGCGGAGGTGGCCCGTGCCGAGGCCGTCAACCGGCGCATCGTGGAAGACGCCCTGGCGCGGGGTGGCACCTGTACCGGCGAGCACGGGGTCGGCATGGGCAAGATCCGGTACCTGGTGGCCGAGCACGGGGAGGAAGGCGTCCGCTGGATGCGCTCGTTGAAGGCGATGCTGGATCCGCTGGGGATCCTCAACCCCGGCAAGGTGGTGGCGCCCGCCGGCCAGGCATAGGGGTGAGCAGGCGGGCGATGCCGGGAAAGGGGGGATGCCGGGCCGGGTTCCTCCAGCGACCGCCCCCGGCGGGCGGGCTGGTTGCCGGGCCGCCGGGCGGGTGCGGTGCAGGGTGTACCCCGGGCAGGGGTGCACGCCGGGCGGGGGGTGCCTCTGGCGGCCGGGGGCCCGTTAAAGGGGTTCCGAGACCGGCAGGGCGCGACCCGGCGCCAGGAGCGGGAGGTACAGAGCGGGCGGAAAGCGAGAGGAACCGGGACCGGGCCGGCACAGCTCGTGCCGGCCTCGAAGGGCTCGCGCCGGCCCGCTGGGGGACGGGCCGGCGGCCCAAGATGCGGAGCCCGGCCACCGGCCGTGTCCGGTGACGCCCTCCGCGGACCACAGCGCGGGGCAGGAACCCTGTGCCTGAGGCATCGGGATGCCCCGCCCAGGGAGGGGTGAACCGTGGCGAAGGCTGTTCGTACCGTCCCCATGGGCTACGGCCCGCCGATGGAGATCGGCGAGCTCCCGGCGCCGCCGCCCTTCAACTTCCGAAACTTCATCCGCATGATCGGGGTCAGCGCCATCCTGATCAGCATCTCCATCGGCAGCGGCGAGTGGCTCCTGGGCCCGCGCTCGGTGATCCAGTACGGCCCGGCGCTCTTGTGGATCGCCACCGTGGCCACCGTGCTGCAGACGGTGTTCAACCTGGAGTGCCAGCGCTACACGCTGGCCACCGGCGAGTCCATCATTCCCGGCCTGATGCGCCTCTGGCCCGGCCGGTGGGTGTGGGGGCCGGTGTGGGCGCTCATCTGCCTGCTCTCGGTGTCGCCCGGGTGGGCGGCGTCGTCGGCCACGGCCCTGGCCGCCCTGCACCTGGGGCGCTTGCCCACGGATGCGGATCGGGGCCTGGTGCTGGTCTACGGGATCCTGGCCATGCTGCTGGTCATGCTGGTGATGGCCTTCGGCTCCCGGGTCGAGCGGACCCTGGCCCGGGTCTCGACCTTTGCCGTGGCCTTCATCTTCACCAGCCTGATCGTCCTCGACCTGTGGCTTGTGCCCCTGGAGTGGTGGGGCCGCGTGGCGGCCGGGTTCTTCCAGTTCGGGTACCTGCCGTCGGGATCCGGGGGCGGGGTCGACTGGACCCTCATCGGCGGGTTCGCCGCCTACGCCGCCACCGGCGGCGTGTTGAACATGGCCGCCTCCAACTGGATGCGCGACCGCGGCTGGGGCATGGGAAGCCAGGTGGGTTACATCCCGGCCCTGGTGGGCGGGCGCAAGGTGGAGGTCTCGCCCACCGGCAAGATCTTCGACCTGACGGCCGAGAGCCTGGCGCGGTTCCGGGAGTGGCTCCGGTACAGCCGCTGGGAGCAGTGGACCCTCTACTGCGGGGGTTGCCTGCTGGGCATGTACCTCTGCGTGCTGCTGGCGGTGGGCCTCATCGAGCCGGGCACGCCCCTGAAGGGGAACTACGACGTCGCAGCCATCCAGGCCCATGCGGTCTCGCAGGTGATCGGCGGGCTCGGCTGGGTCTGGGTGCTGCTGATCGGCTTCTGGGTCCTGTGGGGTACCCAGATCAGCGCCACCGACGCCGTGGTGCGGCACCTGACGGACACCCTGTGGTCCGCCGGCCTGGGGCGCTGGACCCGCAACGACATCCGGGTCGTCTACTACATCATCATGGCCGTGATCACCGTGTGGCTCGCCATCCTGTTTGCGTACAACCCCCTGACCCTGGTGCTGCTGGTGGCCAACATGGCCGGCGTCGCCTTCGTTCTCGGCGGGCTCACGCTGCTGTGGCTCAACACCCGGGTGCTTCCGCCCGAGTTGCGCCCCGGCTGGCCGTCGCGCCTGGGCCTGGTGTTGCTCTCGGCCTTTTACGCCTTCTTCGTGTACCAGACGGGCCAGCAGGTCTTGCGGCAGCTCTTCGGCGGCTGACGGGGGAGCGGGGCGGGCGGGTGGCAGGGGCTCGGCGGATGGGGGAGGCGCTCGGGTGGATGGCCGCCTCCCCCACCGCCCTGCCGTTCACCCCCCGGGGGCGGCCGCCTGCCCCCTGCGGGCGGCTCCTGGCGCCGGGGGGAAGGAACGGCTGTCACCGGCCGCGAAGCGGAGACAAGCGCCGATGTCAAAAACCACCACCCGGCCGGGTCCTGCCGCCAAGCCGGTCGAACCCGGCACCCGATGGCGGGGCCTCCGGGCCCCGGCCTCCGGGCGCCCGGCGGCAACCCCCGGACCGGCCGGATGGGAGGGCCCTCTCTGGGAGGATGGGGCAGGGCGGCGAGCGAGGCGGGGTCACCGGCGAACCGAGAAGGAGGTATGGGCATGGCGTCCCTTGACGGCATCGAAGTGCGGGGTCCAGTCCGGGAGCGGTACGACCAGGTCCTGACCCCGGAGGCGCTGGCCTTCGTGGCACGGCTGCAGCGGGAGTTCAATCCCGTGCGCAAGGACCTGCTGCGGCGCCGCGCCGAGCGGCAGCAGGAGCTGGCAGCGGGGGTCCGGCCCGGCTTCCTGGAGTCGACCCGTGCCGTCCGGGAAGGCGACTGGCGGGTGGCGCCGGTGCCCGCCGACCTGCAGGACCGCCGGGTGGAGATCACCGGGCCCGTCGACCGCAAGATGATGATCAACGCCTTGAACTCCGGGGCCCGGGTCTTCATGGCCGACTTCGAAGACGCCAACACACCCACCTGGGACAACTGCATCCAGGGGCAGATCAACCTGATCGACGCCGTGGCGGGGACCATCGAGTACACGAGCCCCGACGGCCGGATCTACCGGCTGGCCGAACGGGTGGCCACCCTGGTGGTGCGCCCGCGGGGCTGGCACCTGGAAGAGAAGCACGTCCTGGTCGACGGCGAGCCCGTATCCGCCAGCCTCTTCGACTTCGGCCTGTACTTCTTCCACAACGCCCGGCGCCTTTTGGAGAAGGGGACGGGCCCCTACTTCTACCTGCCCAAGCTGGAAAGCCACCTGGAGGCGCGGCTCTGGAACGACGTTTTCAACCTGGCCCAGGACGCCCTAGGCATCCCCCGGGGCACCATCAAGGCCACGGTGCTGATCGAGACCATCCTGGCCGCCTTCGAGATGGACGAGATCCTCTACGAGCTGCGGGATCATGCGGCCGGGCTCAATGCCGGGCGGTGGGACTACATCTTCAGCGTGATCAAGAAGTTCCGCCACGATCCCGCTTTCCTTCTGCCCGACCGGGCCCAGGTGACCATGACGGTGCCCTTCATGCGCGCCTACACCGAGCTGCTGGTCAAGACGTGCCACCGGCGCGGGGCCCACGCCATCGGCGGCATGGCGGCCTTCATCCCCAGCCGCAAGGATCCCCAGGTGAACGAGGTGGCCCTGGCCAGGGTGCGGGAAGACAAGATCCGGGAGGCAGGGGACGGTTTCGACGGCACGTGGGTCGCCCACCCCGACCTGGTGCCCGTGGCCATGGAGGTCTTCGACGGGGTCCTGGGCGCCCGGCCGAACCAGGTGGAACGCCAGCGGGACGACGTGCAGGTCTCGGCGCAGGACCTGCTGGACGTCCGGGTCCCCGGCGGGCGCATCACCGAGGAGGGCCTGCGCAACAACGTCAGCGTGGGCATCCAGTACCTGGCGTCGTGGCTGCGGGGCAACGGCGCCGCGGCCATCTTCAACCTGATGGAGGACGCGGCCACCGCCGAGATCGCCCGCGCCCAGGTCTGGCAGTGGACCCGCCACGGGGCGCGGATCGACGGCGGTCCCGCCATCACCGCCGAGCTGGTTCGGAAGGTGGCGGATGAGGAGATGGAGGCCATCCGCCGGGCGGTGGGGGACGAGTTCTTCCGCGGGGGACGTTTCGACGAGGCCCGGGAGCTCTTCGAGCTGGTGGCCCTGAGCCCCGAGTTCATCGAGTTCCTCACCCTGCCGGCGTACGAGCGGATCGACTGATCCCGGCCGGGACCGGGCCGGCGGGCAGGATGGGTCGGGCGACCCTGCGGAAGCCCTGCGGGGGACACCGCCGGACGAACAAGCCCGGGGCGGGGACCGGCGGGTCCCCGCCCCGGGCGCTGTTGGCTCGGCCGGCAGGTGATCGGTGTTGCCCGCCCGGGCGCCCCGTCCCTGGCGTCCCGGGGCGACCGGCGGGCCCGTCAGGAGGACTTGTCGCTCCCGGCATCTCCCGCCGGTGCGGCCGTGCCGGCCTCGGCGGTGCTTTCCGCAGCGGGCTTCTCACCCGCGACGGCCGCACCGCCCTGGGCCTCAGGGGTCGCGGCTTGCTGCTTGGCCCGCTCCGCCTTGAGCCGGGCCGCCTTCTCCAGGGCCGCCTGCACCCGCGCGTCCCTGTCGCCGGCGGCCGCAGCCCGCGGCCGCCCTGCGGCCGCCGGACCCGCCTGGTCGCCGCCGGCCCCTTCGCCCTGGGCGGTCGCTGCCTTACCGGCGCTCCCGCCTTCGCCGGCCGCGGCCTTCTGCTTCGCGCGTTCGGCCTTGAGCCGGGCCGCCTTCTCCAGGGCGGCCTTGATCTTGGCGTCCTTGTCGCCGGCGGCGCCCCCCGCGTCGCCCCCCGCAGCGCCCCCGGGCGCATCGGACTCGTCCGTGGGGACGGACGTCTTCACGTCCTCGACGAACTTGGCCAGAAACACGTCCAGCTGCCGGCGGACGTTGTACGCGATCAGTTCGGGGTCGGAGTTGACGATCAGCGGCTTCATGGTGGTGATCAGCTTGCCGTTGCGGAAGAGGGCGACCCCCGGCACGTGGGCCAGGTCGTAGGTCTGGTTGATGGCCCGGCGCCGGTGGTATTCCTGGATCAGGTCGCCGTACTCGTCCACGTTGATCCGGACCAGCTTGACCTCGGGATGCCGCTGGGCCTGTTCGGCCAGGGCCCGGGTGAAGAACTCCGTGTCCTTCCCGGGCCGCCACAATTCCACCAGGACCTGCCCCTTGTGCTGCAGGACCTCCTGCTCAAAACGGTCGCGGGGAACCTCCACGGGCCGGGTGAGAGATGGGGTCGCAGTCGCCATCGCCCTGCACGCTCCTTCGTCCCGAGCAATCGACATGACTACCAGGAAACATTGTACTACAAGGAGGAGGGCCTCCGGCCGGGCCGGGGCGGGATCCCGGAGCCCGGCGAAAGGACCCCGCTCCCTGGGGAGGTGACAGCGTGCGCGTCCAGTTGACGCCGGAGGCCGCGGCCTTTGCGGCGCGCGAGCTGGCGCGGCGGCCGGAACTGAACTACACCCTCACCGTGGAAGCGTTCCTGGTCTCGGGCTGCTGTTCGCCGAACCTGCCTCCCGAGGTGCACCTGGGGCCTCCGCCCAGCGGTGACTTCCGGGCCGTGACGGTGCCCCTGGCGGTCCCCGGCGGCGGGCCCGCCGGCCCGGGCTGGGAATCCGACCGCGGCCTCGCCCCAGGCCGTGGGCCGCTCCCGGCGGGCGACGGTGCCGCGGGGCCGGTGGCCGCCCGGGCGGCAGGCGCGGCGGCCGGGTCGCCCCAGCCGGCGGTGCCGGCAGCGGAGGTATACATTGACCCGCTGGTGGATGAGTTCGTCCGGGAGTGGTACGGGGAAGGTGGGCAGGAGCAGGCCCGGCGAGCGGTGCTGCGGATCGACCTGGCCCGGTACGGCGAGCGGGAAGAACTGACGGTCCGGCCCTGGCCTCCCCGGGCCGAAGAGGCCGGAGAAGGCGGGGTGACCCTTGCGGAACGTCCCGTCCCGTAACCGGGACCCCGGGCTCCCGCGCCGGCAGGCTGGGTCAGGCAGCCGATCCTTGTGGATCGGCGGTGCCGGTCTTCACCCGGCCATGCGCCGGTGGGCTTCCGCTTCCTCCGGGATCGCCTGCGGTGCGGCACGTCTTCCATCCCTTCCACGGGCGTTTGACATCTCCGGGCCACTCCCGGCGACGGCGGCCGCCAGGCCCGTGAGATTACGGGTCGCGGGCGCAAAGCGATGGGAAGCGCGTTGGCTGTTCTCAACCCCCGCCCCGCTTCGTAAGGTGCAGCGGGGGGATGTCCCGCCATGGGGCCCAAGGCATGGTGGGTCTGGGTGCACGACCTGGGGGCCGTGCTGTGGCTGGGCAGCGTCCTCTACCAGCTGCTGGTGGTGGCGCCCGTCCTGGCCGGCCAGCCGCCCCTCCTGCGCCGGCGCCTGTGGTTGCAGCTGGTGGCCCGGTTCCACGGGGTGGCCGTCGTGGCCGCCACAGCGGTGGTCGCCAGCGGCATCGTCCGGATGCTGGCCCTGCCCTGGCCCCTGGCCGAGCTGCCCGGAACCCTGTACGGGCGCCTGCTGCTGGCCAAGATGGCCGGGGCGGCAGGCATGCTGATCACCGGGGCGGCCCTGGCCTTCGGGGTGACCGCCATGCTGCGGGATCCCCAGGGCATGGAGCGCTTTCCCCTGGCGGCCCGCTGGCTGGTCCTGCTGCTGGCCCTGGAGGCCGGATTGGGCGGCGTGGTGCTGTGGTGTGTGGCGCGGATCCACGGCGGCTGAGGCGGCGTCGTGCCGCGGCCAGCAAGCCGTCAAGGCCTGGCCTGGGGCGCCGCGGGACGGCGGGATGGGGCGGCTCCGGGAGGCGGCGCGGGCTGCCGGCGCCGGGCCGGACGGGCCGCCCGGGCCGGGGTGCGCCGCCGGTGCCTGGGACCGGCATCCTTTGGGCTACAATGGGGGCGTACCGCGGCGGCCGGGCCGGACGAGCCCGGCCGTGCCGACTTCACCGAGGAAAGGGGACGCCCCATGCCACGACGGGCTGAAGAATTCGACCTGGACCGGATCAAGCGCGCGGTGCTCGACATCCTCGAGGCGGTGGGCGAGGACCCCCGGCGCGAGGGGCTGGTGGACACCCCGCGCCGGGTGGCGGAGGCCTATCAGGAACTGTTCAGCGGTCTCGGCCGCGATCCCGCCGACGAGCTCAGCGTGTTCTTCGAGACCGACCACGATGAGGTGGTCCTGGTCAAGGACATCCCCTTCTACTCCATGTGCGAGCACCACCTGCTGCCCTTCCACGGACGGGCCCACGTGGCCTACCTGCCGCGCAACGGCCGCATCACGGGGCTGAGCAAGCTGGCGCGGGCGGTGGAGGTGGCGTCCCGCCGGCCCCAGCTCCAGGAGCGGCTGACGGTCCAGATCGCCGACGCCATCGAAGAGCGCCTCAACCCCCGGGGCGTGGTGGTGGTCATCGAAGCCGAACACCTGTGCATGACCATGCGGGGCATCCAGAAGCCCGGGTCCTATGCCGTCACCTCCGCCGTCCGGGGGCTCTTCCGGGAGAACGTGGCCAGCCGTCAAGAGGTCTTCGCCCTGATCCGCAGCGACCTGCGGCCCTGAGGGCGCCGGCCCCGGACGGGCGGCCGATCCCGGACGGGCGCGCCCGGGCCGGGTTCGTCCCGCCGGCGGCCGCGGCGGCGCCCGCCCCCGGGTCCCGGCAGGAATCGGCGGCCGCGCGGGGAACGGGAATGCCGATCGAGAAGGAGGGATCCCCTTGACCGACCGCCGCGACCCCTTCCGCGAGTACTCCATCGAGACCCTGGCGGTGCATGCGGGCCAGGCGCCCGATCCCGCCACGGGCTCGCGGGCCGTGCCGCTCTACCAGACCACGTCCTTCGTGTTCCAGGACACCGACCACGCCGCCCAGCTCTTCAACCTGGACGAGCCCGGCAACATCTACACCCGCATCAGCAACCCGACCACGGAAGTGTTCGAAAAGCGCATGGCCTACCTGGAGGGCGGCGTGGCGGCCGTGGCCACGGCCAGCGGCCAGGCGGCGACGACGCTGGCCATCACCAACATCACCCGCGCCGGCGAGGAGGTGGTGGCCTCCTCCAGCCTCTACGGCGGCACCTACCAGCTGTTCGCCAACACCTTCAAGGACCTGGGGATCACGGTGCGCTTCGTCGACCCGTCGGACCCGGAGAACTTCCGCCGGGCCATCAACGAGCGCACCCGCTGCATCTACGCCGAGATCATCGGCAACCCCAAGCTGGACGTGCTGGACGTGGAGGCCGTGGCGCGGATCGCCCACCAGCACGGGATCCCGCTGATCGTCGACAACACCTTCGCCACCCCCTACCTTTGCCGGCCCTTCGAGTGGGGTGCCGACATCGTGGTCCACTCGGCCACCAAGTGGATCGGCGGCCACGGCACCTCCATCGGCGGGGTGGTGGTGGATTCCGGCCGGTTCGATTGGGGGAACGGCAAGTTCCCCAGGCTGGTGGAACCCGATCCGGGCTACCACGGCATCTCCTACTGGAACGACTTCGGCACGCTGGCCTACATCACCAAGCTGCGCGTCCACCTGCTGCGCGACGTGGGCGCCTGCCTGAGTCCCTTCAACGCCTGGCTATTCCTGCAGGGGCTTGAGACCCTGCACGTGCGCATGGACCGCCACTGCGAGAACGCCCTGGCCCTGGCCCTGTGGCTGAAGGAGCACCCGGCCGTGGCGTGGGTGGCCTATCCCGGCCTGCCGGACCACCCCACCCACCACCTGGCCCAGAAGTACCTGCGGCCCGGGCGGTACGGCTCCATGATCGTCTTCGGCGTCAAGGGCGGCCTGGAGGCGGGTCGCCGGTTCATCGACAACCTGTCGCTCTGGTCCCACCTGGCCAACGTGGGGGACACCAAGTCCCTGGTGATCCACCCGGCGTCCACCACCCACCAGCAGCTGACTTCCGAACAGCGGCTGGCCGCCGGCGTGCCCGACGACCTGGTGCGCCTGTCGGTGGGCAT
The DNA here is from genome assembly GCF_000183545.2 of Thermaerobacter subterraneus DSM 13965. Classification (NCBI taxonomy): domain Bacteria; kingdom Bacillati; phylum Bacillota; class Clostridia; order Eubacteriales; family Clostridiales Family XVII. Incertae Sedis; genus Thermaerobacter; species Thermaerobacter subterraneus. Next base: position 1,328,739 of record NZ_JH976535.1, read on the forward strand.
CGAGGGGCTGGCCGACCTGCAGGCGGACCTGGACCGCGGCCTGCGGGCCGCCGCGGGATTGCCCCCGGCCCAGGGGGACGGCGACCCGGTGTCGACCCTGCGGCTCAACGACGAAGGGGTGATCCGCGAGGTGGTGGGCCGCGCCACCGTGGACGAACCCGGCGGTCCCCGGGCCCGGGTGGTGGCGGTGGTGGGACTCTCGTCCGATCCGGGGCGGCCCAGCTACCGGGTGGCACGCAAGCTGCAGCGCATGGGTTACAAGATCGTGCCCGTGAACCCGCGGGCCAGCGAGATCCTGGGCGAGAGGGCCTACCCCGACCTGGCCTCGGTGCCCGGCCCGGTGGACGTGGTGGTGGTGTTCCGGGCGCCCGAACACGCGCCGGCGGTGGCGCGGGAGGCGGTGGCCCGCGGCGCCCGGGTGTTCTGGCTGCAGGAGGGCGTGGTGAGCCCGGAGGCGGCGCGCATTGCGGCCGAAGGCGGCCTCGCCGTGGTGATGAACCGCTGCATCTACAAGGAGGCCCAGCGCTGGCGCGGCCACGTGGCCACCTTCCGCGGCACCTCCTGAAGGAAGGCTGCAAATTGCCCCTTTCCAGACCGGTCGGATGGGATAAAATAGCCTTTGGCTGCTGGCAACTCGGGAGGTCGGTTGGATGGCACGCTACACGGGCCCCAAGCACGCCATGTGCCGGCGTGTGGGCCGGCCGCTCTGCGGGTCGCCCAAGTGCCCCGCCCTGAAGCGGCCCTATCCGCCCGGACAGCACGGTCCGGGCCGGCGGCAGAAGCTCAGCGAGTACGGCCGCCGCTTGCTGGAGAAGCAAAAGCTTCGCTTCATGTACGGGGTGCTGGAGCGCCAGTTCCGGCGCTACTTCGAGCGGGCGCAGCGGTCCAAGGGCAACACGGGGGAGCGGCTGCTGCAGCTGCTGGAGACCCGGCTGGACAACCTGGTCTACCGGATGGGTTTTGCGCCGACCATCTGGGCGGCGCGCCAGCTGGTGGTCCACGGCCACATCCAGGTGAACGGCCGCAAGGTGGACCGCCCGTCCTACCAGGTTCGTCCCGGCGATGTGATCGCCGTGCGGGAGAAGAGCCGCCGGATCCCCCTGATCCAGGAGAGCCTGGAGAACGCCCAGCGGGCGCCGGAGTACCTGAGCGTCGAGCCCGAGAGGTTCCAGGGCACGCTGCTGCGGGTGCCCGCCCGGGACGAGATCCCCATCGACATCGAGGAATCCCTCATCGTCGAGTTCTACTCGCGCTGACGCACGGCAAGGCCGGTGCCCGGGCACCGGCCTTGCTTTTTCGCGGGACGTTCGCCGGCCATGGCGGCCGGGCCAGCGGGAGGGGACGGCAGGTGCAGATTCAAGCGGAAATGGCCGGGATCGTCCAGGAGGTCCTGGTGCAGGAAGGCCAGGCGGTGGAGGCCGGCCAGGACGTGGTGATCCTGGAATCGATGAAGATGCAGATCCCCGTGGCCAGCCCTGCCGGGGGCACCGTCCGGGCGGTGCGCGTGCAGCCGGGCGATTTTGTCAACCAGGGCGACGTGCTCATCGAGCTGGACACCTGAGGCAGCCAAGGCCACGGTCGAGCGCGGGAGGGGAGTCCATTGACCGGCGGCACCGGCGAGCTGGACCGGCAGCTGCTGGAGCGGCTGGCTGCCGTGCGCCGCGGCGGCCCGGAACGCTATCACGCCAGGAACCGGGAGCAGGGCAAGCTCTTCGCCCGGGAACGGCTCAGGCGGTTGCTGGACCCGGACAGCCTGGTGGAGGATGCCACCTTAGCCAACGTGCTGGCGGGGGATCTGCCCGCCGACGGGGTGATCACCGGCATCGGCCGCATCGCCGGCCGGCCGGTGGCCGTCATGGCCAACGATTCTACGGTGAAGGCGGGTTCCTGGGGCGCCCGCACCGTGGAGAAGATCCTGCGCATTCAGGAACAGGCGCTGCGCCAGCGCATCCCCATGCTCTACCTGGTGGACAGCGCGGGGGCGCGCATCACCGACCAAGTGGAGATGTTCCCCGGCCGGCGGGGCGCGGGGCGCATCTTCTACAACCAGGTGCGCATGTCGGGCGTGGTGCCCCAGATCTGCCTGCTCTTCGGCCCCTCGGCGGCCGGCGGCGCCTACATCCCCGCCTTCTGCGACCTGGTGATCATGGTGGAAGGCAACGCCAGCATGTACCTGGGCTCGCCGCGGATGGCGGAGATGGTCATCGGCGAGAAGGTGACCCTGGAGGAGATGGGCGGCGCCCGGATGCACTGCACCGTCTCGGGCTGCGGCGACGTGCTGGTCGCCGGCGAAGAGGAGGCCATCGCCGCCGCCCAAGCCTACCTCTCCTACATGCCGAGCCACTGGGAGGAGCGTCCACCCCGGGCGGAGCCGCGGCCCCCCGCCCCGGGACCGGCCATCGACAGCATCATCCCGGCCAGCGCCAACGTGCCCTTCGACATGTACCGGCTCATCGACCGCCTGGTGGACGAGGGCTCCTTCTTCGAGATCAAGCGCCTCTTTGCACCGGAGCTGATCACCGGGCTGGCGCGCCTGGACGGCCGGGTCGTGGGCGTGGTGGCGAACCAGCCCAGGGTGCGGGGTGGCGTGCTGTTCGTCGACTCGGCCGACAAGGCCGCCCGCTTCATCTGGCTCTGCAACGCCTTCAACATTCCCCTGCTGTTCCTGGCCGACGTGCCGGGGTTCATGATCGGCTCGGCGGTGGAGCGGCAGGGCATCATCCGGCACGGGGCCAAGATGATCGCCGCCGTCTCCGAGGCCGAGGTGCCCAAGATCTCGGTCATCGTGCGCAAGGCCTACGGCGCCGGCCTCTACGCGATGGCGGGCCCGGCCTTCGGCGCCGATGCCTGCCTGGCCCTGCCCACGGCCCAGATCGCCGTCATGGGACCCGAGGCGGCGGTGAACGCCGTCTACTACAACCACATCGCCCAGCTGGAGGGGGAGGAGCGCCAGCGCTTCATCGACGAGAAGCGGCGGGAGTACGCCCGGGACATCGACATCTACCGCATGGCCTCGGACCTGGTGGTGGACGAGGTGATCCCGGCGGCCCGGTTGCGCGAGGAACTGGTGCGGCGCTTCGCCCTCTACGAGAACCGCCGGCGGGATTGGCCCGCCCGCCACAACCCGGTGCACCCGGTCTGAGCCGCGGGGCTCCTCAGCCGCCGGCGCCGTCCCGGCGTCGGAGCGGGAGCCCCGAGCCGGCTGCCCCTGCCGGCCGCTGGACCCGGTGTCCGGGCCGGTTGCCCCGCGTCGCGGTAGGCTGCCCGGGCGGAGGCCGCCTGCAGGCGGCGTGTCGAATCCTGTCTTTCGTTCGACACCGGCAGGAACGGCCCGGGGCAGGCGGTATCCCTGTTTGTATGGGAAGATACGTCCCGGCCCGGAGCGGAGCTGGACGGGCCCGGCGAGAGGCCGGGACCCGCGCAAACCCACGGTGGGCCGGGTGGGGAGGTTGAGGGGGTGCCGCCGGAAGAACCCAGCGGCGGGCGCCGCGTGCTGGTGGTCGACGATGTGCCCGCGGTGCGCGCCTTTCTCCAGCTGGCCCTGGCCGAGCAGGGCTATCAGGTCATGCTGGCCGGCGACGGCCAGACCGCGCTGCAGATGGCCCGGGAGGTTCAGCCGGACCTGATCCTCCTGGACTGGGTGATGCCGCGGATGAACGGGGCCCAGGTGCTGCGGGCCCTGCGCCGAGACCCGCGGCTGAAGCAGGTCCCGGTCGTGCTCATGACCGGCAGCGTGGGTGTGGACGAGATTGCCGCCGGCTACGGTGTGCAGTGGATTCTGGAAAAGCCTTTCGGCGTGACCGACCTCTTTCTGATCCTGGAAGAGGCGCTTTCTGCCGTGGAACCGGCCTGACCGGCCTGCGGTGCGGGCCGGAGGCCGGTTCGGGCGGTGGAGCCTCACGGGAGCCAGCCGGGGGGCAGGCAGGGCGCGAGCCCGCCTGCCCCCCGGCTGGCCTTTCCCGCTGCACACCGGTCCGGCGCAGCAAGGGCCGAAAGAATGCGGCCTCCGAACGAGGCCGCGGGAGATGGGGCTGGGGCTGGTGCTGGGTTCCGTCCCGGTGCTGCCGGAGGTTGGTCCCGGGGTGGGCGCCGCGGGCGGATGGGGCCGGGGTACGGCCGGGTCCGGCCTGGGGCCGGGCGGCTCAGCGCTGCAGGTAGCGGGCGTCCACCCAGCCCTCGTACGTCCGGCCGTTGGCCTGGTAGCGCACCCGGGCCCAGCCGTTCTGTTCCTCCAGGACCTGGACCGTGCTCCCCTTGGCCAGGGTACCGACCCGGGTGGATTCCTGGGTGGGTTCGGCGCGGACGTTGAGGTACTGGGTGGTGACGGTGGCCGTCTGGCCGGTGCTGGCCTGGGGTTCCGCCGGCTCGGCCGCCTGGCCCCCGGAACCCGTGGAGCCGGTCTGGTCCCCGCCGGCGGCCTGGTCATCCCCGGTGCTGCCCTGGTCCGGCCAGCCGGCGGCCAGGTCGCCACCGCCCGCCAGGGCCGCGGAGATCTCGGCCTGCTGGGCTTCGAGCTGGGTCATGCGCACCATCAGGTCGTCGACGGTGGTCATCGTCTGCTGGACGTTGTTGAGCCAGCCCCCGACGCTGTAGGCCATGAAGGCCACCACCAGGACGGCGACCACGACCCAGAGGCGATTGAGTCGCTCCATACCCGCACCCTCCTCTCGTGGTACAGGAATATGGGGGGCTGTCAGCGATTATTCCGCCCGTCCAGCCCCGGCGACGGCCCGTTGTCCACCGGGGCGGGGTGGGCTAACCTGGGAGCGATGGGGATTCAAGACCGGGCTGGAGGAAGGGAGCCTTGACGGTCTCGGCAACTGATTCCCAGGCCGCGGTGGTCCATCTGGTGACCCCTGGCCTGGAGGGCGAGGAGGAAGACCTGCCGCCTGCCCTGGTGGCCGCCCTGCGCCGTCACTGGCCGCGGGTCGCCGTCTGGCCCGTGGCCGACGGGGAGGCGGAGCAGATCCGCTGCCTGGCCGCCCTGCCCCCGGGCGAGCCTGTGCTGCTGGTGCCCGCCCGGGACGCGGGTCCGGAGCTGGGGAAGCTGGTGGCAGGCCGGGTGGCGGTGGCCGCGGGCCGGGTTCTTCCCGGCAGCCGGCTGGATACGTGGGTGGTGGAAAACTACCGGGCCGGATACCTGGCCGGCAAGCACCTGGTGAACCTCAAGCACCAGGAGGTGGCGTTCCTGGGCCCGGCAGGCGAGTCGCCGGCGGCGGGCGAGCGGCTGCGGGGTTTTCGCCAGGCCCTGGCCCATAACGGCCGCCAGCTGCCGCCGAAGCGGGTCGCCCAGGTGGCGCCCGATCCCGTCGCCGTGGCGGAGGCCTGCCGCCGCTGGTGGTCCGAGGAACCCGGCCCCACGGCCCTCTTCGCGGCCTCGGCCCAGCTGGCGGCCTGGGCGGTCGAGGCCCTGGAGGAGCTGGGCAAGACGGTTCCGGGGGATGTGGCCCTGGTGGCCTACGGCGGCGGGATGCTGGCCCGGGCGGTGCGGCCCCGGCTCACGGCCGTCGTGCCGCCCCTCGAGGAGCTGGCCCGGCAGGCGGCCGCGGCGCTGGCCCAACGGGCCGCTGCCGGCCGGCAGGCAGGGGACGTCCGGGCGGAGCCCGAACGCCTGGCCCCCCGCCTGATCATTCGCCAGTCCTGCGGCCTGCGGGCGGCGGGTGCGTGAATGCCCCAGGCCGGAGGCCCCGCCGGGTCCTCTTCCCCCTACCCGTAGCAACCGGCCGTCGCAACCGGCGGCACCGGAACGGCGGGAGGACGGAACCGGGCCCCTGGCAACGCAAACCCCGCCGGCCTCGGGCCGGACCGGCAGTGCCGGTCCCCGGCGGGGTTCTGTCCTGGTGGCCGGTAGCGCCCCCTGGCCCCCGCCCTGTCCTGGGTGCCGGGCATTGCGGGCCAGCGGGCCACCGGATGGAAGCTCGGCCCGGGCGCTCAGCCGCTGATGCCCGGCTGGCGCTGGATGACCTTCACCAGGGAGCTGGCGATGGCCTCCTGTTCCTGCTGGTTGGCCACCTGCCACATCTCCTTGAGCAGCCGCTGTTCGGGCGTGCGGGGTTCGACCTCCTGCGCCAGCCAGTCACCGATCTGCTGGGCGCGCGCCTTGATGTCCTGCTGGGACATCCCGGCCTGCCGGGCGGCCTGGATGCGCTGGGAGAGTTCCCTGGTGAACTGCTGGAACTGGTCGGTCACGGGCATGGGAAACCGCCTCCTTCCCGTTGGGTCGGGCGTAGTATCCGCGTACCCCCGCGGCGGTATTCCTAAGGAAGAACCGGGCCGGAGCGTGGGGCCACCGCGGGGCAGGAGCCGGCCGCGCTCCGGCCGAGCTCTGGCCGCGCGAGCCCGGCCCGGCGGCCCGAGGTGGCGGACCTGGAGGGCGTGGAGGGGGGCGGAGGGCGGGGTGCCGCAGGCGGATGGAGGAGGTGTGAGGGCGTGCAGCTCGAGGAGCGGGTGCTGCCGGCCCTGGACGAGCGGGTCTATGAAGCGCGGGTGGAACCGGGCGCCGAGGTGGTGGTGATCCGCAAGCCGGGATTCGGGAAGAAATACGCGACCTATGCCACCCGGTACGGCAGCATCGACCGGGTGCTGCAGGACCCGGAGACGGGGCGCCGGATGGAGATCCCGCCCGGGGCGGCCCATTTCCTTGAGCACAAGATGTTCGACAAGCCCGAGGGCAGCATCCTCGAGCGCTTTGCCCGGCTGGGCGCCAGCATGAATGCCTACACGGGCCACTTCTACACCGTCTACCTCTTCTCGGTGGTGGAAGCCTTCGAGCCCTGCTTTGAGCTGCTGCTGGACTACGTGCAGGACCCGCGCTTCACCCCGGAAAGCGTGGCGAAGGAGCAGGGGATCATCGGCCAGGAGATCGCCACGGCCTACGACCACCCGGTGCACCGGCTCTACTACGACTTCCTCGAGGCCATGTACCGCGAGCACCCCGTGCGCGACTGGATCCTGGGATCGCCCGAATCCATCGCCACCCTGACGCCGGAGTTGCTGGAGGCCATTCACCGCACCTACTACCACCCGGCCAACATGACCGTCTGCGTGGTGGGGGACGTGGATCCCCGGCGGGTGGTGGACATGGTGGCCGCCGACCTGGCCCGGCGCCGCTTCCCGGCGCGGCCCCGGCCGCGCCGGGAAGTGCCCGAGGAGGGTCCCGACCTGGCGCGTCCCGCGGTGGAGCGGCAGATGGCCGTTTCCCGCCCCTACGTGCAGTGGGGCATCAAGGTCGGTCCCTTCCCGGCCGCGGAAGAGGGCTTGCGCGATGCCGTCCTGGGGGATCTGGTGGCGGAGGCGCTGTTCGGCCGCCTGAGCCCGTGGTATGAACAGCAGTACCGCCGTCACGTGATCACCGACCGCTACTGGTTCGGCCTGTCGGTGGTGCCCGGCGCGGCCCACTGGGAGGTGGGCGGCGAGACCGGCGACCCCGACGCCTTCGCCGCGGCCTGCAGCCAGCGCCTGGGGGAGGCTCTCAGCGGAGGGCTCGACCCTGGCCTTTTCGAAGCGGTGCGGCGAAAGGCCCTGGGCGAGTTCCTGTCGGTGCTGGACTCGCCGGAAGACCTGGCCCACGCCTTCCTCACGGACCGCTTCCTGGGGTGGGACTTCTACCGGCGGCTGGAGATCCTGGAACGGGTCGATGTGGAAGCGGCCGACCGCTGGCTGCGGGAGCACGCCGACCCGCGGCGCACGGTGCGGGCCGCGGTGCTGCCGGGGAAGGAGGCGGCATCATGAGCGGTGGCCTGGATCTAGGGCGGGCGGCGGGCTTCATCCGGCATGACCTGCCCGGCCTGCGCGTGCACGTGCGGCCCGATCCCCGGTTCAAGCGGGTGGCGGCCGTCCTGGCCTGGCAGATGCCCCTGGCGACGGACACCGCCAGCCCCTTCGCCCTGCTTCCCCGGTTGCTGCGCCGCGGGACCCGGCACCATCCCGACCTGCCCGCCCTGGAGCGGGCGCTGGCGGAGCTCTACGGGGCCAACCTGGGCGCGGGCGTGGAAAAGATGGGCGACCGGCACGTGGCCACCTTGACGTTGACGTGGCCCGCGGGCCGCTTCGTCCCGGGGGCCCGGGAGGAGGGCGCCGGCGGCCTGGTGGCGCGCGCCGCAGGGCTGTTGATGGAGGTGTTCACCGACCCCTACCTGGACGGCACGGGGTTTCCGGCGGACCGGGTCGCGGAGGAGAAGGAGGCGCAGATCCAGCGCATCCGGGCCCTGGTCAACGACAAGGCGACCTATGCCTTGCGTCACTGCCTGGAGCACCTTTGCGCCGGCGAGCCTTACGGCCTCAGCGAGCTGGGGGATCGCGAGCGCCTGGCCATGCTGGACGGCGAGGACCTGCTCCGCATGCACCGGCGGGTGCGGGCCGTGGCTCCCCTGGACCTGTTCGTCGCCGGGCCGGTCGAGCCCGGCTCCCTGGTGGAGGCGGTGGCCGCCGCCTGGGAGCGGGCGGGCGGCGGGCCCAGGGAGGTCCTGTCCCTGCCTCCGGCGGTGATCCGGGGCCCCCGCCCCGAACCCCGGCGGGTGGAGGAGACCTTGCCCATGGAACAGGGATGGCTGGTCCTGGGGCTGCGGGCCCCCATCGGTTTCGACCACCCGCTGCGGCCGGCCCTGGAGATGTACAACGGCATCCTGGGCGGGTTCGTCCACTCCAAGCTCTTCCTCAACGTGCGGGAGCGGGCCAGCCTGGCTTACTCCGCCTGGTCCCGCCTGGTCCGCGGCAAGGGGCTGATCCTGGCCATGGCGGGCATCGACCCCCGCCGCCGCCAGGACGCCGAAGCCATCATGCTGCGCCAGGTGGAAGACATGGCGGCCGGCCGCATCAGTGACGAGGAACTGGAGGCCACCCGCCGCTCGCTGGTGGAACGCCTGCGGGCGGAGCTGGACCAGCCGGGTGCCCTGATCCGCGCCGCCCTGGAAGCGGAGGTCCACGGTCACCGGGACGACCCGGAAGAGCTGATCCGCGCCTGGCAGGGCATGGGCCGGGCGGACATCCAGGCGGTGGCCCGGCAGGTGGGGCTGGATACCGTCTATTTCCTGCACGGCGGCTCCGGAACCCAGGGCAGGGAAGGTGGCCATGGCACGGCCTGAAAAACCCCGTTCCCTGGAACCCGAAGCCCCGGGCCGGGGGGCGGGTCCCGCCCGGTGGCTGGTGCCCGTGGCCGCGGCGCTGGCCCTGGGCGCGTTGACGGCCCTGGCCGTGTTCCTCTGGCCGGGGCCCTTCCGGCGGGAGGTCCTGGGCCGGGCCCTGGCCGTCGAGGTGGCCCTGGTCCTCCTGTCGGCCCTGAACTACTCCGGGTTCTTGTGGGGCCGGCGGACCTTTCTCGAGCTGGTCACGGCCCAGCCCCACCCCCCGCCCGAAGAACTGGCCCGGCGGGACGAGCTGTTCGTCCAGCTGGCGCTGGCGGGGGCGGTGCTGTTCCTCTTGTGGCTGCTGGCTGCGGGCTGAGGGAGGCCGGTGGGCGGTGGGCAGGCGGCCGCAGGTCCGGCCGGCGGCCGGCGGCCCGGGGACGGGGCGGGGACCTACAGGGCTCGGGGGGTGATGCCTGCGGGACTGGGGGGACGAACCGGGTGCCCGCCCTGGGGAGCGGTGCGCTACAATAGCGGCGACGCCCTGAGGGACGAGGCCGGCCGCCGCCGGCCCGCGGGGCGGCTCCGGGGACGGGGCCGCCCAAGGAGGTGCCAGCCGTGGGACAGATTGGCTTGCCTGAGCTCTTGCTGATCGGTGCGGTCGCCTTGATCATCTTCGGCCCGGCGCGACTGCCCGAGCTGGGCCGCTCCCTGGGCCGGGCGATGCGCGAGTTCCGCTCGGCGGTCCGGTCCCTGGACGACGGTGACGAGGATGCCCCTCATGCCCGCGGGAGGGCTGGCGCGGCGGCGGCCGGAACGGGCGGTACGGCCGCGGCCGGAATGCCGGCGGCCGGCGCGGCGACCGCCGGGCAGCCCGGGCCAGCGGCCGGTGCGCAGGCGGGAGCGGCGGGCGCGCAGCAGCCGCCGAACGCTTCGGGTGCGCAACAGGAGCCGGCGCTCCAGGCCGTGCCCCCGGCTGCCCCCGCGGCGGGGAGCTCGGGGGGCGGCGCTGCAGGGGCGGCCGGAGCGGGCGGGACCGCACCGCCGGCAGGGGCTCCGGACGGCGAGCTGAGCCGCCAGGAACCTGCCGGGTGAAGGATGGTCCCAGGGGTGGAGGAGACCGGAGGGAGCGGCTTCTGGCCCTCCCTGGCCGAGCACCTCAGCGAGCTGCGGCTGCGCCTGATCTACTGCGGGCTGGCTCTGGTGGCCGGCGTGGCGGTGGGGTTCTTCTACGCCCGGCCGGTTTTGGAATGGCTGATCGAGAGGGGCCCCGAGGTCAAGCTGGTGGCCCTGGCTCCCGCGGAGGCCTTCCTGGTCACCCTGCGCATCGCCGTGCTGCTGGGCCTCGGCCTGGCGTCGCCCGTGATGGTCTACCAGGCCCTGCGCTTCATCTGGCCGGGGCTCACCGAGGCGGAGCGCCGGTACGTGCGCTGGTATGCGTTCCCGGCCCTGGTCCTTTTCGCCGCGGGGCTGGCCTTCGGCCTCCTGGTCGCGGCGCCCATGGCGCTGAACTTTCTCCTGGGGTTCAATGCCGGCCCCATCGAGCGTACCCTCTCGGTGCAGGCCTACGTCGACTTCGTCACCGGCCTGGTCTGGCCCTTCGGCTTCATCTTCGAGTTGCCGGTGGTGGTGGGGATCTTGACGGAGATCGGGCTCCTCACCCCGCCGTTCATGGCGCACCTGCGCAAGTACGCCCTGCTGGCCTCCCTGGTGGTGGCGGCCTTCCTCACGCCGACCACCGACATCATCACCCAGCTGGTCTTCACCGTGCCCCTGGCCGTGCTGTACGAGGCCGGTTACGGCCTGTGCTGGCTCATCCACCGGCGGCGGTCGTCGCAGGGGCGGCCCGCGCGCCAGGGAGGCGGGCCGCAGGGGGGAGGAGTGGCCGATGCCTGAGCCGGAGGGAGGCGGCCACCGCTTGCAGGGAGGCGGGCGCCGCTTGCTCTGCCTGACGGCCCACCCGGATGACGAGTCCTTCAGTCCCGGCGCCTCTTTGGCCCGGTACGCCGCCGAAGGGGTGGAGGTGACGGTGGTGTGCGCCACCCGCGGCCAGGCCGGCAAGGCGGGTGACCCGCCCCTCTGCAGCCGGGCCGAGCTGCCCCGCGTGCGGGAGCAGGAGCTGCGGGCCGCCTGCCGGGCGCTGGGGGTCGCCCGGGTGCATGTGCTGGACTACGAGGACGGGCGACTGGCCCGGGTGGCCCCGGCGGAGCTGGTCGCGGTCCTGGCCGGCTGGATGGAGCGACTCGAACCCGACGTGGTGCTGACCTTTCCGCCGGGGGGTATCTCCGGCCATACCGACCACCGGGTGCTGTCCCGGGCGGTGGAACAGGCCTTCCGCCAGGTGCTGGCACCAGGGGACCGGTCGCGGCTCTACTACTTCACCCTGCCTGCCGCCGTCTACCGGCTCAACGGGCTGGGTCGCCCGCCCCATCCCCTGGACGCCACCGTCACCACCGTGGTCGATGCCCGCGCCTGGGCGGAGCGCAAGCGGGCCGCCCTGGCCTGTCACCGCACCCAGCACCGGTCGGTGGAACGGGCCTTCGGCGGCTTCCCGCCGCCACCGTCACCGCGGCTGGGATGGGAATTCTTTTACAGGGCGTGGCCGCCCTTCCCGGCAGGACTGCCGCCCCATCCGGAGGCGGTGGCCGCGGCCGCGGCGGCTCCCGAGGCGGTGCGCCCGGCCGTTGCCGGGGCGGTGGAGTGGGGCCTCTTCCCTGCGGCCGCCGGCTAGCGGGTGGGGCCGGTCAGGCGGGCGGTGCGGTCGCGATCCCAGCAAGGAGGCGATACCGTGGACGATCGGGAGCGGAACCGGCCGGAGCCGGAGCGGGTAGGGGGAAGCGACGCCGCAGGCGGCCCGGGGCAGGCCAAATCCGCAGGGGCGGCGCCTCGGGGCGAAGGGCGCCCGCAGGCCGGGGACCCGGGTGCGGCCGGGCCCGCCGGGAGCGAGGCGGGGCGGGCCGGTTCGTCCGGCAGGGGCCATGCGGGACAGGGCGCGGACGCAGGCGCGACGCCGCCGGCCGGTCCAGGCGCCACGGGGCCGGCCGCAGGCCCCAGCGACCCGGAGGCCCTGATGGACCTTTATTACGAGGTGTCCATGGAGGGCGTCGATCTTGAGCAGTTCCTGCAGCGACTGGACGCCGGCGAGTGGGGACCCGTGGAGCCGGAGGTGGTGGCGGACTTCCTGCGGGACCTGGAGGCGGTGATCCTGAGCAACATCGAGGTGAAAGCCATGGAAGGCCCCCACTACGCGGGTCGCCGCCTGGAGGTGATCGAGGAGACCCAGCGGCAGTTCGAGGAGCTCATCGCCCGCTATCTCAGCCGGGGGCCGGGCGTCTAACGGCCCAGACGCAACTCGCCGACCCCCCGGGTGTCGCCCGGCGCCAGGGGCGGGAGCCACGTGACCGTACCGGCCTCGGCCAGTTCCTGGGGGTCCAGGCGGCCGTCGCGGGTGGCCTGCCGGTACTCCTCCCGGGTCAGGGTCACCGCCGCCACCATCTGCTCCCCGGCGCGGGTGGTGGGGTACGTGGCTCCCACCGACACGGCCTGCCACTTCTCGTACTCCGGCCGGCCGAAGACCACGTCCATGATCCGGCGGCAATCCTCAAGGATGGCGGCCTTCAGCGCCTCGCGGGAGGCCGCCCGGTCGGCCCGCAGGGTGACCAGCAGCGTGGTGCTGGCCGCCTGGGATCGGCGGTGATCCTCGGGCCCTTGCTGGACGAAGACCTTGCGGTTTTCGCCCCGGTTGGACGGGGTCACCGCTGCCTGGAGGTCGGCGCTCAGCAGGGGGCCCTCGTTCCACCGCGGCTTGGTGAACACCGCCGCCCTGCCGGCGCTGTGAGGCTCCCAGCCCACCCACACCGCCAGGGAGAGCACGGCCAGGGAGACGGCCGCCGTCAACCAGCCCGCCGCATGGCTGCGCAGGCGGAACAGGCTGCTGCGGCCGGTGACGATGGCGGTGACCCCCGCCACCATGCCGGCCAGGGCGACCAGTCCCAGAATGCCGAGCACGACATAGGGCACCGGTTGGAGCAGAAACCGTGTCACCGTGGGGGCCTCCTCCGGGCGGCGGACCGCCTTAGAGGGCGGTGCACCGCCGGGGCGGGCTGCCGGCGCCTGGCGCACCGGGCCGCCCGCCGCCTTGTCCGGCCCTATTGTTCCCGACCGGAGGATTGCGATGCCGCGGCTCCCGGAGAGGCCGCGCTGGAAGGTCCCGCCGCTTCCCCCGCTGCCCTCCCGCCGCCGGCCGCCGCCCAGCCTACCGTCGCCAGCAGGGCCAGGAGCGCCAGCCGGAGGCCCCGGTCCAGGCCGGACCGATCGATGTACTCGTCCAGGGTGTGGGCGCCGTCGCCGTGGCGGATGCCGAAGGTCACGGCAGGGATGCCGCGGCTCAGGGGCAGGTTGGCGTCGGTGCTGGCCGGCAGGTCGTGGGCGGGGATACCGCACGTGCGCATGGCTTCCCGCACCAGGGCCACCAGGGGGTGGTCCGGCGCCAGGGCGCCCTGGGGCCGGTCACCGACCACCGCCACGTCCACATCCACTCCTTCTTCCCCGGCGGCCTCTGCCAGCACCTGGCGCACGGCCTGTTCCAGGCTCGCCAGGGCGGTGGCGTCTTCCGACCGCAGGTCCAGCTCCAGCTGGCAGGTGGAGGCGATGGTGTTGACCGACGTGCCGCCGCTGATGCGGCCGGCGTTCCAGGTGGTGCGGGGCTCGGAGGGCATCGGCAGGCTTGCCAGCCGGGCCAGGGCGCGGCCCGCGGCGACGATGGCGCTGGGCTGGCCGAAGTCCTTCCAGCTGTGCCCGCCGGGGCCGGTGAAGGTAACCCGCAGCCGCCGGCTGCCGATGCCCCGGTAGCACAGCATGCCCAGGCCACCGTCCAGCACCAGCATGGCCGCCGGGGGGACGGGGCAGGCGTCCAGGAAGGCGCGCATCCCCCGCAGGTTGCCCAGGCCCTCTTCCCCGGTATTGAACAGCCAGATCACCGGCACGGGCGGCGCGAAGCCGGCGTGGGACAGGGCCTCGGCCAGCAGCAGCAGGCACGCCACCGAAGCCGAGTTGTCGCCGATTCCCGGCCCGTACAGCCGCCGGCCCTGGCGGCGCACGGTCAGGGGGGTCTCCGGCGGGAACACGGTGTCCAGGTGGGCCGAGATCACCACCGGGGCCGGGGATCCGGCACCGTCCCCAGTGCCATGGCCGGTTGGGCGGCCGCGCCCCGCGAGGTCCCGCGGGGCCGGGGCCGGCTTGAGTGCGGGCCAGGGCGCCCACACGTTGCCCGCCTCGTCCCGCCGGACCGCCAGCCCCAGCTCTTCCAGGCGGGCCGCCACATAGCGGGCGCGGGGTTCTTCCGCAAAGGTGGGAGCGGGGATCTGGGTGATCCGGACGATCTCTTCCACGTAGCGGTCCAGCTGGCGCCTGAGATAGGACCAGGCGTGGCGCCAGGTGGGGTCCTGCAGGACCTGCCGGACCAGCGGGCCGGCCGCCGCGGCCGCGGCGGCTTCCCCGGCGGAGCGGGCGGGAGTCGGCGGCGGCATGCTCACGGGTGCCCGTCACGCTCCCCCCGCCCTTCCGGCCCTGCAGCCTCCGGACGGGTGCGCGGCGCGCCGCGGGTCCCGGAAGGGAGATTCGCCCGGACGCCGGGCTCGCCCGACGCGCCGTCCGGATTGCAGGGGGCCATGCCGCCCCGGGAGGCAGCGCCCCAGGGGGAAGGAACCGGCGGGGCGGTACGGGACGAACCGGCTCCCCACGGTGTGGGCTCTCCGGCCAGGGCGGCCAGGGCGGCATCGGTCAGGGCCACGCGATAGCGGAAGAGACCGCGCCCGGTGGCCAGCATCCGCTGGCGGATGGGCCCGGCCAGTTCCTCCAGGGTGACGAAGCGCGCCTCGGCGATCTCCCCGGGGTCGTGGGGGTCCAGCCGGGACGACGCGGTGCGGGCCGCGAAGACGTGGCTTACCCAGTCCTCCCACTGGTCCCCGCAGGTGAACCGGGCATGGATGCGCAACAGGTAGCGCGTGGGTTCGATGTCAAGCCCCGTTTCCTCCCACGCCTCCCGCCGCAGGCCTTCCAGCAGCGGCTCGCCGGGCCGCGCACCGCCGCTGGGTGCCCGGTAGATGCCGGGGGGGAAAGAGGGCTTGCGGATGGCGGCGACCCGTCCCGCGGGGTCGAAGACGAAGAAGGTCAGATCATGGTGACGCCCGCGCCGGGTGCTGGCCCGGACCAGTTCCAGCTCCTCGGGACCCACCTCGCCGGTCCACTGCAGGCACTGGGGCCGGCCCAGGCGGGCCTCCACGGCAGCCAGCTCCTCTGCGGGGAAATCGGGGTCGAACAAGGCCCGGGACTCCTCTCCGGCGGTCTCCCATGGGGTTCTGGCCGGCTCCGGCGGGGCTGCCAGCCCGATCCGCTATCCCCAGTATAGCACCCGTCCCCGGCGAACCGGCCCTCCCCCGGGGCCGCCCGAGCCCCGGCGGATCCTCCCGGTGGCCGCCGCCATGGCCGCTGCCGGGCCCGGCCTCCGCAGCGCCGTGCCGGGCGGGCCCGCCCTGGGACCACCGTGCCCACCGCGGCAGCGTCAGCGGGCGCCAGGGCCGTAACCGCCGCAACCGCGCCTCTTCCCGCCGGCGTTCCGACCTCGTGCCCGCCTGCCCCGGCGCCCGCCGCTGCCGGCAGGAGCCCGGCCGGGCACGTGGTAACCCCTTAAGAATATGAGCGGGATTCTTCCTGCCCCGGCGTGGGCTGGTTCCGGCGAGCGGGGGGCCTTCGCCCGCGGGCTGGTGGCGGGTATGCCCATCGTCGCCGGCTACCTTCCCATTGGGCTGGCCTACGGGGTGGTCGCCGTCCAGGCGGGCCTGACGCCCCTCGAGGCGCTGGCCATGTCCGTGCTGGTCTTTGCGGGTTCGGCCCAGTTCGCCGCCGCGGGGATGATGGCAGCGGGCGCGGCCACGGCCACCCTGGTGGCCACCACCTTCCTCATCAACCTGCGCCACGTCCTCTTCGGCGCCGCCCTGGCCCCGCGCCTGGCGGAAAGGCGCTGGGGCCGCCTAGCGTTGGCGGCCTTCGGCTTGACCGACGAGGTGTTCGCCGTGGCCCAGGCCACGCTGGAAGGCGTTGCCCGGCCCTGGCCGTACCTGCTGGGTCTGGAGGTGGCCGCCTATGCCTCCTGGTGCGGTGCCTCCTGGCTGGGAGCCTGGATCGGCGACGCCCTGACCGGTCTGGGGGACTGGGGACTGGATTACGCGCTGCCGGCCATGTTTCTGGCCCTGATCGCCCTCCAGCTGGGCGGGCGGGTGGGCCGGGGCCTGGTGGTCGCCCTGGTGGCGGCCGGCGTGTCCCTGGCTCTGGGCGCTGCCGGCTGGCCCCACTGGCGCGTCCTGGGTGCCGCCGTGGCAGGCAGCGCCGTGGGGGTGGTGATGGACCGGTGCGCCCGTCGGTGGTGGCGGCCTTCCTCCTGATGGGCATCGTCACCTACCTGCCCCGTTGCCTGCCGCTGGTGGGCCTCAGCCGGGTGCGCCTGCCCCGGCTGGTGGAAGATGCCCTGCGGTACGTCGGCATTGCCGTCATGGCTGCCCTGGTGGCGCCGGACCTGGCGGCCACCTGGGGACAGCCGCCCTGGGGACTGGGGCCCCGGCTGGCCGCGGCGGTGCCGGCGGCCGTCGTCGCCCTGTGGACCCGCAACATGGCCTGGACGGTGGTGGTGGGGGTTGCGGCCTACGCGCTGTTGTCGCGGGGCGTGCCCGCCGGCTAGGGGAGCGCCCGGGGCCGGAGTGTCCCCGCCCTCCGCGGGGGTACCCCAGGGCGCGGCGCGGCGGGCCTTGTCCCCCGGTGTGGTGCTCTTCCCGGCGGCGGCGCCGTGCCCCGGGCCGGGGGTCCTGGTTCCTTGCGCCTTGCGCCCTCGCCCCCCGCGCCGTATGCTGGCGATGGCGGGATCGGGTGCCCAACCGGGTGGAGCCGGGTCTTCACCGGGTCGTTTAAGGGCCGTTGCGACGCACCATCGGCTCTCTGCCCGGTGGAGTCGGCGCCGCCTTCCGGCTGCCGTCCGATGGACGGGCAGCCGGCGCGGGCGTATCATACCCCCGCCATGGGCGAGGCTCCGCGGATGCGCTGGATTTACGCCATCCACAATCGCTTGAACATTTTCCAGAAGGTCCTGATCGCCAAC
Source organism: Thermaerobacter subterraneus DSM 13965 (assembly GCF_000183545.2). Lineage (NCBI taxonomy): Bacteria > Bacillati > Bacillota > Clostridia > Eubacteriales > Clostridiales Family XVII. Incertae Sedis > Thermaerobacter > Thermaerobacter subterraneus. Next base: position 1,345,950 of record NZ_JH976535.1, read on the forward strand.
GCGGTCCTGCTGGTGGCCACGGGGATCGGGGCGGCGGCGCTGGCGGCCCATGTGCGGCAGCTGCCGCTGGTCCAGCGGTGGCTGCAGGACCAGGCGCTGACCGTGGTGATCCTGGCTTTCCTCACCGCCGGGCTGGTGGTGAGCCTGGGGATCAACTGGGTCATCCTGCGGGTGGCCTTCCTGCCCCTGTTCCGGCTGCGGGAGATCATGGACGACGTGCGGGCCGGCCAGTTCCACGCCCGGGCGCCGGCCATCGTGGGGGACCCGGACGTGGCGGCCATGGGCGCCATCTTCAACGAGATGCTGGACCGGCTGGACGAATACCGCCGGGCCACGGCCTCCCAGGTGCTGCGGGCCCTTGAAGAGGAGCGCAAGCGCATCGCCCGCGAGCTGCATGACCAGACCAGCCAGGTGCTGACCTCCCTGCTCATCCACCTGGACCTCTTGAAGGAGCGGCTGGGCGGCGACGCCCCCGAGGACGTCCAGCGCAAGCTGGCCTTCATCCGCCAGCTGACCAGCGACACGCTGGAGGAGATCCGCCGCCTCACCTTTGATCTGCGCCCGACCATCCTGGACGACCTGGGGTTGGTCCCCGCGGTGCGATGGTACGTCCAGAACGTGCTGGAGCCGGCCGGCATCGAGGTCGAACTCAGCGCCAGCGGTTTCAACGGCCGGTTGCGGGACGAGATCGAGACGGCCCTCTTCCGCATCGTCCAGGAAGCCCTGACCAACATCCTCAAGCATTCCCGCGCGACCCGGGCCCAGGTCATGCTGCGGCGGGAACCCGGTGGCGTGTCGGCGGAGATCCGGGACAACGGGGTCGGGTTCAATCCCCGCCAGATGATTCCCGGCGCGGGTCCCGATCCGGGACGTGGCCTGGGGCTCTTCGGTATGCGGGAGCGGGCCGCCCTGGTGGGCGGCCGGATCGAACTGCATTCCCGGCCGGGACAGGGCACCTGGCTGCGGGTCTGGATACCCCTGGAAGGCCCGCCGGGCCACCCGGGCGGGGAGGCCGCGGCCCCGGGGGAGGGGGCCGGGACGCGCCCCGTCGGAGCGCCGGATGCACCCGGGGCGCCGGGTTCCCTCGCGGGGCCGGCGGCACCCGTGACCGTCGCCGGCAGTGGCGGCGGGGAAGATGCCCGGGAGGAGGCGGCCATGGACCATGTCTGAGTTCGCAGGACGGACCGGCCCCGGCGGCGCGGGCGACGCCGCCGGCCGCCGGGCGGACCCGGCAGGGGGGGCGGGCGCGGCGAGCGGGGCAGGCGGCCGGGAGCCGGGGGGGCCGGAAGCTGGCGCGGGCCGCGAGGTCCAGCGGCCCATCCGGGTGCTGGTCTGCGACGACCACGCCATCCTGCGGGACGGCATTCGGACCCTGCTGGAAGCCCACCCCGACATCGCCGTGGTGGGGGAGGCGGCCGACGGCCGCGAGGCGGTGGAACTGGCGCGGCGGCTGCAGCCTGACGTGGTGCTGCTGGACATCGGGATGCCGGGGATGAACGGCATCGAGGCGACCCGGGCGATCCTCAAGCAGCGCCCCGAAACCCGCGTGCTGATCCTCTCCATGCACGACAACGAGGAGTACATCTTCCCCATCCTGGAAGCGGGGGCGGCGGGCTACGTGCTGAAGCGCTCCGCGGCCACGGAACTGGTGTCGGCCCTGCGGGCGGTGGTGCAGGGGCACACCATCCTGCATCCCGATGTGGCGGCCAAGGTGGTGAGCGGCGCCGCCCGGCGCCAGAAGGGGGAGGGGGCCGGCGAGGGGGCGCCCCGCCGGGTGGACGGCCTCACGGAGCGGGAGACCGAGGTGCTGACCCTGATCGCCCAGGGGCTGACCAACCAGGAGATCGCCGACCGCCTGTTCATCAGCATCAAGACGGTCCAGGCGCACCGCTCCAACATCATGGAGAAGCTGGACCTGCATGACGCCGTGGAACTCACCAAGTACGCCATCCGCCACGGCCTGATCTCCCTGGACGACTGACGGGACCGGGGCGGCGGGCCGGAGGCGGCGGAGGGCGGAGGCTCCGGGGACGGGGGGCTGGAGGTGGAGGAGGCGCTGGTGCCACGCCGGGTGGCCGTGGGTTCGACCAACCCCACCAAGGTGGAGGCCGTGCGCCGGGTGATCACCGCCGCCTGGCCGGGCGCGGAGGTGACGGGCCACCAGGTGCCCAGCGGGGTGCCGGACCAGCCGCTGGGAGCCGCCCAGACGGAGGCGGGAGCGCGGCAGCGGGCCCGCCTGGCCCTGGAGTGGGCGGGCGGGGTGGCGGATCTGGGGATCGGCTTGGAGGGTGGGGTTGATCCTGCCGGGTTCCTCCTCAGCGCCTGCTGCGCCCGCGACCGGAAGGGCCGGGAAAGCGTGGCCTGGAGCCTGCGGATGCCCCTGCCGCCGGTGGTGGTGCGGGCCGTCCTCCACGGGGAGGAACTGGGCCCGTTGCTGGAGCGCCTGGGCGGCGTGGCCGGCATCGGGCGTGGCCCCGGAGCCGTGGGCCTGTTCACCCGGGGGCTGGTCGACCGCACCCAGCTCTGGCAAATGGCCGTGGCCGGCGCTCTGGCGCCCTGGCTCACGCCCCAGTGGGACTGGTTCTCGTCCCCGGCCGGATGATGCCGGCGCCGTGAGCGCCCGCCACGGCCGGCGCCTCTTCGCCAGCGTGCCAGGTGCCGCCGGGGCCAGCGCCCGGGCGGGCCGCCCTGCTGGGATGTCATCAGCGGCTTCGCCGAGGTCCGGCGCCGGGAGTCCGGACGGCGGTGGAGGGCGGCGGGGCTCAGCGGGGGTCCTGCGGCAAGGGTTCCATGGCACCCTGCTGGACCCAGTGGCGGGCGATGCGTTCCAGCTGGCGGGCGTGGACGTTCTCGTGCAAGCCCACGAAGTGGATCCACTGGGCGGCGTTGAAGGGCCAGCCGTAGAGAGGGTGCGGCTCGATCACCCGCTCCACGTCGTACCGCGGCAGGTCAGGGAGAATGGCTTCGAGGCGCCGGCGGCTGGCCGCCAGCTCCTCCGCCACCTCCTCGTCGTGCCAGCGGCCCCGGGGTTCTGCCCACACGGGCGCGCTGTAGGTCTTGCCCTCGGCGTCCAGCATGACGGGGCGGGCATCGACCCACTGGACGGGCAGGCCGCGGCTCATCCGGCCCTCGCGCCGGGCCCTCTCCAGCATGCGCTCCAGAAGATCCCCGCAAAACCGCTCGGTCAACACCAGGTGTTCCAGGTTGTCCAGCACCGACCAGCGATCGGGGGCCGGGCGCTGGTGCCACAGGGGTCGCGGCACCTGCACGGCCAGGCGCAGCACCTTGCGCCGGGATTGGTCCAGGTAGCTTTGCAGATCCTCCAGGGTGTGCACCGGCATGGCGGGCACCTCCCACTGGCCGCCGGGCCGGCCGCCGCCCGCGGCCGGAGCCCCAGGGCAGGGCGTCACGGCTTCCGCGGCGCCCGTCCCTTGTAAGGTTTGTTCGTATTGTACCCAAGCGGCGGCGTCCATGCGCGGCCCGGCCCGCCAGCGGCCGGTGGCAGCCGGTGAGCGGTGGCGCCGGGCCGCCGGGTGGCGGCATCCGGCGCGCCGGCCCAGGCGGCGCCTGGCGGCGGAGCCCGCGGGTCAGCAGGGCAGGGCGGCTGCACGGCTGCACGGCGCTCCCGGGAACGGCTGCCCCGTGGCTTTGCCGGCACCCCTCCGGTCCCGGGCGGGCCGGGGTTGGCGGAGCCAGGAGGCCCCGCCAAGAACGCGCCCCCGGAAGCACCCGGCCGTGCCGCGGCCGGGTGCTTCCGGGGGCGTGCAGGAGCGTCACGCTGTCGCTGCCGCCGCGCTGACCGGCGGCTGCCGCCCGCCGGTCAGCGCGGCGGCAGGGGCCCGGGGTGCCCGGGTCAGGCGAACTCCTTGAGGATCGCCTGCCAGTGCTCGGGCTCGTATTCCAGCCGGGCCTTGACCAGGGGCTCTTCCGCGTAGCCCGGCAAAAGGTCCTGGTACGAGGGCTGGCTGTCGTCGATGTAGATCCGGCCGATGACCAGCTCGTCGTACTTGCGCACCGTCTCCACGGCCAGGTCGTAGTTGCGCGGGTCGTAGTCCGGATCCTCGTCCAGGTTGACCAGGTTCTCCTTGTAGAAGTCGTAGGTGTTGACCTTGTTGTAGGTCACGCACGGGCTGATGCAGTTCACCAGCGAGAAGCCCTTGTGCTGGATGGCCTCGGCGATGATCTCGGCCATGTGGTCGGGATGGGACGAGAAGGCCTGGGCCAGATAGGTGACCCCGGCCGAGAGGGCCAGCTGCAGGGGCTTGATGGGCCGGTCCGCCGTGCCCGCGGGCGACGAGGTGGTCTTGAAGCCCTGGGCGCTGGTGGGCGAGAACTGGCCCTTGGTCAGCCCGTAGATGTGGTTGTCCATCACGATGTAGGTGATGTCGATGTTCCGGCGCACCGCGTGGATGAAGTGGTTCAGGCCGATGCCGTAGCCGTCGCCGTCGCCGCCCGCGGCGATCACCGTGAGGTCCCGGTTGGCCAGCTTGATGCCCATCGCCACGGGCATGGTGCGGCCGTGGACGGTGTGCACGCTGTACGACCGGAAATAGTCGCCGATCTTGCCCGAGCAGCCGATGCCGGCCACCAGGACCACGTTCTCCGGCGCCAGGTTGAGCTTGGCGGCCGCCTCCTGCAGCGCGCGCAGCACGCCGAAGTCGCCGCAGCCGGGGCACCACCAGGGCGCCGCGTTCGTCCGGTAGTCCTTGGGCGTGCGGATCACCGTCGCCATGCCTCATCCAACCTCCTTGGCCGACGCCGCCATGGGCGACACCGCGGCCAGCACCGGCTCCACGATCTCCGCCGGCAGGAACAGGGTCCCGTCGTACTTGTTCACGGTCCGCAGGCGCGCCTTGTCGGCGCTGTCAATGTGCTGGCGCATCAGGGCCGCCAGCTGGCCCTGGGCGTTGTTCTCGGCCACGAACACGTGCCTGGCGCGGGCAAGCAGTTCGGCCACCGGCCCCACGGGGAAGGGGGCCAGCAGCCGGATGTGGGCGTGGCCCGTGGCGACGCCGCGCTCCGTCAGGATCTCCCGGGCTTCCCGCAGGGCGCCGTAGCTGGCTCCCCAGCCGACCAGCAGCACCTCGGGCTGCTCGGGGCCCTCGTAGCGCACCGCCTCCACCCCGTCCACCTGGGTGAACTTGCGCAGCCGCTTCTGCATCATGCGGACGCGGTTGCCGCGGTCCTCGGTGATGTGACCCGTTTCGTCGTGCTCCAGGCCCGTGGCCAGGTGCAGGCCGCCCGGCATGCCCGGCAGGGAGCGGGGCGAGATCCCGGTGTCCGTGAACCGGTAGCGCTTGAAGTCGCCGCCTTCCCAGTTCAGGTCGTCGGGCAGCGCCACGGCGCCGCGGTCGATGCGCACCCTCTCGAAGTCGATGCCTTCCACCGTCTGCTTCGCCAGGCCCAGGGCCAGGTCCAGGGCCAGGATCACCGGCGTCTGGTAGCGGTCCGCCAGGTTGAAGGCGTCCACGGCGCCGTAGAAGCAGTCTTCGATGGTCACCGGCGCCAGGACGATGCGCGGCAGGTCGCCGTGGGAACCCATCACCATCTCGAACAGGTCGGACTGCTCGTGCTTGGTGGGCATGCCCGTGCTGGGACCGGCGCGCTGCACGTTGACGATGACGCAAGGCGCCTCGATCATCCCCGCGTAGCCCAGGGCTTCCTGCATCAGGGAGAAGCCCGGGCCCGAGGTGGACGTCAGGGCGCGCACGCCGGCGTAACCGGCGCCGATGACGGTGCTGATGGCGGCGATCTCGTCCTCGGACTGGACCACCACGCCGCCGTACTGGGGCAGCTTCTTGACCAGCCAGTGCATGATCTCGGAGGCCGGGGTGATGGGATAGGCCGCCACCAGACGGCAGCCCGCCACCAGCGCGCCGAAGGCTGCCGCCTCGTCGCCGGTCATCAGGTAGCGGCGCCGGCCGTCGGCCGGGGCCAGGTGCAGGTGGCCGTCCGCCTCGCCCAGGGCTTGCAGGGCCGCATCATAACCCCGGCGCAGGGCGGTCTTGTTGGCCTCCACCAGCTTGCCGCCCTTCCCGGCGAAGCGCTCGTCGATGATGGGCTCGATGTCTTCCGGGGCCAGCCCCAGCAGCGCGGCGGAGACGCCGACGCCGACCATGTTCTTCATGATCGGGTTGCCCAGCTCGCGGGCCAGGTCGAGCATGGGGACCTCGATCAGCCGGACGCCCTCCACACCGGGTGGCAGCTTGCCCCGGCCGCCCTTGCCGTTAAAAACAACGACGCCTCCCGGGGCCATCTCGCCGGCGAGGCGGTTGATGCTGTCCTGATCGAACGCGATGAGGACGTCGATCTGGGGTGCAATGCCGTAGACCGGCCGCTGCGCGATACGGATCCGGTAGTTCGTATGCCCGCCTTTGATCCGGGACCCGAAGGTCCGATAACCGTAGATATAATAGCCAAGGCGGTTCAGCGCCGACGCCAGGATCTCACCCGTCGTATCGATCCCCTCGCCCTGCTGGCCGCCTACCACCCAGGTGAGCTCATTGCTCACGGACGCTGCCTCCTTAGAAGGATTCGGCGGAAGCCGCCATCCGTTCTTTGCCGCACCGTCATTGTACTACGACCGCTCCGCAACCGCCCATGCAACTTTGCAGGGGGACGCAACGTTTCCTGCACGTCTGCCATTCCATTCCACAACGTCGCCGGCGGCGTGGCGTGCCGGGGGCCGGATCACCCGCGCACCTTGCCGCGTGCCGGCTCTTGAGGCGGCCGGAACCGGATGCCGGTGAAGAAGCCTGAGCTTGGCAGCATGAAGGGGGAAGGCCGTCCTCATGCTATGACTGCCTCGGGCAACGACGGCCCTCAAGAAGCCGTAAAAGGAGGTGCGACAATGGCCCAGGGTCAGCAGCGGAACCGCGCCCTCTTCCGCGGTGCGGAGCAGGCGCTGGACCGCTTCAAGTATGAGGTGGCGCAGGAGCTGGGGATCCAGGTCCCGCAGGACGGTTACTGGGGTGACATGCCCACCCGCCTGACCGGTGCCGTGGGCGGTCACATGGTGCGGCGCATGATCGCGCTGGCGGAGCAGCAGCTGGCGCAGCAGGGCACGCTGCCGCCGGTGAGCCAGCAGATCCCCGGCCAGCAGACCCGGTAAGCGGGCATGAGCATGCCGGGTGACGGGCCCGCATCCGCGGGAAGAACCGGCTCCCGGCTCGGCCCCAGGACACCCCGATGAGGCGGGGGCTCAGGTCCCCGCCTCCTTCCTGTTGCGAAGGATCCGTCCCTGTTCCGGAAGATCCGCGTCGCGGCGGAACCTGGCCCCCGCGCCGGGATCACCTCGCCCCCCAGGAGCCCTGGCCACCCCCCCCCCCCCGCGCAACCCCCGCGGCAGATGGCGGCTTGCGCCAGGGCCACGGCGCGCGCCCCATCGCCGGTGCCAGGAGTCGGAGCCGACCCGCAGGGCTGCGGCCCGTTCTACCCCTGGACGGGCGGCACCCCCGTCCCGTCGCCGGAAGCTCCGGCCGCGTCCGCGTCCAGGCGCGCCAGGTGGGCCATCACGGCCTCGGCGGTGCCCAGGTTGGTGGCGATGGGCAGGTTGTGGACGTCACACAGGCGCAGCAGGGCGCTGACATCGGGCTCGTGGGGATGGGCCGTCAGCGGATCGCGCAGGAAGAAGACCACGTCGATCCGGCCCGCGGCGATCTCGCTGCCGATCTGCTGGTCGCCCCCCAGGGGCCCGGAAAGGTAGCAGTGCACCGGCAGGCCCGTGGCCTCGGCCACCATCCGCCCCGTCGTGCCCGTGGCCACCAGCTGGTGGCGGGCCAGCACCTCGCGGTATCGCTGGACGAACCGCAACAGGTCCGGTTTCTTCTTGTCGTGGGCAATGAGCGCCACCCTCAAGCCAAACCGCCTCCCTGATGCCATTATGCCGTTACCTGAAACACCGTCATCTGCTTCAGGCAGCCGATCCTTCCGGATCGGCGGTGCCGGTCTTGTCCGGCCAGCGGTGCCGGTCTTGTCCGGCCATACGCCGGCCCGGCGGGCGGCCCGGCGCCGGAGGCCGCGTTTCACGAGCGCCTGCGAGGCGGGAGGCGGCGGGCGCCTACGACGGCAGGGCGGTCCGCGGCGGCCGGGGCGGCGCGGCGGCGACCCAGGCGATGGCGGCCACGGCCGCGCCGGCAGCGCTCCAGCTGAGCAGCCGGCCTGCCAGCCCGGAACCCAGCAGGGGGGCCAGGCCGTCCAGGATCCCCAGGGCGGCCAGCCCGGCGCAGGCCGGCAGGACGACCCAGCCCACCAGGTCCGGGGCCGTGCCGGTCCGCCAGAGGGCGCAGGCCAGGTTGCCACCGCCGGCCACCACCACGTCGGCGACCAGGGAAAGGCAAACCACGCGCACCGCCGCGTCGGGCGGCATCCCCGGGCGGATGCCCCAGGCGATGACGGCGATGCGCACTCCCGCCGAGGCCAGGTCGACCACCATGGGTTCCAGGGGGCGGCCCAGACCCCGCATCACCGCCGCCGCCACCTGGTCGGCGTACAGCAGCAGCGCCGCCGGAGCGATCCAGTGGATCAGGCGACCGGCTCCCGGGTAGTCGCCACCGGCAGCGCCGGGGAAGAGCAGGGCGGCCAGGGCGGTTCCCTCCCGGGCGAACAGCACGGCGGCCAGCACACCCAGGTGCAGCGCCACCGCCACCACGCGTCGCACCTGGTCCCGCAGCCTGCGGGGATCGTGTTCCGCCTGGGCCACTGCCGGGACGATGGCCGCGGCCAGGGCGCCGCTGAAGACCGTGGGCAGCAGGAGCAGGGGCGCGGCCAGCCCGCCCAGTTCGCCGTACACGGCCAGGGCCTGGGTGACCGTCAGGCCGGTCTGAACCAGGCGGGTGGGAATCAACGTGGCCTCCAGCAGCCGTGCCGCAGACAGCAGGATTCGCTCCACCGTGGCCGGGCCCGCCAGCGCCAGCACCTCCCCCAGGCTGGGAGCCGGACCGCCGCCCTGCCCGGGCGGGCCCGCCGGCCGCATGGCCGCCGCCCCGTGCCCGGGCCCGCCGGCAGGGGGCGGCGGCTGCCCCACCGTGCCCCGCCCGGGCGGCGAGCCGCTGCCCGCCGGCGGCGCGACGGACCGGTAAGCGAGCCAGGTGGAGAGGAAACCCACGGCCTCCCCCGCCACCAGAAGGCCGGTGAGGAACACCAGGGGCGGCCAGGGCAGCCGGACGCCGGGATGGACCGCCAGGGCCAGGGCGCCCACCCGCACCACCTGTTCCACCAGCTGGGCGATGACGATCCAGGCCGAGCGCCCGTCGCCGAGGAACTGGCCTCGCAGCACGGCCGAGGCCGCCGCCAGGGCGATGGCCGGGAGCAGCAGCACCAGGGGCACGGCCTGGCGGGCCTCCACCCAGCCCGGGCCGGGCGGCGTCCAGCCCGTGAGCAGCAGCCAGGCGGCAGGCAGGGCCACGCCGGCCACCGCCAGGGCGGCGGTGCGGGTGATCACCCGGGGAAGGGCCGGATGCCCGGCGCTGCGGGCCGTCACCCGGGCCACGGCGTCGGGCAGCCCGGCCACCACCGGGGTCAGCAGGGAAAAGTACAGCGACATGGCCAGCTGGAACAGGCCCAGGCGAGCGGGGTCGAGAAGCCGGCCCAAGAGGAGCCGGTAGAGCAGGCCCAGGATCCGGTTCGCCAGGTTGCCCGCCGTGAGCCACAGGGTGGAGCGCAGGATGCCCCCCATGCCGATCCCGTCCCCTCTCACGCCACCATGCCTATGCCGCCGGGGACGGGCTCAAACCAGGAGGACGCGCGGGCCAGGCCCGCCGGAAAAACAAGACCGCCGGCGGTCGAACCGGCGGTCCGGGTGCGGGTGATGGAACCATGTGCGGGTGAGGGAACCACGGGTCACGGGAGCGAGAGGTCGCCGCTCCGCAACAGGTGGCCGTTCACGGAACCCGTCTTGCCGCCTGCCGGGCGGTCGCCTGCCTGCCGCCCGCTGACCGGTCCTCGGGCTTACCAGCGCTCGAGCCGGGCGTCGCGCAACTTCTTCTCCGACTGCTTCAGGAAGTCGGCCAGCTTGCGCTCGAAGTCGCGATTGTCGCGCCGGGGCCGGCGGCCGCCGTCAGCCGGCGCCGGCTGGGTCGCCTTGATGGACAGGGCGATCTTGTTGTTGGCCTCGTCGATGCGCAGGATCTTGACCTTCACCGTGTCGCCCACCGAAAGGTGGTCGCTGACGTTTTCAACCCACCCGTGGGCGACTTCCGAGATGTGGACCAGCCCGGTCCGCCCATCGGGCAGCTTGACAAAGGCGCCGAAGCCGGTGATCCCGTCCACCGTGCCCTCGACGATGTCCCCGACCGAATATGCTTCCGCCATGCCGCGCCTCCTAGATGCCAGGATGGGCCTATTATCTCACATCCGGGCGCGGAACTGAAGAGGACGCAATCACTCAGCCAAAATGTAACCGAAGGGGTCCCGGATCACTCACGGAGAAATCTTACCGAAGGGACGTGCTGTGCCGATGTCACTCGCCAGCCGCCGCGAGTATCTCGCCACCATGCGAGAACGGTACTGGGCGGCCCGAACCCGCCGGGAACGCACCGAGATCCTGAACGAAGTCCAGCAAGTCTGTGGTTACCACCGCAAGTACACGATCCGGGTCCTCCGACAGGCCACGCCGCCGGCCCCGGCCAAGCGCCGTCGCAAGCGGGCCCTGCGCTACCTCGAGGCCTTGCCGGTCATCGCACGGATCTGGGAAGCACTGGACTACCCTTGCGCCGAACGGCTTCACCCGGTGCTCTTGCCCATGGCCGAGCACCTGGCCGCCCACGGGGAAGTCGTCCTCACAGACGCCGTGCGCGAGGCCCTCCGGAAGATCAGCCGGGCCACCCTGGCCCGCCGCCTCGCTGCGATGCCCTCGCCCAAGCCGCGCCGCCGGCTTCCTCGTCCGCGACCGGGGCTGCTGCAAAGCCAGATCCCCATGGCCACCTACGACTGGGACGAAGCCCGCCCCGGGGGCCTTGGAGGTCGATCTGGTTGAACACAACGGCGGCTCGACCGCCGGCCAGTACGCGTACACCCTCAGCATGGTCGACATCGTGACGGGGCGGGAGCCGCCCGCCGGGCCCCTTGGTTGGCCGAAAGCCAGCGCGCCCGTTCCACGAAAGCCATCCAGGAACCTGATCGCCCAATGGCCCTATCCCGTCTGGGGCCTGCACACCGACAACGGTGCCGAGTTCGTCAACCATCACCTGCAGCGGTACGCCAAGGTACACCACCTGACGTTCACCCGCAGCCGCCCCTATCGCAAGAACGACAACGCCCACGTCGAGCAGCGCAACCGCCAGCTGGTCCGGGAGATCGTCGGCTACGCCCGCTACGACCGCCCCGAGCAAGTCGAACAGCTCAACCGGCTCTACGCCCGCTTGGACCTCTACGCCAACCTGTTCCTCCCAACCCGGAAGCTCAAGAACAAGGTCCGGGACGGCGCCCGGGTGCGCAAATCCTACGACGCCGCCCGGCCCCCGCTGGATCGCATCCTCGAGCGCGACGTGCTCTCGCCCGAGGAACGGGCGCGCTGGCTGGCCCTACGGCAGTCCCTCAACCCGCTGCAACTCCATCGGGAGTTGGATGAGCTCATCGCGGGCCTGCAGCATCCCCCGGAAACGGCCATGTCCGCCGATTGAGGCGTTCGGTGACATTCTTACGTGAGTGATCAGGACCCGTTGGGTAACATTTTTAGCTGAGTTGACACGGAGGAGGGGCCCGAGGAGGGGCCGTCCTCGCCCAGCAGGCGCCGGTAGAGGGCTTCGTAGCGCGGGATTACGGTCCCTGCCGCGAAACGGCGGTGGGCGGACCGGGCGGCGGCGCGGGAGAAGACCGCGTGGCGGGCGGGATCCTGCAGCAGTTCCAGGGCGCGGCGGGCCATGCCCTCCACGTCCCCGGGCGGCAGCAGGTAGCCCGTGCGGCCGTGTTCGACCACCTCGGGCAGGCCCCCGGTGCGGGCGGCGATCACCGGTACGCCGCACGCCATGGCCTCCAGGGCGGCAAGGCCGAAGGCCTCCTGTCGGGACGGCAGCAGGAAGAGGTCCGCGGCCGCCAGCAGGCGGGCCACGTCGGTATGCTCGCCGAGAAAACGCACCCGGTCTGCGATTCCCAGCCGCCGGGCCATGTGGGCGCAGCGGTCCACGTCGGGACCGTGGCCGATGAGCAGCAGGCGGGCCGGCACCTCCCGGCACACCCGGGCGAAGACCGCGATGACCGCCGGGGCATCCTTGGCCGGGCGGAAATTGGAGATGTGCACCAGCACCCGCTCCCCTGGCTCGGCCAGGCCGCGGCGCAGGGCCGGATCGCCGCGCCGCCCGGGATGGAAGACGGCCGGATCCACGAAGTTGGGGATGACCTCCAGCTCCCGTTCCACCCGGAAGGCGGCCAGGGTGGCCTCCCGCAGGTGGTGGGATACAACTGTCACCGCGTCGGACTGGTTGATGCTAAACTCCACGATCCGCTGGAAGGACGGGTGGGTGCCCAGCAAGGTGATGTCGGTGCCGTGCAGGGTCGTCACCACCCGCACGGGGCGCCGGGGCGCCAGCATGGCCCGCGCCAGGTAAGCGGCGGTGGCGTGGGGAATGGCGTAATGGACGTGGAGCAGGTCCAGCTGCCGTTCCTCGGCCACCGCGGCCATCTGGCTGGCCAGGGCCAGGTCGTAGGGCGGGTAGGTGAACAGCGGGTAGGAGGGGACCTCCACGGGGTGGAAGTGGATCCCCGGCCGGGTCAGGTCCAGGCGGAAGGGCACGTCGTGGCTGATGAAGTGGACCTGGTGGCCCCGGGCGGCCAGCTGGTGGCCCAGTTCGGTGGCCACCACGCCGCTGCCCCCGGAGGAGGGATAGCAGCTGATGCCGATGCGCAGGGAGCGTGCCGCTCCGGGGGCCAAAGGCGCCCACCTCCCGACCTGACCCTGGCCCGCAGGAACCCCGGTGCGGGGACCGGCCCTCCGGGGGGTTGCGGGTTTTCCGCCGCCATTGTACCAGCAGGCGGCCTGCCAACAACCGCTGGCGTCGCCCCGGCGGGCCGGCAAGGGCCGCCCGCGACGGCGGCGAAGGGAGGGAGAGCACGGTGCAAGAACCCCCGCGGGACGAACCGGCATCCTCCGCCGGGCCGGCTCCGGCGGGCGCCCCGGCCCGGACCGCCGTGCCGCCGCGGGCCGCCGCCCCGGCCGCCATCCGGGCCCTCCTGCCCAGGCTGGAAGGGGCCCTTCCCCGGCAGGAGCTGGTCCCGCTGGCCCAGGCGCTGATCCGCGCCCGGACCGTCAACCCGCCGGGCGGCGAGGCCCAGGCGGCGGCCGTGGCCGTGCCCTGGCTGCAGCGCTACGGTTTTGACGTGGCAACCTACGAGCCCCGTCCCGGGCGGACCAGCCTGATCGCCCGCCGCCAGGGCGCCGAGCCCGGACCCACCCTGCTCTGGTGCGGGCACCTGGACGTGGTCGAGGCGGGGGACCCGGCCGGCTGGCCCCATCCCCCCTTCGCCGGGGTTCTGGACGGCGGCCGGATCTACGGCCGCGGGGCGGTGGACATGAAGGGGCCGGTGGCGGCTGCCCTGGCGGCGGCTGCGGCCGTCGCCCGCCTGGGCGGCCCCCGGCGCGGCCAGCTGGTGCTGGCCCTGGTGGCCGACGAGGAGGCCATGGGACGTCATGGCGCGGGCTGGCTGGCCCGGCGCGGGCTGCTGCGGGCCGACGGCGCCATCGTGGGCGAGCCCACGCGCCTGCACCTGGTCCGGGCCCAGCGGGGGGCGGCCTGGATCCACCTGCGCCTGCAGGGGCGGCCCGCCCATGCCGCCGTGCCCCACCTGGGGGCCAGCGCGGTGGCGGCCGCTGCCCGGCTGGTGCTGGCCCTGGAGGAGCGGGTCTGGGACGCCTTCCACCCCCTGCTCGGCCCACCCACGGCCAGCGTGGGCCGCATCCGCGGCGGCGACAGTCCCAACCGGGTCCCCGAGCGCTGCGAGCTGGTGATCGACCGGCGAGCGGTGCCGGGGGAGACCGCAGGGTCGGTGCGCCAGGAGGTGGAAGCCGTGGTGGCCGAGGTGCTGGCCCGCCATCCCGGCGTGACGGCCGCCATCACCCGCTGGCAATGGGCCGAGCCGGCCGAAACTCCCGCGGATGCGGCCATCGTGGAGCTCGTCCGGGCGGCGGGACTGGCGGTCACGGGCCAGGACATGCCCGAAGCCGGGACGGTGGCGGTAACGGACATGCGTTACCTGGTGGCCGCGGGCATCCCCACGGTGATCGCGGGACCAGGCCGGCCCGATCTGGCCCATGCCCCCGGCGAGTTCATCACCGTGGACGAACTGGTTCAGGGCGCCCTTTTCTATGCGGCGGCCTTTGCCGGGTGGCTCGGCGTCGCCGGATGGCCGGCGTGAGGGGCAGGCGCGTGCCCGGCACTCCCCGGGCCGCCAGGTGCCCCGTGGGGTCCGGACCGGCCATGCCTGCAGCGGAACGGGGGAGGGTGAGGATGGACAGGCCGTCCGGAGGCGTCCAGGCGGCAGGCGGTGCCGGGCTGCGGGCGCCGGCCGGGCATGGCGCCGCCCGGCCCGTGGCCGGAGCGGAGGCCCGGGGGACCGGCCACGCCCCGAAGGGGGCGGGGTCCGGCCGGCAGGGCGCCCGTGCGCGGCCGGTGGGTCCGCGGGCCGCCACGGCGCCACCGGCGCCCGGGCCGGTTCGTCCCGTGGTCCTGAGCTGGAGCGGTGGCAAGGACTCGGCCCTGGCCCTGGCACGTCTGGCCGCCGACCCGCAGGTCCGGGTGGCGGGCCTGCTGGCCACCGGCAACGAGGTCACGGGGCGGATCAGCATCCATGGGGTCCGCCGGGCGCTGGTGGAGGCCCAGGCCCGGGCCCTGGGCCTGCCCTTGTGGTGGGTACCCCTGTCCGACCCCTGTTCCAATGCCGACTACGAAGAACGGATGGCCCGCGCCCTCGCCCGGCTGGCAGGCCAGGGCGTCCGCACCGTCGCCTTCGGCGACCTCTTCCTGGCCGACATCCGCGCCTACCGGGAACGGCAACTGGCCCGGGCGGGGATGACCGCCCTGTTTCCCCTGTGGGGGAAAGATACCCGGGAACTGGCGGCCGAGGTGGTGGCGTCGGGGATCCGCGCGGTGGTGGTGGCGTCGGGTCCGGAGCTCGGGCCCCGGTGGCTGGGCCGGCCCTACGACGCCCGGTTGCTCGCGGAGCTGCCGGCCGCCGTGGACCCTTGCGGCGAGCGGGGCGAGTTCCACACCTTTGTCTATGACGGGCCCGCCTTCCGGGAGCCGGTGGCCTTCCGCCCCGGAGAGCGGGTGGAACGCGGCGGCTTCTGGTACCTGGATCTGCTGCCGGCGGCGCCGGGGGAACCTGACGGGCCGCCGGGGAGGGCGCTTTGACCCGCCCCGCCCCAGGGGCCGGCGAGGAGGCGGAGGGATGGCGGCGACCAGCCGTTACCAGCGGTTGCGCAACCTGCGGCGGTACCGGGAGATTGCGGCCGTCCTGGCCCGCCACGGCCTGACGGTGCTGGTGGAACAGGCCGGCCTGCCCCGCCAGGGACGGCGGGACCGCTGGCCCTGGCTGCGGCGCCGGTGGCGCCTCCGGCGCGACGGCACGGCGGCGGTGCCGCCGGCAGGGGCGGCCGCCTCGCAGACCGGGGGGCCGGGGGGGCGGGGCGGGCCAGGGGCAGCGGAATCCGTCACCCAGGGGGTGCCGGGGGCCGGAACCGCCGGCGACGGGACGGTTCCGGCCACGGCCGCGGCAGGGGCGGCCGCGGCCGCAGAGGGAGGCCGCAGATTTGGCGTCCACCTGCGCCAGGCCCTGGAAGAGCTGGGGCCGACCTTTGTCAAGCTGGGGCAGCTGCTCAGCACGCGGCCCGACCTCCTGCCTCCCGACGTGCTGCGGGAGCTGGAGCGGCTGCAGGACCGGGTGCCGCCCTTTCCCTTCGAGGAGGCCGCCGCCCAGATCGAGCAGGAGCTGGGGCGTCCCCTCCACCAGCTGTTCCGCCGTTTCGACCCGCGCCCCCTGGCCGCCGCCTCCATCGGCCAGGTCCACGCCGCCCAGCTGCCCGACGGCCGGGCGGTGGTGGTCAAGGTCCAGCGGCCCGGGATCCGCCGCACCGTCGAAGCCGATCTGGCCCTGCTCATGGATCTGGCCGAACTGGCCGAGCGCTACAGCCCCTGGGCGGCCTTCTACCCCTTCCGCGACATCGCCGCGGAGCTGGCCGCCAGCCTGAGGGCCGAGCTGGACTTCGTCCGGGAGGCGCGGAACGCGCAGCGACTGGCGCGGCTTCTGGCCGGCCGGCCGGGAATCCAGGTGCCCCAGGTGATCTGGGAGTACACCACGCCGCGGGTCCTCACCCTGGAACGGCTGGAGGGCGTCCGCCTGGCGGAGGCGGGGCGGCTGGAGCCCGCCGGGGCCCGTCGCCTGGCCCGCACCCTGGTCGATGCGGTGCTGGACCCCCTCTTCCGGGCCGGGTTCTTCCACGCCGACCCGCACCCGGGCAACATCCTGGTGCTTCCCGGGGGCCGGGTGGGCCTGGTGGATTTCGGTATCACCGGACAGCTGGACCGCATCACCCGCCGGCGACTGGCCGCCATGGTGATCGCCCTCTGGCGCGGCGACGCGGGCGGGCTGCTGCAGGCGGTGGAAGGCCTGGCCGTCATTCCGCCGGGTACGGACCGGCGCCTGCTGCGCCGCGACCTGGAGCTGCTCCTCGACCGGTACCTGGACGTTCCCCTGAGCCGGCTCGACCTGGGGGAGATCCTGCCGGTCTTCTTCGACCTGTTGCGCCGCTACCGCATCCGGGTTCCGGCCGATCTGGCCCTGGTGGGCAAGACCCTGCTGGCCCTGCAGGGCGTAGTGCGGGCCATCGACCCCGACCTGGCGGTGCTGGACCTGGCCCGGCCCCTGGGGCGGCGCCTGCTGCGCCATTACCTCTCGCCGGCCGAGGTGGGCCGCCGCTGGCTGGACCGCTGGGAAGAACGGGCCGAGCCCCTGCTGGACCTGCCCGCGCAGCTCCATGCCCTGCTGGTGCAGGCACGGGCGGGGCGCCCGGTCTTCAAGGTGGAGGTTGTGGAGCGGGAGGAGTTCCACCAGGGGCTGAGCCGGCTGGTCAACCGCCTGGCCTTCAGCGTGCTCCTGCTTTCCTTTACTATCTTGATGGCGGCGCTGGTGTTGGCGGGCGCCTTGCTGGGCCGCAGCGAGCCGGTGTTGCGCTTTCCCTTCCTGGAGGTGGGGGTGGCGGTGCTGGCCCTGGCCACGGCGGCGCTGCTGTGGGCCATCGTGCGGTCGGGGCGGCTTTGAGCCGCAGCACCAGGGTGGCCTCGGGGCCGGCAGGAAGGAGCCGTGGATCCATGCAGCGGTGGCGTGGCACCCGCCCCCGGCCGGGGTGGCGGGAATGGGTGGAGATCGTCCGGCTGCTGAAGGACCCCCAGGCGGGCACCGCCTCGCGCCTGGCGGTGCTGCTGGCGGCCCTGTACCTGGTCTGGCCGGCGGACCTGCTGCCGGGCCTGCCACCCGCCTCCTGGCTGGATGACGCCACCGTGTTGTGGCTGGCCTATCTCTTCCTTCGCCGGCAGCTGGAGCGGCGTCGCCAGGGGGATCGCCGGGGAGGAAGAGGCCCCGGCCGGGCGGGCGGGCCGGACCCCGCCGGGGGATAGGCCCCCGGCCTCCCGGCGGTGCCGGGATCCCGGACACCGGGGCGCCGGCTGCGGCGCGACTCCCAAGGGCTGGCGGCGGGGGCGGGACGTTCCCGGCGGGGGCGGTATGGCGCCGGGCCGCCGGCCGCCGCCGGAGCTGCTGGCCTTCACCGCCGGTCGGGCCGGGTGGGCGGTTCGTCCAGCAGGCGCCGGCGCACCGGCTCCCGGAGCCGGCGCACGGCCTGCTCCAGCTCCTGGCGCTGGCCGGGGGAGAGGTCCCGCATGTGGGCCACGTCGTTGCGGGCATGGCGCAGCCGGTCGAGCAGGTCCAGGGCCGCGCCCAGGTCCAGGGGACTCAGCCAGGACCGGAACCACCGGTCCCAGCCGGCTTCCACCAGCTGGCGCAGGTCGTAGAGGTCGACGTAATCCAGCGGGTCCGACCCGCCGTCCCGGCGGCAGTACTCCTCGATCCGCCGGGCCTGGGCGGGCGGCAGCAGGGCGAGCCAGCCGCCGCGGGGGCCCGAGGCTTCGAGGCAGTACAGGAGGGCCCGCAGGACCTGCTCCAGCTCCCGCAGCCAGAGGTAGGGCGCCGCGTCGCGGACCACGTCGACGTAGGTGATGATCCCGGGTGGCCGGCCGGGGGCGGCCACCACCACGGCGGGAGCGCGGGCGAGCCCGTCCAGCACCTCCAGCAGGCCGGCGGCGGGCGTCACCTGGGGCAGGGGCGGCTCCTGCACCTGCGCGGCCGTCACCCGGTCCGGATCGAGTCCTTCGAATAGCAGGCGCTGCCAGGTGCGGGCGGTCAGGGCGCCGGTGACCTGCCGGCCGTCCCATACGGGCGCCCGGCTGAAGCCGGCCTGCTTGAGGGCCGCCAGCACCCGGCCCACGGGGTCCTGGGGCCGGGCATAAAGGGCGGGGCGGGCGATGCGACCTGCCTGCCAGAGGGTCGTGGGCATGGGCGTCGACCTCCTTCGGCCAGGTTGATTGTTCCCCGCCGGGCCCCTGCGGTCCTGGGCCCTGGCGCACCCCCCGGCCCCGGCGGGACCGGCTCCGGCAGTGGCGCCTGCGGCGGGGCGGGCTCCGGCGGCCTGGAGAGACTAGGCAGCGGAGGTGAAGGCGTTGGCCGAAACCAGCGTACGGGACCGGGTGCCGCCCGGCCAGGTGGTGACCGAGAAGTTTCCGGTCCTGCACACGGGCCAGGTGCCCCGCTACCGGGATGACCTGAGCGACTGGAGCTTTCGCGTCTTCGGCCAAGTGGAGCGGCCCGTCACCCTGACCTGGGACCAGTTCCGCCGCCTCCCTGCCCGAGAGGTGGTGGTGGACATCCACTGCGTGACCCGCTGGAGCAAGCTGGGCACCCGCTGGCGCGGCGTCCCGGCGGCCCGGGTCCTGGAGGAAGCCGGGGTCAAGCCGGAGGCCCGGTTCGTCCTGGTCCACGCCGACCCGGACTACACCACCAACCTGCCCCTGGCCGACCTGTACCGCGACGACGTGCTCCTGGCCTTCGAGTTCGACGGCCGGCCCCTGGCGCCGGAACACGGCTACCCGGTGCGGCTCCTGGTGCCCCACCGGTACTTCTGGAAGAGCGCCAAGTGGGTGCGGGGCTTCGAACTGCTCCCCCAGGACCGGCCGGGCTACTGGGAGGAACGCGGCTACCACAACGAGGCCGACCCCTGGAAGGAGCAGCGGTACGGCTTCTTTTAAGCAGGAGCAAGGACGAGGCACCGGCCGCCGCAACGGCGGCAGGGCGGGGAGGGCCGGGGCGTGCCGGGGGAGCACATCCTGGTGGTGGACGACGAGCCGGGGATCCGGGAGGTCTGCCGGCTCTACCTGGAGCGGGAAGGGTTCGCCGTGCGGGAAGCGGCCAGCCTGGCGGGGGCCCGCGCCGCCCTGCGGGGCGAAGCGCCGGCGCTGGTCGTCCTGGACCTGATGCTGCCCGACGGCAGCGGCCTCGACCTGTGCCGGGAGCTGGTGGAGGCCGGGACTCCGGTGGTCTGCCTGACCGCCCGGGCCGACGAGACGGACCGGGTCCTGGGCCTGGAGCTGGGCGCCGACGATTACGTGACCAAGCCCTTCAGTCCCCGCGAGCTGGTGGCCCGGGTCCGGGCCGTGCTGCGCCGGGCCCGGGCCGCCAAAGAGCCGGCGCCGGTCACCGTGCGGTTCGGCCGGTGCGCCGTCGACCTGGCCGCCCGGCGCCTTTGGGTGGGCGGCCGGGAGGTGGCCTGCACCCCCAAGGAATTCGACCTTCTGGCCCTGTTCGTCACCCACCCCCACCGGGTCTTCACCCGCCAGCAGCTGCTGGAGCGGGTCTGGGACTTCTCCTATGCCGGCGATACCCGCACCGTGGACGTCCACGTGCAGCGGCTGCGGCGGAAGATCGAGCCCGATCCCCAGCACCCGCGCTATCTCAAGACGGTGTGGAGCGTGGGGTACCGGTTCGACCCCGAGGGCGAGGCGAGCTGACTTGCGGCTGGCCTGGCGCATGGCGCTGGTTTATGCCTCCATCCTGGTGGCGGTGGCCCTGCTGCTTCTGGTGGGCGCTCCCGCCCTGACCGAGCGGGCCATGGTGGACGCCCTGGGGCCCGTGCTGCTGCGCCAGGCCCGCAGCGTGGTGGCCCTTCTGGACGTGCAGGCGTTCCCCGGGCTGCCCGCCACCTACCTGGCCGACCTGGCGGCGGTGCGGCTGTCGCGCCTTTATGTGGACGGGGAAGTGCTGGTGGTCGATCCGGCCGGGCGCATCCGCTGGAACTCCGCTACCCTGGTGGGCGATCTGGAGGGCTGGCAGCTGGCGCCCGAGGTGATCCGGGGCATCCGGGCGCCCGGCTACGGCGTGCGGGAGATCCTGGCCAACGTGCCGGCAGTGGTGGCCGTGGCCCCGATTCCCGTGCCCGGCGGCCAGGGGAGCCTGGGCACCGTGGTGGTCTTCCGGCCCCTGCGGGAACTGGGTGGCGTGCGCCGGGAGATCGGCACCTGGCTCGCCCTGGGCACCGGGGCGGCCGTGGCCGTGGCCCTGGCGGCGGGCTGGGCCGTGGGCTACCGGATGGTGCGGCGGCTGGCGGCGATCCAGGAGGCGGCGGCGGCACTGGCCGCGGGCGACCTGTCCCGGCGCCTGCGGGTGGCCGGCCGGGACGAGATCGCCGGCCTGGCGGCCGGGTTCAACCACATGGCCGAGCGCATCGAGGGGCTGGTGGGCGAGCTGCGCCGCTCCCAGGCCCTGCGGCGGGCCATGCTGGCCACCATCTCCCATGAGCTGCGCACCCCGGTGACGGTGATCCGCGGGCTGGGGGAAGCCCTGAGGGACGGGCTGGTGGAAGCGGGACCCGCCGCCCGCCGCCAGGCGGGGCAGATCGTGGCCGAGGCCGAGCGGCTGGGCCGGCTGATCGACGACCTCTTCCAGCTGGCCCAGATCGAGACGGGCCAGCTGGACCTGCGGCTGGAGCGCTTTGCCGCGGGACCGTGGCTGGAGGAACGGGCCACGGCCCTGGAGGCGCTGGTCCGGGAGCGGGGCGCCCGCTGGCAGGTACGGGTCGACCCGGGCCTGGCCGGGGCGTGGCTGGAAGCGGACCCCCACCGCCTGGCCCAGGTGCTGGGCAACCTGGTGGACAACGCCGCCCGGCACGCCGGCCCGGAGGGCCAGGTGAGGCTGGACGCGGTGCTGGTGCCCGGTGGGATCCGCATCGAGGTGGCCGACAACGGCCCGGGCATCGATCCCGCGGACCTGCCGCGGATCTTTGAGCCCTTTTACCGGGGCCGGGAGGCGGCCCGCAGCCGTGGTGCGGGCCTGGGGCTCAGCATCGTGCGGGCCCTGGTGGAAGCCCACGGGGGCCGGGTCGGCGTGGAATCCGCCCCCGGGCAGGGCACGCGCCTCTGGTTCGTCCTGCCCCGGGCCCCGGAACCCCGGGGCGGGTCCCGGGCACCGGAATCCCGGGGCGGGCGGTCCCCGGGAGCGGAAGCACGGTCCGTGGGGGCGGAAGAGTCCGGGGCCGTCACGGGCTCCCCCGGCGATGGGGCCGGAGCCCCCGGTGGCTGAAGGTGGACGGACCCGGAGGCTTCCGGTGCATCGCCTGCGGGCACAAGGACCTGCGCCTGCCGTGGCGGTAGGCCGGGGCAGGCCGCCGGCCTACCCGCCGGCACAGCGGCCGGCGCCGCTCCGGACGGCGGAAGGACCCTGCTTAGCTCTCCGAACCCTGCCTCGCCCTGCGATTCGAGCGGCCGAGAGCACGGACCGGCCGCCCGCCGGACCCAGGGGGACGGCCCCGGGCCGGCGGGGGCGCAGCAGCCCTGGCAGGGCCACGGCGCCCCCACCCGCCGGGAGTCCCCTGTCAGCCGGAGGGCGTCACCGCCGGCGGATCAGGATGCGGTAAAGGCCCGGCTCCTTTTCTTCGATGCGCAGCACCTCACCCAGGCCCGACCGCTCCACCGCGGCGGGGACGGTGTGGGTGGAGATGGTGTGATCCGTCAGCTCGGCCAGCACCTGGCCCGGCGCCATCCGGGCCAGCGCCTCCAGGGCAGCGTCCACCGGGTAGGGGCAGATCTCGCCCGTGACGTCGATCTCCCGGTCGGCGGTGACGGCGGTGCCGGCGCCGGTCCGGTCCACCAGATTGGCCTGGCCCAGGGCCGCCAGCCGCTGGCGCGCCTGCTCCAGGTTGGGCCGCTTGAACAGGGCCATGGTATCCACCTCCCTTGCCGTTCCCCGTGCCCTCAGATTCCCGCCGGCGGTGCCGCCGCAGGCTTCGCCGGCGTGCCGGTCCCCGTGCCGGCGGTCGCCGGCTCCACCCGGCACGAGCTCAGCAGGGCGGCCTGCCGCAGGTGGGCGATCTTCCACGCCGTGTAGATGCCCGCCGCGATGCCCGCCGAAGCCAGCAGGCTGTGCAGGGAGAGGGCGGGGAGGCCGCTCAGCAGGTTGCCGATGTTGCACCCCGGGGTGAGCCGGGAGGCGAAGGCCAGCAAGAAGCCTCCCGCCACGGCGTTGGGCAGCCGCCGCAGCCGCGGCCTGCGCCAGCGGAAGGTGCCGTTCAGCCGGGCCGACAGGGCGGCGCCGGCGATGATGCCGGCGATCAGCACTTCCTCCGGCCCGGGCACCAGGCCGGGGTAGCCGCGGAACAGGCTCGCCACGTACGGGTTGGCCGCGACGCGGGCCGGATCGTCCACGGCGGCCCAGGCCACGGCCACCCACCGGGTCTCGGGCCCGGTGATGCCCCAGATGGTCCACAGGCTGAACTGCAGCGTTGACACCAGGCCCAGCAGCAGCCCCACCGCCCGGGTGTCCCAAGACCGCAGGCGGAGCAGCACGCCCGGCCCCTGCCGGAAGAACCCGGCCAGTTCCGCCAGCGAGCGGCGGATGGCGCCGGGCCCGGCCACCAGGGCCACGCCGGCCAGCAGCACGGCCACGGCCAGCAGGGCCGTCAGCAGCGGCGGCCAGGGCAGCAGGCGGTAGAGGGTCACGGGGCCCGCGATCTGCAGCGGCTTGAAGAAGTGCGGTTGCAGGACCGTGGGGAAAAGGCGCAGGAAGGCGTAATAGCCGGCGCCCATGCCCAGCAGGGTGATCCAGAACTGCCCGTACCCCATGCCGGCGCGGTAGAGGGTGCCGGATGCGCAGCCGCCGGCGACATACATGGCGATGCCGAACAGGAAGCCGCCCAGCAGGCTGTTCCACCCCACCGGCGGCACCCACAGCCGGTCGGGCGTGGCCCAGCCGGCGGACAGGGCGATCCCCCAGCCCAGGGTGGTCACCGCCACGGCCGTGACGATGCCCTGGAGCACCCGGGTGTGGCGGAAGGCGTACAGGTCGCGGAACGCCGAGGTGAAGCAGAAGTCGCCTCGCTGGAGCAGGAAGCCGTAGGCGAGACCGAAGGCCGCGCCCAGGAGCAAGAAGACCGGCCCGTGCAGATCCATGGCGTTCTCCCCCGCTTCGCTGGAGGGTGCTGCAGGGCGCAGGGTCCCGAGCCGGGCCCAGAGGGGCCGGTGGCACCGCCCCACAGCGGAAGGCGAACCTGCAGGTTCAGGGCGATTGTACCGGCGCCGCGGTGGCGATGTCAATAATACCGATTGACTAACATGGGATTTGGTTCCCCGCCCGCCGGCCCGGAGGACCCTGGTCCTGAAGCGGAAGTCCTGTTGGACGGCCACCGGGGTAGGACTGCGGGTGCATATTCGGCCGCCGAACCTCAACGACCCCGCAAAGACCGCCGGTTCGTCCGAAAAATTGAAGGGAACGGGGAAGGAGGCCCCGGCGGGCGCCGGCCCGAGCCTGCCGAGGTCTTGAAGCCCGTCCTGCCGGGGTTCCTTCTCCGGCAAGAAGCCTTTGGGAGGTGGCGCGATGGTGGAACGCGACCCATGGCCGCGCAGGGCCACCCGGCGGGTGGCCGTCGCCCTGCTCTGGGTGCTGCTGACGATGACGGCTCTGCCGGGACTGGCCATGGCCTCGTCCGGTGATGGTGCAGTGGCCGGCCAGCCCGGGGCTTCTCAGGCCACGGCCGGCGTGCCGGCGGATGCGCCGGGCTCCTCCGGGGAGCCGGGGTGGTTCTTTGCTGTGGCCTACTACGCCCGTTACGCCTCCGAGCAGGTGCGCCTCTGGGTCAGCCGTGACCCGGCCGGCGACGCGGCGCTGGCGGCGTCCTTTGCCGCGCAGAGGGCCGGCCGCCTCGCCGAGCTGGCGCCGGCCTCGGCCTGGTTCGAGCGCCTGGCCGCCGACATCGCGGGGTACCTGCGCCTGGCCCAAGAGGGGCTGGTGCAGGCGCGGGCGGAAGGCGCGGCCACGGACCGGGCTGTCACCGCCCTGGAGGATGCCGTAGCCCGGGTGGAGGCCTTGCCGCAACGGGTGGCGGCAGGCCGGGACCGTGACCAGGGCGCCGTCGAGGCGGCGCCGGCCGCCGGCGACCAGGGCGACGGCGGGACCGGGGCCGAGGAGTCCCTGGCCGCGGAGCCCGTGGAGGGGGAGGCGGTCCCGGAGCAGGCGGCCTCTGACGGCAGCCCGGCAGGGGACACCGCCGAAGCGGGCGGCACCGGGGCCGCGGCGGAGGGCACCGGCGGCCAGGATCCCCTGGACCAGGCCCTGGAAGCCGCTGCGGAAGCCGAGCTGGTGGCCGGCTCGGTGGCCATGATGGAGCCCGCCGAGATCATCGCCCTGCGGGATCAGGGTTACGGTTACGGGCAGATCGCCCTGCTGTACGCCACCGCCCAGGCCATCCGCCAGGCCACCGGTGAGGAGGTGACGGCCGCGGACGTGGCGGCCCGGCTCGCTTCCCTGGCCGGCGGCGAGGGTGACACGGCCGAGCCCCAACCGGTTCCTGGGGAAGACGGGACTCCTTCGCCCACCGAAGACGGCGACGCCGGCACCCCGGAAGGAGAACCCGGTTCACCCGCAGGAGCAGGATCGGCCGGGACCGGCGAGGAAGCCACCGGCGGCGCGGGGACGGCCCTGGCCCAGGGGGTGGCCGCCAAGCCGGTGGTGAAGGTGAAGGCCTTCGGCCGGACGCTGAACGAGCTTCTGGCCCTCTACGGGATCCACCGCCGGGATCTGAAGCCCGGCCGCTGGATCTCTGCTGCCCACCGGCCGGCCGTGCAGCCGCCCGCGCAGGGGGAGCCGGAAGACACCGCGCCCGGTGAACCCGAGCCGGACAACAGCGGGGACGAGCAGCAGCCGGGCGACGCCGACGAGGAGCAGCCCGGTCCGGGGGAGACGGAGGTCACGGCGCCGGGCTCGTCCCAGCCGGAGGAACCGGCCGCCGGAGAGGACGAGGAAGAGTTCCGGGAGGACGGCGACGAGGAGCAGGCCGCCACGACCGCCGCAGCCACCCTCCAGGAACAGGAGCGGGAAAAGGCCCCGGTCCAGCGGGAGCGCGAGGACCGGCCGGGACGCGGCCAGGGTTCGGCCCGCCACGGTGAAAGGGCCGGTTCGGCCCGGGGTGCCGGCGCAGGGCGTTAGGAAGCCGGCACAGCCGGGAACCATACAAGGCGTCCTTCCGGGCGGCAGGGTGCCCAGCCGGGGCATCCTGCCGCCCGGCTCTTGTGGCGCAGCCTCCAGCGGGCCGTGCCCGGGGGGCGGCCCGGGGGGCGGCCCGGGGGGCGGCCCCAGGGCCGGGGGTGCGGGGACGGTGCGGCCCTGCCGCAGGGCGCGGCACCGGCGGCAGGAGTGGCTGCCGCAGGGAGGGAATTCCCTAGAGTTACCTGCCCAATCCCCGGTCACCGGTGTCCGGCCTTCCCGGACGGGTCGCATGTGGTCGGTGTCCCGGCAAGGCCCCGGTGCCCGCCCTGGAGGGATGAGGTTTGCGGTTTGTCCGGTTCGAGCGGGCCGGCCAGGTGCGGATCGGGCTGGCCGAGCTGGACGAGCAGGGGCGCCTGCGGCGGGTCCTGGACCTGGGGGCGGCCCAGGCGCGCTGGGGCGGCCCGCCGGTTCCTGAGGACATGGTCGCCTGGATCGCCCTGGGTGACGAAGCCGTGGCCGCCGCAAGGCGCTGGTGGGAGCGGGCTGCCGGTACCACCGGGGACGATGCCGGCTCCCTCTGGCATCCCGGCGACGGCGTGCGCCTGCTGGCACCCATCGCCCGGCCGCCCAAGAACGTCTTCGCCATCGGCCTGAACTACCGGGACCATGTGTTCGAGATCAGCGGCCGGGACGTACCCCAGCACCCCGTGGTGTTCACCAAGGCGGCGTCGGCGGTGCAGGGACCCGGCGACCCGATCTACCTCCACCCAGGGGTGACGGAGGCCGTCGACTATGAGGGCGAGCTGGCGGTGGTCATCGGGCGGCGGGGCCGTTCCATCCCCAGGGAGCGGGCCCGGGAGCACATCTTCGGCTACATGATCCTGAACGACGTCACGGCCCGGGACCTGCAGCGGCGGACCAGCCAGTGGCACCTGGGAAAGAGCCTGGACACCTTCTGCCCCACGGGGCCCTGCCTGGTGCACCGGGATGCGGTGGGCTGGCCCGTGGAGGTCGACGTCCGCACCTGGGTCAACGGCGAGCTGCGCCAGGAGGCCAACACCCGGCAGCTCATCTTCGACATCCCCACCTTGCTGGCCACCATCTCTGCCGGCATCACCCTGGAACCGGGCGACATCATCGCCACCGGAACGCCCAGCGGTGTGGGCATGGGGTTTGATCCACCCCGCTTCCTGCGGGCGGGCGACGTGGTCGAGATCGAGATCGCCGGGCTGGGCAGGCTGCGCAACCCGGTGGTCGACCGCTGGCCCGGTGACGCCTGAACCGGCGGCCGGTGCCCGGAGGGGCACCCCTTGGGCGGCTGCCGGCGGGCGGGCCTGCGGGGCTCGCTGGGGGCGGGGTCGAAGCGCCGCCGGAGGCCAGGGGCCGTGCCGCCGCCCCGGGCGGGCTGGCACCGGTGGGCCACGACCGACGTGAACGGGGGTGAACACCATGCGGATTGCCGTGATCGGAGCCGGGGGCGTGGGAGGCTATTTCGGCGCCCTCCTGGCCCGGGCCGCCCAGTGGGCCGAGCCCGGTACCGCCCTGCACGGGGCACGGGTGGGGTTCTTGGCCCGCGGGCGGCACCTGCGGGTCATGCGGCGCAGTGGCCTGCACATCGAGAGCGTGCACGGGCGCTTCAGCCTCCGGCCCGTGGCCACCGACCGGGGCCTGCGGCTGGCCGAGGAACTGGCCCTGCCGCCCGGCCAGGGGGCCGATCTGGTGCTGGTCACCGTCAAGACCTACAGCCTGCCCGGGGTGCTGGACGAGATGGCCACCCTGGTGGGCAGCGAGACGGCCATCCTGCCCCTGATGAACGGGATCGACCACCTGGAGGTCCTGGCCGGCCGGTTCGGGCGCCCGCGGGTGCTGGGAGGCCTCTGCCACATCGAGACGGCCCTGGTCGAGCCCGGCAAGATCCGGCAGACCAGCGCCCGCCGCGACATCACCTTCGGCGAGCTGGACGGCCGGGTCACGCCCCGGGTGGAGCGCATCGCCGCCGCCTTCGCCGCCGCCGGGATCCCCCACCGGGTCTCCGACCGCATCCTGGCCGACATGTGGATGAAGCTGATCTTCATCTCGGCCATGGGCGGCATGACGGCGGCGGCCAACCGGCCCCTGGGAGCCGTGCTGGGCGATCCCGACGGCCGGGCGGTGTACGAGCGCATGGTGCAGGAGGCCGTGGCCGTGGCCCGGGCGGCCGGGGTCGAACTGCCGCCCGACGCCTTCGAGCAGGTGATGGCCACCACCCTGGGCATGGATCCCGCCATGACCTCATCCCTCCAGCGGGACCTGGCCGCCCGCCGGCCGGTGGAAGTGGACGCCCTGTGCGGCGCCGTGGTCCGCTACGGCCAGCGCTACGGAGTCGACACGCCTTGCCAGCGGGCCGTCACCGCTGCCATCCGGCTTCGGGCCGGTGCGGAGGCATGAGATCGCCCGCCGGTTCGGCCGGAACCAGCAGCCGGTGCCCCTTGACGTCCCACAGGCCCGCGGGCGTCAGCCGCGGGCCCGGCAGGTGGTCGGCGGTGAGGAACAGCAGGGAGTAGATGGGGTCGTGGAAGGGATGGCCCCGCTCCCGCAACAGGGCCGCCAGCTCCCGGCAGCGCCGGGCCAGCCGGGGCACGTCCAGGTCCGAAAGAAAGCCGCCGATGGGAAGCGGCAGGTGGAACAGGATCCGCTCACCCTCCACCAGCGCCATGCCCCCGCCGGCCACGCTCCCCGCGGCCCGGGCCATGGCCTCGGGATCCCGCCCCAGCACCAGGAGCCCGCCCGACATGGTGTAGGTGGTGGCGAGCCCTTGGATCCCCGCGCCGAACCCCGCCAGCAATGCCCGGGTCACGGTACCGCCTGCCGGGGCTCCGGCGCCGGGGTGGAACAGCACCGCGTAGAGCAGGTCCTCGCCGGGCGGCAGCACGGGCACCCCATGCGGGTTCAGCTCCACGTCCCGCCACTCCAGCCGGCCGATCACCGCGTTGAGCAGCCGGATCACGGGCAGGGCGACCCGGCCTGAGGGGTCCCCGGTCCCGGCACCCGGCACCACGCTCCGCCCGGGCCCGGCAGGTCGCCCGGGGGTCGCGGGCCCGCTTGGCCCGGTGGCCCCGGTACCCGGCGGCCGGGAGGGAGCCTTGGTCACAGGGCGCAGGATGATGCGGCGGGCCAGGTCTTCGCCGGCCGGTAGCCGCCGCGGGCCCAGCCCCAGCGCCGCCCAGTCCAGGGGGGCCGGTTCGTCCAGCAGGCGCCCCTGCCGCGCCACCTGCCGTCCGTCGATCCACACCTCCACGGGGACGGGGTTACCCGGTTCGGACAGCAGGTTGATGTCGGCCAGCCGCCCGGGGGCGATGGCGCCCAGGTACCGGTCAAGGCCCAGGTACATGGCGGGGTTGACGGTCACCATCCGGTACGCCGCTTCCGGCGGCAGGCCCCCTTCCATGGCCACCCGCAGCGCCAGGTCGAGGAACCCTTCCTCCACCATCTGCGGGGTGGGGCCGTCGGTGGTCAGGGCCAGGCGGTGGCCGTAGCCGCGGTCGAAGGCCTCGCGGGCGGCGGCCACCAGTTCCGGCAGGTCGGGGCGTAAGGAACTGTGGCGCAGGACGGCGAAGAGACCCGCCCGCACCCGCTCCAGGACTTCCTCCGGCCGGATGCTCTCGTGGCAGTCCCCGACCCCGGCGGCGGCCAGGGCGGCCAGGGTTCGGGCCGAGGCGCCGGGAGCGTGGCCGTCCACGGGCAGCCCGCGCTCCAGGCCCGCGGCCAGCAGGGCAGGCAGCGGTTCCCCTCGCCGGAGGGTACCCGCCCAGTTGGTCCATTCGAAGATCTCCACCACCCGGGGATGATGCAGCAGAGCGATCCCCTGCTCCACGGTCATGCCGTAGGCGGCGGTGAAGTCGGCGGCCCCCGCGGGGGAGCCGTCCTCCGTGGGGCGCTGGTCCTGCGGCAGGGACTCCGGCTCACCCTCCGGGCCCGCCGCGGCGGCCGGGGCCGGCCCCGCCCGCCCGGGGGTCATGGTCTGGGGGGCGACCCGCAGGCCCCACAGGTCCCGTACGGGCGCCAGCAGGCCGGCATCCAGGGCTTCGGCCAGGCGCGGGCCCATGATCTGACCCAGCAGGAGGGTGTCGCTGACCAGGGTGGTGGTGCCGCGGGGCGCTATGGCCGCGCCCAGCGCCCGCGGCGAGTACAGCTGGAAGGGGTGGGCGTGGATCTCCAGGTATCCCGGTACCAGGTAGAGGCCCCGGCAGTCGACGACGCGGGTGTCGGGCCCCGGTTTGGGCTCGTCGGGGCCCGTGTAGGCGATGCGCGGCCCCGCGACCCAAACCTCCGCCGGCTCCCAGCGGCCCGTGTAGACGTTCAGGATCGTCCCCCCGCGGAACCACACGTCGGGCGGCTCGTATCCCAGGGCGACGCGCACCGCCGCCTGCCGCAGGTCCGGCGACTCGTGGCGCCAGTCGCGGCCGGGGCGGGCCGGGCGGGTACCGGCTTGCACCCGCGCCACCTCCTTCGAACTTGCGCAAGGGAACACCGGCCGGGGCATACCGGCCGGCGCCCGGGTCAGGCCTGGCGGCGCCGGGCCGCCACCACGGCGCGCAGGAAGCGGGCGACCCCTTCCTCGGCGTGGTGGCTGATGACCAGGCGGGCGGCCGCCCGCACCTCGGGCCGGGCGTTGGCGACCGCCACGCCCAGCCCCGCCCAGCGGATCATACCCAGGTCGTTCTCGCCGTCCCCGATGGCGATGACCTGTTCCCGCACGGTGCCCAGCAGGCGGCAGAGTTCGGCCAGGGCCGCTTCCTTGGTGGCGTCGGGCCGGATGATCTCCAGCAGCCCGGGCAGCGTGGCCACGACGGCGGCGGGAAGTCCCTCCAGCCCGCGTTCCACCGCCGGGCGAGCGGCATCCGCAGCCTGGGGCTCGCCGGCCAGCACCACCTTGAAGACCCGGCCCCGCTCCCAGGCGGCCAAGCCCGCCGCGGCCGCCGGATCCTCCGCGATGACGGGAATGGGGATCTCGTTGAGATGGGCCAGCCGGTCCCGCCAGGGGTGGCGGCGACCGGTCACGATGGCTCCGGCGCCGTACAGGAAGGGGATCAGATCGAGCTGGCGGGCCAGCTCCAGGGCCCGGTCGACCACCTGGGGTGCCAGCGGGCGCTCCCACAGCGGCCGGCCGGCACTAGGCCAGGCGATGACGGCCCCGCCGCAGGCGATCACCGGCCGGGTCAGCCCGGCCCGCAGCCACACGCCCATGGCGGCGGGCAGCGCCCGGCCCGTCACGATCACGGGGTGAAGACCGGCCTGCTCGGCGGCCTGCAGGGCTTGCAGCCCTTCGGGGCTCACCCGCCCGTCCGGACCGGCAGCCGTGCCGTCCAGGTCGACCGCCACCAGCCGGAAGGCGTTCCAGTCGATGCCGGCCGGCAGCTCTGGCATGTTCTGGGCGTCGCTCATGTCCCGATTCTACCACGGCGGGGGAACCGGGGGGTGCGGCGGGGCGCGGGACGGCGAGGGCAGCGGACCCGCCGGGCTAGGGCAGCGGGCCCGCAGCGGGCCGGGGCCGGCCCCTGCCAAAGCGCCGGTGCCAGCCGACGATCAGATCGTCCAGGCGGCGGCTGAGTTCGACCACCTGAGGGTCGGCGTAGCCCCGCCGCCGGGCCAGGCGGTAGAGTTCCCGGCGCATGGCTTCGATCTCCGCCTGGTGCGCAAGCGCCGGCTGCAGGTGTCGCGGCCGCGACCCGGCGGGTCGAGGAGCAGCCACGGGAAGCACCTCCCACGGGCGAGGAACACCGCCCGCTCGCTGCAGAACCGGGCCGGAGGCCGCCCGCCCTCCCCCTGGGCGCCTCCAGCCCGGCGTGCAGGCCGCTACCGCCCTGTCCATTCTTGCGCCCTGCTGTCGCTCCTTGTTGACAAGCTGTGGGCAACTGTCGATTCCTGGGGATATCGGCCGCCCGGATGGGGATAACCTGCCCCGGATCTGGGGATGACAAGCCCCTTTTTGTGGATAGGGGAGTGGATACCGGGGCGGGGATGCCGGCCGGGATACCGGCCGGGGCCGAGCCTGCGGCCGGGCAGGGACCGGCACCCCCGGCCCGCCGGCGCCATACCATGGGCGTGAATCGCGCCGGTCCCGGGGAGGGTCAAAGGCCAAAAGGAGGTGCCGGGCCGGAGCAGGCCAGGGGGTAACTGCCGGGGCGGGCGGCGGGGCGGCCGCAGGCCGGGGACCGCCGGGTGCCGCGGGCTGCTGCCGGCGGTCCCTCGTGCCCGCCGGCCATCCTGCTGGGCCGCTCGCCCGGCGAGCTCCCGGCGACCCGGGGGCCGTCCCGGGGCCGGCGCCACGGCCGGGAGGTGTTTGGCATGTTGCCGGTTCCCAACCGGTTTGCCCTGGTCACGGGCCGGGCGGAGGGCGAGACCCCCCTGACCGCCTTCGATGCGGCGCTGCTCGACGCCGGGGTGGCCAACGTCAACCTGATCAAGGTCTCAAGCATTCTGCCGCCCCATGCCCAACCGCTGGCCGAACTGGTCCTCCCCCCGGGCGCCCTGGTTCCCATCGCCTACGGCCGGCTGGTGTCCGCCGAGCCCGGTACCCGGATCGCGGCGGCCGTCGCCGTGGGACGGGACGAACCCGGCCGGTTCGGCATGATCATGGAGCACACGGCATATGCCAGTGCCAGCGAGGTGGAAGCGACCATCCGCCGCATGGTGGAGGAGAGCTTCACCATTCGCGGGGGCCGCCCCAGGGAGATCCTGGTGCGTTCCGTCGAGCACGTGGTCGAGCGGTGTGGCTGCGTCTTCGCCGGGTGTGTCCTCTGGTACGGAGGCTAGCGCTTCCCGGCCGGGCCGGCCGCCGGCAAGCGCCGCCCCGGCCGGCGTGACCGGCAGCCCGCCGCCACCCGCTGTCGTTGGCGCCCGGATTTGTGGCCGCCACCGGGCGGCACCGGCACGGGCGGTGCCACGGGGCGACGGGCGGGCCGGGTGACGGGGGCGGGCGGGACCGCATTGCTCATGGTCCGGCCTGCCCCGCCCCGGGCGGGCTCCCTACCGGGGGGAGCAGGCTGGTGGAGCGCCGGCACGCGTCCAGGAACCCCGTGCCGCCGGGCCGGCGAGCAGCCGGTGCCCTGTCGTCCCGGCTTCCGGGCGGGGAGGGGGGACAGGGTGCGGCGGCCGGCCGGGGATGCCCCGAATCCCCGGCCCCGGTGGCCTTCAGGGAGGCGCCTTGGGCCGGAGACCCGCCGGCGCGGCAAAGGGCCGGCCCGGCGGCCGGTTCGGCCCCCTGGCCCCGGGGCGGACTGGCGGGTGGCGCCCGGGGGTGGGGCCTCTGGCTGCGGCGGGCCCTTGCGGCCGCCGGGGCCCAGGGGGAGGCATCCCAAGCCCCCGCCCGGGGACATGGACCCGCAGGGCGCCCGGCAGGGGACCGCCCCTCCACCGGGCGGTGGAGAGCCAAGGGCCGTCCCGGCTCGAGCGGGCCGGGACGGGACGGGCTCCGTCCCCTGCCCTGGCTCCCTGTGGCCATCCTGGCCGGCCTGCTCCTCCTGGCCCTGGGACGGGTGGCCGGAGTGGCCGCCTCGCCCGGAGAGAGCCCGCTGGCCGGCACCCTGATCGTGGTCGACCCCGGTCACGGCGGCATCGACCGGGGCGCCTGCCACCTGCCGTCGAACACCATCGAAAGCGAGATCAACCTGGAGTTCTCCTTCCTGCTGCGCGACCTCTTGCGGCAGCAGGGCGCCCGCGTGCTGCTCACCCGGACCACCGACGAAGACCTGGACCTTGATCCGCGGATCGAGATCGCCAATGCCAACGGAGCGGACTACTTCCTCAGCATCCACGTCAACTGGTTCCCGGATCCCACCTGCTTCGGTGCCCAGACCTTCTACTTCCCAGGGCGGGAGGAGAGCCGCCGCCTTGCCCTGCTGGTCCAGGACGAGCTCAAGAAGGTCGACCCCGCCAACTACCGGGAGATCCAGACGGGCCGTTACCGCGTGCTGCGCCTGACCCGCATGCCCGGCGTGCTGGTCGAACTCGGCTTCGTGGACAGCCCCCACGACCGCGCCATCCTGCACGACCCCTCCCGGCGACGGGCCCTGGCCGAGGCCATCGTGCGCGGCGTGATCCGCCACCACCGTGGCGAGCCGGGGCCGGAACCGGCCCCGGATTTGCGCGACCGCTGACCCGGCGCCGCCAGCCGGCCCGTCCGGGCCGGCGGCCTGCGCGCTGCGGGCGCGGTGGCCCACCGACCAGAGCCGACCCGCCCCTGCCCGCCACAGGCCCGCCCCCGGACGGTGGCCGGCAGGCCCCCGGTCCCGGCCTGCACCCCTCGTGACGGCCGGCCCGGCCCCTGCATATGGTGCGGATGCGCCGCGCCGGGCGAATGTCCCAACAGGTTCCCCCGGTGTCCCGGCCCGAGCGCGGTGCAGGGGAGGAACGACCTTGCGCTGGCTGGCATGGACCCTGGCCGGCCTGGCCGCCGGTCCGGCGGCCCTGGCCCTCTACATCCGCCGCCAGGGCGACGCCGACGTGCGGGTCGACGCCCGCGGCGTGACGATCCTTGACACCCACCGCGACGCGGGCCGCTGGCAAGTCCGCTTCCGCCTGCCGGTGGTCAACCGGGGCCGGCAGAAGGGGATGCTCTACGAGATCCTGGTGCGGCCCGAGTTCCCCGGGCGATGGGCCGCTCCGGCCCGCTGGTCCGTCGCCTTCTTCTGGCCCGGGGTGCAGGAGACCGGGTACTGGAGCGCCACCTTGCTCAAGCCGGGACAGGAGGTCCCCCTGGAGATCGAGCTGACGGCCTACGGGCCCGAGGAGGTCCTGGACCGCCTGGCCCGGCTGGAACGGCTGGACCTGGTGGTCCGCCACGGGGTGATCGGGCGGACTCCCTTGCGCTGGTATCTCACCGACGTCCACCTGCCCCTTGCGGGGGCCGGGGTGGCGAAGGCACCGCAGCCGTTCCGGGCGGCCGAAGAGCCGCCGGCGACCTGGGGTTCGGTCCCCGGCGGGCGGCCGCCTGCCCCAGCCGGTGGAGCCGGACGGGCCGCCTCGCCTGCCATCTCGCCCGGCGACCGGCGGGGACGGCCGCGGCCCACCCTGACGGTGGTCGCCCGCCGCGCTCCCGCCCCGGTGCCGCCCGCCCGGTCCCCGGTCCCGCCGCCGGCATGGCCTCGGGAGGATGCCGCGGCCCGCCCCGGAGTGGCGCCCGGCCGGGCTGCGGCGGCCGGGAGGAGGGGATCGCCATGGCCGCGGTGAGGGGAAGGGCGGGCGGCCGCCGGGCCGCCGGGGCGGCCGGTTCGTCCCGCTTTGACGTCGAGGTGATCCGGACGGAGATCATCACCCCCCGCCACGACCTGGAGGAGGTGGTGACGCGGTATACCCGCGACCGGCTGCGGCCGGGGGACGTGGTGGCCGTTTCGACCAAGATCGTGTCCATCACCCAGGGGCGCCTGCTCCGTCCGGAAGATCTCCGGCCGGGGACCCTGGCCCGGCTGGTCTCGCGGTTCATCGACCAGGAGGGAAGTTGCTCCTCGCCCTACTCGCTGCAGGCGGTGATCGAGCACACGGGCCGCCTCCGGATCGCCCTGGCCTTCCTGGTGGGCGGGCTGAGCCGGCTCCTGCTGTGCCGCAGCGGCGACTTCTACCGCATCGCCGGCTACTACGCCCGGGTGATCGACGACGTGATGGGCACCCTGCCGCCCTTCGACAAGCACATCGTCCTGCCGCCGGCGGACCCCGACGGGGTGGCCGCCCGCCTGGCCCGGGCCCTGGGACCCGGGATCGGCGCCTGCATCATCGATGCCAACGACCTGGGCAAGGCGGAGGTGGTGGGGGCGAGCCCGGGCGTCGACCGGGACGCCGTGCGGGCCGTGATGTGCTCCAACCCCTGGGGCAACACGGACCAGCAGGCGCCGCTGGCCATCCTCCGGCCCCGCCGGGACGAGCCCGGTCCCGGCGCCCAGACCGGCGCCGCCGCGGGCGGGCCCCTGACCGGAGGGGAGCCGCCCGGCCGCGCAAGCTCGCCGCGGTCCGGGAAGGGGAGGGCATGAAAGGCGGGCAGGTTTCTGCTCCCAAGCCGCGAATTCCGTAAACGAGGTGGCGGTTGCGGAGCCATTCGTGCGGGAGGGGGCCTCAGTATGGCGGAAAAGGTGTGGCTCAAGCACTACCCGGCCAACGTGCCGGCCCACCTGGACTATCCGGAAATACCACTTCACGAGCTGCTGGCCCGGACGGTCCGGGAACATCCGGACTTACCGGCCCTGCGGTATTACATGGTCCGCATGACCTACGCCGAACTCTGGGAGCGGGTCAATCGTTGCGCCGCGGCCCTGGCCTCCCTGGGGGTGCAAAAGGGCGACCGCGTGGCCATCATGCTGCCCAACTGCCCCCAGTACGTCATCAGCTATTACGCCACGCTGCGGCTGGGGGCCATCGTGGCCCAGGTCAACCCGCTCTACACGCCCCGCGAGCTGGCCTACCTGGTCACGGACAGCGGCAGCAAGGTCCTGATCGTGGGCGACGCCCTCTATCCGGCGGTCCAGGCGGCCCTGCCCGACCTGGAGCTGGAACACATCCTGGTGGTGCGCCTGCTGGGCAATGTCCGGCCGGGGCCCGAAGCCCGGTCCTTCGAGGAACTGCTGGCGGGGGCGGGCGGCGAGCCGCCGGCGGTGGACGTAAGCCCCCGGGACGACGTGGCGGTGCTCCAGTACACCGGCGGCACCACGGGCCGCTCGAAGGGCGCCATGCTGACCCACTTCAACCTGGTGGCCAACGTGGTCCAGGTCCGGCACTGGTTCCCTGCCGAGGAGCGGAAGAAGCCGGGGGAGGGCCGCATCCTGACCATCCTGCCCCTCTTCCACTCCTACGGCATGACCGTGTGCATGAACTACGGCCTGGCGTCCGGATATGAGCTGATCCTGGTGCCCCGTTTCGAGCTGCCCGAGGTCATGGAGATCATCCGGGCGACCCGGCCCAACTTCTTCCCCGGCGTGCCCACGATGTACGTGGCGGTCAACAACTACCCCAAGGCCGAGGAATACGGGGTGGGCGCCATCGAGTTCTGCAACTCCGGCGGCGCGGCCATGCCCGTCGAGGTCATGAATGCCTTCGAGCGCCGTTTCGGGGCCCAGGTGCTGGAGGGTTACGGGCTGTCGGAGGCCTCGCCCGTCACCCACTGCAACCCCGTCCATGGCCTGCGCAAGGCGGGCAGCATCGGCATTCCCTACCCCGACACCGACGCGGAGATCGTCGACGTGGAGACGGGGACCCGGGTGCTGGGACCGGGCGAGGCGGGCGAGCTGCGCATCCGCGGCCCGCAGGTGATGAAGGGATACTGGAACCGGCCCGAAGAGACGGCGGAGACGTTGCGGGACGGGTGGCTCTACACCGGCGACATCGCCACCATGGACGAAGACGGCTACTTCTACATCGTCGACCGCAAGAAGGACATGATCATCGCCTCGGGGTACAACGTGTACCCGCGGGAGGTCGAGGAGGTGCTCTACGAGCACCCCGCGGTCGCCGAGTGTTGCGTGGCGGGCGTGCCCGATCCCTACCGGGGCGAGACGGTGAAGGCGTACATCGTGCTGAAGCCCGGCGCCTCCGTCACCGCCGACGAGATCGTGGCCTTCTGCCGCGGCCGGCTGGCGGCCTACAAGGTGCCGAAGCTGGTCGAGTTCCGCGGCGAGCTGCCCAAGACGGCCGTCGGCAAGGTCCTGCGGCGGGTGCTGGTGGAGGAAGAACGGGCCCGCCTGGCGGCGGCCGGGGAGCCCGCCGGGGGTCAGGCCGGCGGCTCGTGAGCCCGGCGGCGCCTCCTGCAGGCGGCGCCGGTGGCGCGGGCCGGGGAAACACCGCCCGGCAGCAGTCAACGCCAGAATCCAGGGGGAGTCGCCGTGGCCCATGTGCATGCGGGGCGCGTGATCGCCCAGGCCCTGGCCCGGGAAGGGGTGAGGGCGCTCTTCACCCTCTGCGGCGGGCACATCATGCCGATCTATGACGGCTGCCTGGACGAGGGGATCCGGGTGGTCGACGTACGCCACGAGCAGGCGGCCGTCTATGCCGCCGACGCCTATGCCCGCATCACCCGGCGGCCCGGCGTGGCGGCCGTGACGGCGGGGCCGGGGGTGATGAACGCCGTCACCGCCATCGCCAACGCCCACCGCGCCCAGTCGCCGGTGGTGATCCTGGGCGGGCAGGGGCCCCTGGAGCACGCCGGCCGGGGGAGCCTGCAGGAGATGGACCACCTGGGCGTGGTGCGGCCCATCACGAAATGGGCGGTGCAGGTCCAGGACCCCAAGCGGCTGCCGGAGATCCTCAATCTGGCCTTCCGGCGCAGCCTGCACGGGGTGCCCGGGCCGGTGTACGTGGAGATTCCGCTGGACGTGGTCTTCGCCCAGGTCGATCTGGAGGGCGTCCGCTTTCCGGCCCCCGTGCCCGGCCGTTCCGCCCTGCCCGCCGACCCCCGGGAGGTGGAGCGGGCCGCCGCCGTCCTGCGCCGGGCCCGCCGCCCCGTGGCCCTGGTGGGCAGCCAGGTGCACTGGTCCCCGGATCCCCAGGCGGTAAGCCGCTTCGCCGAGGCGGCCCAGGTGCCGGTGTTCACCAACGGGATGGCCCGCGGCGTGCTGGCGGCGGGCGACCCCTTCTTCTTCCAGTTGTGCCGCAAGCAGGCGCTGGCGGAGGCCGACGTGGTCCTGGTGGCGGGGACGCCCCTGGATTTCCGCCTGGACTACGGCCAGGCCATCCGGCGGGAAGCCCGGATCGTCCAGATCGACCTGGACCCCGGCGAGCTGGGCCGCAACCGGGACGTGGAAGCGGGCCTGGCCGGCGACACGGCCACCGTATTGGACCAGCTGCTTGAGGCAGGGCTCCGCCCGGACGAACCCGCCGAGCGCCGCCAGTGGCTCGACCGCCTGCGGGAGGAGGAAGGCCGGCGGGCGGCCCGGATGCAGGCGGGCCTGACCAGCCACGCGGTGCCCGTCGACCCCCTGCGGCTGTGCGCCGAAATCGATGCCGCCCTCCCGCCGGGCGCCACCGTCATCGGCGACGGCGGTGATTTCATCGGTACCGCGGCCAAGATCGTGCGGCCCCGCCGGTATCCGGCCGGCTGGCTCGACCCCGGGCCCCTGGGCACCCTGGGCGTCGGGATGGGCTTCGCCCTGGCCGCCCGGGTGCTCCGCCCGGACGACCCGGTGGTGGTGCTGCTGGGGGACGGGGCCGCAGGCCTCGACCTGCTGGAGTACGAGGCGGCCGTGCGCCTGGATCTTCCCTTCGTGGCGGTGGTGGGCAACGACGCCGCCTGGACCCAGATCCGGAGGCTCCAGGTCCAGCTTTTCGGCACCGACCGCGCCGTCGCCACCCAACTCAGCTATGCCCGCTACGACCAGGTGGTGGCGGCCCTGGGCGGCCACGGCGAGTGGGTCGAGCGGCCGGAGGAGGTCCGCCCGGCCATCGAGCGGGCCCTGGCCTCGGGCAGGCCGGCCCTGGTCAACGTGAAGATGGGGGTCAGTGATTTCCGGGCCGGTGCCATCGCGGTCTGACGTCTCGCCTGCGAGTGCATGAAGGCCGGCAGCCGCAAGCGCGGTGGCCGGCCTTCGTTGCTTTCCTCTCCTGTGGATCCCTCAAAAGCCGCCGGACTTCAACAACCAACGAGTGCGCAAGTCGATCGTCCGCGTGCGCAAACCCATCGCCGGCAGCAGGGATTTGACGCCGGGTGCCGAATCTTGTCCGCCAAACTCAAATAATGAACGTTTGTTTCAATATGTGGACCAAGTGTTTCCGGGGGATGACGATGCCGCGGGACGGGCAAGGCGGGACTGTCGGCAAGGCGATCAACTTGCTGGACCTCTTCGACGAGTCCCGGCTCTCCATCAGCGCCGCGGAGGCGGCCCGGGCGACGGGGATGCCCAGGGCGACGGCGTACCGCTTGCTGGAGCAGATGGTGGCCGCGGGCCTGCTGACCAAGCGGAGAGTGGAAGGCGGGCGGGGTGCCCGCTATGCACCCGGTCTGCGGCTGCTGGAGCTGGGGAGGCTGGCGGCCCGGTCGCTGGATCCCGACGGGATCATCCGTGCCGCGATGGAGAGGTTGCGAGACCGGTGCGGGGAATCGGTCCAGTTCGTTGTCGCCAGCGGGGATTCCGCCATCTACGCCCATGTGGTTCCGCCGCGGGCGCCCATCCACCTGTATGTCGCGTGGGGCCGCCGTGCTCCCCTCTACGCCGGCGCGTCGACGCGGCTCTTGCTGGCGTGGCAACCGGAGCAGGTCATCCGCCGGATCCTGGCAGGCCCGCTGGTGGCCTACACACCGCACACGCCGACGGACCCCAGGGACCTCCTGGCCCGGCTGGTGGAGATCCGGCGGACAGGGTATGCCGTGAGCTTCGGGGAGCTGGTCGAGCACACGGCAGAGATGGCGGCACCGGTCGTCGACGGTCAGGGAGTGATAGGCTCCCTGAGCCTGGCAGGTTTCGAGGAGCGCTACCGTGATCCGGCCACCGCCGCCGGGCTCAAGGACGAGCTCCTGGCGGCGGCGGAAGACCTGTCTCGCCGCCTCGGTTACCGGGGCCCGTGGCCCTACGTGGAGCCGGTGGCCGGCCGGCATTCAGTGGGCCATTCACCCTCGCCACGGGCAGGGCAGGAAGGGGGGAGCCACGCCAGTGGAGCCGCTTCTGGAAGTCCGTGACCTCCAGGTTCAGTTCACCAGGGGAGGGCAAGCCGTCACGGCGGTCGACGGTGTGAGCTTTCACGTGGGCGCCGGGGAAACGGTCGCGCTGGTAGGCGAGTCGGGCTGCGGCAAGTCGGTCACTGCCCGGTCCATCCTGCGGCTGATCCGGCCCCCGGGCCGCATCACCGGTGGCCGGATCGTCTTCAAGGGACGCGACCTGCTGTCCTTGGGCGAGGCGGAAATGCGCCGGATCCGGGGCAACGCCATCGCCATGGTGTTCCAAGAGCCCATGACGTCCCTTAACCCCGTGTACACCGTGGGCCGCCAGATCGTTGAGGCCTTACGGCTCCATCGGGGCCTGACGGGCTCCCGTGCCCTGGCCGAAGCCATCGACCTGCTGCGCAAGGTCCAGATTGCCGACCCGGAGCGCAGAGTTCACGAATACCCTCACCAGCTGTCGGGGGGCATGCGCCAGCGGGTGATGATCGCCATGGCCCTCGCGTGCCGTCCCCAGCTGTTGATCGCGGACGAACCCACCACGGCCCTGGACGTCACCGTACAGGCGCAGATTCTGGAACTCATCCGCCAGTTGCAGGCCGAGTTCGGCATGGCCGTCCTCATGATTACCCACGACCTGGGCGTCGTGGCCGAGGTGGCCCAGCGGGTGGTGGTGATGTACGCCGGCAGGGTGGTCGAGGAAGGCACCGTGGCCGAGATATTCCGGCGCCCGGCCCATCCCTACACCATGGGGTTGTTGCACTCCGTGCCGCGGCTCGGCCAGGGCAAAGGGCGGCTGCAGCCGATTCCCGGCACCGTGCCCGATCCGGCCGCCTTGCCGGGCGGCTGCCGCTTTCACCCGCGCTGCCCGCTGGCGGACGAGCGGTGCCGCCTGGAGCCTCCGCCCCTCGAACCGCGGTCGGCAACGCACCGTGTCGCTTGCTGGTGGGCAGGGCAGACCACCGGTTCGGGGGTGGCATGATGGGTGGCGTCAGCGACGGCATGGTGCGGCCGATTCTCGAGGTCCGGGACGTCAAGAAGTATTTCCCCACGGGCCGCCGCCGCCCGCCGGTCAAGGCCGTCGACGGCGTCAGCTTCCATGTCTATCCAGGGGAGACCGTGGGACTGGTGGGGGAGTCGGGGTGCGGCAAGTCCACCCTGGCGCGGCTCATTGTGCGCCTTCTGACCCCGTCGTCGGGCACCATCCGCTTCGACGGCCAGGACGTGGTAGCCGCCGGTGGTTCCCAGCTGCGAAGGTTGCGGCGGGACCTGCAGATGGTCTTTCAGGATCCCTATTCCTCCCTCAATCCCCGTCTCACGGTGCGGGAGATCGTCGGCGAGCCGCTGCTGGTCCACGGGGTCGCCCGGGGGCGCCAGATGGAACGGCAGGTGGAAGAGCTGCTGGAGGCTGTCGGGCTGCGGCCTGAACATGCCCGCCGGTATCCCCACGAGTTCTCGGGTGGCCAGCGCCAGCGAATCGTCATTGCCCGGGCGCTGGCCCTCAAGCCGCGCCTGGTGGTGTGCGACGAGCCCGTGTCTGCTTTGGACGTCTCGGTGCAGGCCCAGATCCTCAACCTTCTGCAGGACCTGCAGGACCGCTTCGGGCTGACCTATATCTTCATCGCCCACGACCTGGCCGTGGTACAGAACATCAGCGATCGCATCGGTGTGATGTACCTGGGCCGCCTGGTGGAACTGGCACGGGCGGACGAGCTGTTCGAGCGGCCGCTTCACCCGTACACCCGGGCCCTCATCTCCGCGGTACCCGTTCCCGACCCCGAGGCTGCGGCGCGGCGCGAGCGGATCGTCTTGCGCGGTGAAGTGCCGAGTCCGGCTCGCCCGCCGGCCGGGTGCAGGTTCCACACCCGCTGCCCGCTGGCGGTGGATCGTTGCCGGACCGAGGTGCCCGAGTGGCGGGAGGTTGGCCCCGGGCACTGGGTGGCCTGTCATCTGGCCGGCGAGGGTGAGGTCGCCGGGAGGGGGGTGACTGCGGCGCCGCCCGTCGCCTAGCGCCGGCGGTCCTACGTCCCGCCGGGAGGATGCGGCATTGCAGGGCGGCCGGGTACGACGTGCCACCGCGGTGCAGTTGACGACACTGCCGGGATGCCATTTTCGGCCCAAGGGGGTTTGGACCAAGTGATGCAGCAGGCTTCGACGCGCCGTTCGGCCCTCCGCATCGCCGTCGGATTGATGCTGGTTGCCGCCCTTCTGCTCTCGGCGTGCGGGTCGGGAAGCGGCGGCGGGACCGCCGGCAGCGAGACACCGGCCGCGCAAGGGCCGAACCCGGCCAGCGAGCGCGGTAACCACCTGGTCGTGGCGCAAGCCCAGGACCCGGGCAATTGGGACCCCATCGATACGTTCTTCGTTGCCTGGGCTTCCGTGATGAACAACGTCTTCGAAGGGCTGGTGTTCCGGGGGCCCGATCTGAAGCTGCAGCCCGGCCTGGCGACCGAGTGGAAGTGGATCGACGAGGACACGTTGCAGTTTAAGCTGCGGCAGGGCGTTACCTTCCACAACGGAGAGCCCTTCAACGCGGACGCGGTGGTGTTCACCTTCGAGCGCCTCCTCGGGGAGGAAGGTGCCAAGGGGCCGCAGCAGGGCAACTACGCCAGCATCGACCGGGTCGAGAAGGTCGACGACTACACGGTCAACTTCCATATGAAGACCAAGGACCCGGTCATCCTGACCAAGCTGGCCGGGTACGGTGCCGTCATTGTTCCGCCCCGGTACCTCAAGGAACACGGCGACGAGTACTTCGACAAGCACCCGGTGGGTACCGGCCCGTACAAGGTGGTCGAATACAAGCAGGACGACCACATCACCCTCGAGCGTTTCGCCGACTACTGGCGCGGGCAGCCGAAGATCGAGAAGATCACCTACCGGTTCATCCCGGAGGAAGCCACGCGGATCGCCGAACTGACCACGGGCCGGGTGGACATTGCCGTCATCAGCCCCAG
This sequence comes from Thermaerobacter subterraneus DSM 13965, assembly GCF_000183545.2. Classification (NCBI taxonomy): domain Bacteria; kingdom Bacillati; phylum Bacillota; class Clostridia; order Eubacteriales; family Clostridiales Family XVII. Incertae Sedis; genus Thermaerobacter; species Thermaerobacter subterraneus. Next base: position 1,389,030 of record NZ_JH976535.1, read on the forward strand.
CCAGGTGGACAATGTGAAGAACTCGGCCTTCCTGGAAATCGTCACCGCGGACAGTCCCACCGTGTACGGGTTGCGCTTTGACGTCTCCAAGGACCCGGTCGACGACGTACGGGTGCGAAGGGCCATCGCCCAGGCCATTGACGCCCAGGCCATCATCGACACGATCCTGAATGGCTACGGGAAGCGCATCTCCACGTTCCAGAGCAGCCTTTCCTTCGGCAACGATCCGTCCCTGGAGCCGTATCCGTATGATCCGGAGGCCGCCAAGAAGCTGCTCCAGGAAGCGGGTGTGCAGCCGGGTACGAAACTCACCCTCAGCTATATCGGGACCGCGACCGTCTTCGGAGAGATCGCCCAGGCGGTCCAGTCGTACCTGAAAAACGTGGGCCTCGAGGTGGAGCTGAAGACCTACGAGACCAACACTTACTACAACGACATCATCCCCAATGCCCAGGCCGGCCACCTCTATCAGGAGGGCTGGGGCGGCTGGACCCTCGACTTCGACAATACGGCGTACCTGCTCTACGGAAAGGGCCAGTTCTGGAACCCCACCTTCTACGACGAGGAAGTGCAACGCCTGTTGGAGGCGGAGCGCTCCACGTACGACCAGGACAAGCGATTGGAGATCTTCAAGCAGCTGGACCGCCGCCTGTACGAACTGGTGCCGACGGTTCCGCTGTATCAGGACGTAACCGTGTGGGCGGTGAACCGGCGGGTTCAGGACTTCGTACCGCCGCCCGATACCCGCTACTGGTTCTTCGAAACGTCCATCGCCTCGGACCAGTGATGCGCCGACGGTGGCCGAGCCACGTGGCAGAGGGGCGCGGAGCGGGAGGGGCCGGCCAGGCCGGGCCCTCCCGCCCTGCCGGAGGGGAGAGGAGTCCTCATGTGGCGTTACGTGCTCCGGCGCCTGACGGGGGCAGTCGTGGTCCTGTTCCTGACCACCCTGTTTGTCGCTTACGCGGTACGGCTCTCGGGCGACCCCACTGTGGCCATGTTCCAGGGCGGCTCCGCACCAACCCCCGACCAGTTGGCCCAGATGCGTGCCGCCCTCGGCATCGATCGCCCCTTCTGGCAGCAATACACGGATTTCGTCGTCGGAGCGGTGCAGGGCGACATGGGCACATCCTTCCGGACAGGGCAGCCGGTCTGGGCGATGATCGTAGAGCGGTTGCCGGCCACGGTGATGCTGGCGGTCTCTGCCATGGCAGTCGCCATCCTGATCTCGTTCCCGTTGGGGGTGGCCGCTGCCCTCCGGCACGGCCAGTGGGTCGACTCGTTCAGCCGCCTGCTCAGCCTGTTCGGGTTGTCCTTTCCCAACTTCTGGCTCGCCATCATGTTTATGCTGATCTTTGCCGTGCGCCTGGGGTGGTTCCCGCCATCAGGCTTTGACGGCTGGCGGTCCCTGGTGCTGCCCGCGGTCACCCTGGGCATCATCCTGTCGGCCACCCTGGTTCGCCTGGTGCGCTCCAGCATGCTGGAGGTCCTGGGCCAGCCCTACATCGAGACGGCGCGGGCCAAGGGCGTCCCGGAATGGCGGGTGGTGGTCGCCCACGGCTTGCGTAACGCCCTGATCCCCACCGTCACCTTCGTCGGGCTCCAGTTCGGGGCGTTGCTGGGCGGCACGGTGATCCTGGAAAAGGTGTTCGCCTGGCCCGGCCTGGGGCAGCTGGCCCTGGACGCCGTGGGCTACCGCGACTACCCCGTGGTGCAGGGTGTCGTCACGGTGCTGGCCGCCGTGACGGTGCTTACCAACCTGCTGGTCGACCTCAGCTACGGCCTGCTTGACCCGCGGGTGAAGGTCGAAGGGGGTGCCTCCTCGTGAGCGTCGCCCAAGGGCAGGCAGCGGCCCCCGTCGCGGTGCCGGCGAGGCGGGAGCGACGCTGGTATCGTTCCTTCGTCCGCCCCATGCCGATGCTGGGCGCCTTCCTGGTCACCGTGGCCGTGGTGGCGGCCCTGGCGGCACCTTACCTGGCGCCCTTCGACCCCGAGGTGGGCGAGCTGGGGAACCGGCTGCTGCCCCCCGCGTGGGCGGCGGACGAGCCGTCGCCTTTCCTGCTGGGGACGGACACCGTCGGGCGGGACCTCTTGAGCCGCATCATCTACGGGGCCCGGATCTCCCTGCTGGTGGGCATCTGTTCGGTCGGACTGTCCGTGCTGGTGGGCGTCTTGCTCGGCCTGGTGGCCGGGTATGCCGGCGGCCGCCTCGACGACCTGCTCATGCGGTTCGTCGACGTGCAGCTGTCCTTCCCCTTCATCCTGCTGGCCATTACCGTCATGGCCGTGCTGGGTCCCGGGTTATGGAAGGTCATCGTCCTGATGGCCATCGCCCAGTGGGGCCAGTATGCCCGGGTGGTGCGGGGCGAGGTGATGGTGGTCAAGCAGATGGGGTTCGTGGAGGCCGCGCGCTGCATCGGGACCCCGCCGTGGATGATCCTCCGGCGCCACATCCTGCCGAACGTGGTGAACTCCGTCGTCGTGCTCGCCACGCTGAACATCGCCAACAACATCCTGCTGGAGGCCGGCCTGACCTTCCTGGGGCTGGGGGTCGACCCCTCGACGCCGTCCTGGGGCGGTATGCTGGCCTCCGCCCGGGAGTACGTGACCACGGCGTGGTGGTTCGCCACCTTCCCGGGGCTGGCCATCATGCTCACCGTGCTCGGATTCAACCTGCTGGGCGACTGGCTCCGGGACGTCCTGGATCCGAAGCTGGACGCCTAGCCGGGGCCCGCCGCGGGCGGCCGGTGTCCGGGCGGCCGGGAGTGGACGACTGCCGCCCGGAGCCGGTGGGGACGGCTGTGCCGCCGCGGGACTCCGACGGAGGGATCTGCGTTGAAGCTTGAGGAGCTCTTTGCGCCGGGCGGGTTGCTGGCCCCCGGCCGGAGCGAAGGTACAGGAGCCAGGATGCCCAGGGTCCAGTTCCTCCTGAGCGGGGAGGACGACGTATGGACCGGGCTGGCCATGGTCGAACTGGCTGCGCGCCTGGGATACGAGTGCGAGGCCGGCGATCCGGAACGCCTCGTGGTCCGGCCGGGCCAGCACCCGTCCGCCGGGGCGGTGCCCGTCGTCCTGCTGGCCGGGACGGGCGCGGCAGGCGGCCCCAGCGGGCGGTCCGGCCGGGCCGGGCCGGACGCCGGCTACGGGCGGGTCGAGGTGGTCCCTCAACTGGCCGGTGCCGAGTACGGCCTGCGCTTGTCTGCGGCCAGCCCTCGCGAGCTGTGGAAGCTGGCGGCCTGGCTGGCTGCCGTGGGGACCGAGTCCCTGGCCCCGGCCGGCGAGCCGGGGTGCGGCGGTGCCGGCAGCCCGGACCGTTCCCGGGACCTGGCTGCTGGCCGCAGTGCGGACCGTGGTCGTGGCCGGAAGGGGGACGCGGGGCCAGGGCAGGCCGCTGTACGTCTCGATGCCTCGGGGCGCCGGGCCGAGGTGGCCCTGCGGGGTATCCAGTGGGCGCCGTGGCAACCGCGGGGCGATGGCAACTCCCGGGACATCCGCGAGGAGGGCCTGGATCTTGAGGAGGCCGCCATGCCCCTCGCCGACCTCTGGACGCCGCGAGGCTTTCTGGGCAGCAGCGACGGCCTGCAGCCCGACCGGGTGGCGGTGCACATCGAGCCCGATGCTGCCACGGGGACCTGGGATCCGGAAGAGCTGGCCGGCCTCATCATGTTCGCCTTCCGGCTCGGTCTCGAGAGTACGGGCATGTCCTTTCCCCTGACGGCTGCCGGGTCGCTTGGCCGGCCCTTCCTCGTCAAACTGGCAGCCTCGCCGGCGCCGGATGGTGGTGGGGAACCCGGCGGCCGGGGCCACATCCGGCTTTACCGGCGGGCGGGCGGGGCGGTGCTTCGGATCACGGGCGATGCCGCCGGCCGCGGGCGCGCCCTCCAATGGCTCGCAACCGTTCACGCCAGTGAGGTCCTGCGGCCGGCGGGATCGCGGCGGCCTGCCCTTGACAGCCCGGTGGTCGCCCTTGAGCGGGAAGCCGCCCGCCACCGGCGGGAGGTCGCAGCCAGGCAGCGACCCCGCCTTCTGTTCGAGGCGGCCATCCCGCCTGAGGGAGAGCGGTTCCGGAGGGTGTGGTACGAGCGTGCCTTGCCGGCGATACGGGCGCGCTGCCGGCCCGATGACGAGGTGTGGGTGGACCTCCGTCTCGACCAGCCCGACGATACGCTGCAGGAAGTGGCCGTGGAGGTCCATCGCTCCCTGACCCAACTTGGCTTCGCGCCGGACCGGGTGCACGTGCGCGGCTTGCCCGCGTTCCGCCAGGGGCTGTTCTGGCTGCTGCAAGTGGTGCCGCCGGTCGTGGCGCAGCATGCAGGGGCCCACACCGTCATCATCGAGTTTGCCCGCGTCGAGCCCGAGGCCCGCAGCGGGGTGGGCCAGGAGGGCCAGGTACGGGCGGGCGGGGAGTCGGATGCCGGTGCCCCGCATCTGGACCTCCCCATTCGGTGGTTGCAGCCCCTTTACCCCGTGGACGAACTGCTGTCGGCTCGCACGGGCCTGCCCGTGGAGCGGATTGTCTTCCAGGCCATGGCGCCCTCCGGCGGGTCCGGGCCCACGTACCGCGTCACCGTCGCCGATGGGGATGGCCAGGCGGTCTGGCGAGGCGAGTTCCGGGTGGCAGCCCGCCGGCGGCCGTACCAGGACGTGAACCCCCACCTGGGTCACGTCTACGTGGAGACAGGTCTTTGCCGTGTGGAGCGGGGCGATGGCGGCAGCGAAGGAGGGCGGCAGCCGGTCTTTGAGGAGCTCCTGCCCACGGGAGCCGAGTTGTTCTGGGACCGCTACCAGGCTGAGGCCCTTCCTCTCGTGGCCCGGCACCTGGAGGAGGCGCTGGGAGGGGACCTGGGGGCCCATCAGCAGCCCTTTTTCCTGACCCTGGAGGTCGACGTCCAGCTGGATACCCGGCCCGACGAGCCCTTGGGTGTCCGGCAGGAATCCCTGAGCCTGGCCGAGGGATTGCACGAGGATGTCTATTTCAACACCCTGGATTTCTTCGAGGAGTGGGGCAGGAAGCTGGCGGGAACACCCTTCACGGCACCGGGCAAAGTGGTGCCCCGCGTCCAGGCCCGGCCCGGCAAGGGCACCATGGCTAAGGTTCGCCTCACCGGTGTGGGCATCGGGGCCCGGCTTCTGGAAGCCGCCTCATCCGATGGGGGCCGGCCCCGCGTGAACGTCTACGGCGTGACCGTCGACGCCGCAGGGCGGGCGCGGGCGACGCTGGCTCGTGCCGGCGGCACCGCCCCGACGGACGCGACGGAAATGGACTACGACGAAGCCGTCCAGCGGGCAGCCCGCGCCATCGGGGCACGCGTGGCCCAGGACTCGGCTCCCGCCGGCGGGGAGGCGGCTGTGTCCTGGCAACGGACCCTCTTCGACGACGAATCCCTGGGGCAGTGGTTGGCCGGGGGTGCAAATCGTTCCGTTCGCTGGTCCGTGGCGGGACATTCCTTCGAGGGGCGACCCTTGTACCACGTGTTTACGGTCGGCCCGGGGCGCGGCGGGATCCCTGCGCCGGTGCCCGGGCAGGGGGCGGATCCGCGGGACCCGGATGTCCTGGTGGTCCCGGCAAAGGCCACCCTCTTCCGCCCCACCGTACTGTTCAAGGCCCGGCACCATGCGAACGAGGTGTCGAGTACCAATGCATTGCTGGCGCTGGTGGAGCGGCACCTGGATGCCACGGCCGGGGTCAACTGCGTCATGATGCCCCTGGAGAACACCGACGGCGCCGCGCTCCACCGCCGGTTGAGCCAGGAAAACCCGCGTTGGAGCCTGCATAGCGCCAGGTACAATGCCTTGGGACAGGAGTACGCGGCGGAGTACTTCGGCGACAGGCCGCGAGCACCCGAGACCCGGGTGTTCCCCGACCTGTGGTCGCGGTGGTTGCCCGACGTCGTGGTGGATGAGCACGGGGTACCGTCCCACGAGTGGGTTCAGCCCTTCGGCGCCCACGGCGGAGGTCGCAAGTTCACCTCCTACTGGCTGCCGCGAGCTCTGATCTACGGGATCCTGCCGGTGTTCGCCACGGAAGACGGGGACGGGTGGGGCGCCAGGCAAAACGAAATGGCCGAGTTCGTCGCCCGGTTCCTGGAGGACTGGCCGGTCATCGCCCGCGAGAACCGCCGCTGGCTGGCGGTCTACCGCAAGTACGCCGCCGACTGGCTCCCGGAGGTCTTCACGGTCGAGATGGTTCGGGCCTTCGTGTGCTACCGCTGGCCCGTGCGCCCCGATCCTGGCGGCCGCTACGCGATGCAGCGCCATCCGGAGATCACCGGGGTGGAGTTCATCACCGAGGCAGCCGACGAGACCGCCACGGGCCCCTACCTTGAAACCTGTGCCCTGGCGCACCTGGTCGTGGACCTGGCCATACTGGCCTGGCTCAAGCGACAACCGGTGACCGTCGAAGAAACCGTGACAATCCGGGGCGAAAGGGTCCACCGGGAGCGCCGGCGCCGGCGCCCATGGCCAGCAGGATGCCGAGGGCCGGCGGATCCGGCGCGAGCCGGTGGATCCGCCGAAGGACGGTGGACGTCATGAACGCCGCCATCGACCTGAACTGCGACCTGGGGGAGAGCTTCGGGCCCTACACCATCGGCATGGACGATGCCGTCCTGCCCCTGGTTACCTCCGCCAACATCGCCTGCGGGTTCCACGGCGGCGACCCGAGGGTGATGGAGCGCACGGTGGAACGGGCTGCGGAACTGGGGATCGGCATCGGCGCCCACGTGGGCTACCCCGACCGGGTGGGCTTCGGGCGGCGGGAAATCCATGCCACGGCCGGCGAAGTCCGGACCGACGTGATCTACCAGATCGGGGCCCTGTACGCCTTCTGCCGGGCGCTCGGCGTGGAACTGCAGCACGTCAAGCCCCACGGCGCCCTGTACAACCAGGCCGCCCGCGACGCCGTGCTGGCCCAGGCGGTGGTCGCCGGGATCGCGGCCTTCGACCGCCGGCTCATCGTCCTGGCTCCGCCGGGGAGCCAGCTGGCCCGGGCGGCCGTCGCGGCGGGGCTGCCGGTGGCGCTGGAAGGTTTCGCCGACCGGGGCTACAACCCCGACGGCAGCCTGGTCAGCCGCCGCCAGGACGGGGCCGTGCTGCACGACCCCGCGGAGGTGGCGGCGCGCGCCCTGCGCATGGTGCGGGAAGGCAAGGTCCGGGCCGTCGACGGCAGGGATGTGACCCTCACGGTGCAGAGCCTCTGCATCCACGGGGACAACCCCGCCTCGGTCAGCCTGGCCCGGGCCGTCCGCCAGCGCCTGGAGGCGGCGGGCGTGGCCATCCGGCCGCTGCGGGCCATCGTGGGCCACCAGGCGTAGCGGGCATGGTCCGGGCGTCACGACGCCTTGCCGGCCGAACCGCATTTCCATGAGGCCTGCCAGGCCGTTGGGGGGAACCGGATGACCGCAGGAACCGGCGGGGAGCCCGCCCGGGATGCGGGCGGGCGGGCGGAAGAACCCCGCTTTCTCCGGGCGGGTGATTGCGGCCTCTACGTGAGCTTCGCCCAGGTCATCGACCCCGCCGTCAACCGGCAGGTCCACCGGCTGGCCCGGACGGTGCAGTCCGGGCGCTGGCCGGGGGTGGTGGACCTGGTGCCGGCTTACGCCAGCCTGTACATCCGTTACGACCCGTTGACGGTCACCTTCGAAGAGCTGGTGCGCCGCTGCCGGGAGCAATTGGAGATCCGCAGCGAAGCTCCCCCCGAGCCGGCCTGCGTCTGCCTCCTGCCCACGGTGTACGGCGGCGAGTGGGGGCCCGATCTGGAGGAGGTGGCCCGGCAGCACCTCCTGACCCCCGCCGAGGTGGTGCGCCTGCACGCGGGCCGCGACTATTTCGTCTACTTTCTGGGCTTTACCCCGGGCTTTCCCTTCCTCGGGGGCCTCGACCCCAAGCTGGCGACCCCCCGTCGCCCGGTGCCCCGGACACGGGTTCCGGCCGGTTCGGTGGGCATCGCGGGTGCGCAGACGGGCGTCTACCCCGTGGAGAGCCCGGGCGGGTGGAACCTGATCGGCCGCACGCCGGTGCGGCTGTTTGACCCGGCCGCCTCGCCCCCGGCCCTGCTCAGGCCGGGCCACTTCGTCCGGTTCGTGCCCGTGGACGCCGAAGAATACCGCCGCATCGAGCGGGCCGTGGCCCTCGGCACCTACCGGCCCCAGTGGGTTCCGCGGGAGGTCCCGCACGAGGAACGGGACGACGGCGCATGATGGAGATCCTGAACCCCGGCCTGTACACCACCATCCAGGACCTGGGACGGCCCGGCCTGCAGCACCTGGGCGTACCGGTGCAGGGGGCCGCCGACGTGGCCGCCCTGATCCTGGGCAATCGCCTGGTGGGCAACGAGCCCGGCGCGGCGGCTCTCGAAATCACCCTGCTGGGCCCGTCCATCCGGTTCCACGCGCCGGCGGCCATCGCCCTCACCGGGGCCGACCTGGGCCCCACCCTCGACGGCCGGCCGCTGCCCACCGGCCAGGTGGTCCTGGTGGAACGCGGTAACGTGCTGGCCTTCCGTGGCGGTACCCGGGGGTGCCGGGCCATGCTGTGCGTGGCGGGCGGCATTGCGGTGGAACCGGTGGCCGGCAGCCGCTCGTCGGATCCCCTGGGGCGCTTGGGCGGGCTGCCCGGACGGCCCGGCCTGCCCCTTAAGGCGGGCGACCGCCTTCCTCTGGGCCGGCCGGCGGTGCCTCTGGAAACCCTGGCCGGCCGGCGGGTGCGGTGGACCTTCGTCCCCGACGCCTTTGTGGCCCGGGTGGTGCCCGGCCCCCAGGCCGGGTTCTTCCCGCCGGAGGCCTGGAAGGTGTTCTGGGAAAGCGAGTATACGGTCACCGCCGCGTCGGACCGCATGGGCATCCGGCTGGAGGGACCCCCCGTGCCCCGGCCTCCCGGGGAGGTCCTCTCCGAAGGCCAGCCCCTGGGTGCCATCCAGGTACCGCCCAGCGGGCAGCCCATCGTGCTGCTGGCGGGCAGGGCCACCGTGGGGGGCTACCCCAAGCTGGGAGTGGTGGTCACCCCGGACCTGCCGCTGCTGGCCCAGGCGCGGCCGGGCGACCGCATCCGCTTCCGCCCCATGGACGGCTCGCGGGCGGAAGAACTGTACCGCCACTGGTGGAGGCTGCTGCACAGCCAGCGGGTGATCGTCCCGGGGCCCGCCACCGGCGACCAGAGGCCGGGCCCGGACCCCGGTGGCCGGGAGGGCCGGCTGCCCGGCGCCGGGCCGCCACCCCCGCTGTCGTAGCGGGCGCTCCCCGCCAGGACCGCCCCGGGCCCGTCAGGACCGCGCCGGGGTGACCCGGCCGGCCCCTCACCCTCACCCCAGGCCGCCCGGCTCCACGCCCATGAGCCGGGCCAGCATGCGCACCTGGCCGGCGTGGTAGGCGAAATGCTGGATCATCTGGTTGACGACCCACAGCACGGTCAGGTGTTCCGGCGGGGTGCCCCGGAAGCCCGGCGGCATGGTGCGCGGCTGCAGCAGGTAGTCCAGGTCCCACTCGGCCATCCGGGCGTCGGTGTGGGCCCACACCGCCTGCAGATAGCCGAAGAGGGCCTCCCGGGTGGCCAGCTCCCGCGACCGCCGGGGCTGCATGTTCTTCTGAAGGATCACCGCGTTGACGAACCAGTCCTCGGACTGGGCCAGATGGCGGACGCACCAGGCGGCGGAGTTGACCCCGCCCGGCGGCACCCAGTGGAGCTGCCGGTCGTCCATGGCCGCGGTACACTGCAGGAGCACCTGACGCCACCCGCGCAGGTTGGGCAAGAAGAGCTCCGCCGCGGTGAGCGGGCGGCCCTCCGTGGTTGCTGCCGTTGCCATGCCTTCTCCCCCCGGTCAACAGTCTCATTTCCGGCCCTTGCCGAGAGCGCCCCCGGGACAGCCTGGACGGAGGGGCCGGGACTCGACTCAAAGCAACCCCGCGCCCGCCCCGCGGCCGGCCGCCTCCGCCGCCAGCTCGATGAGGCCGCGGGCCATGGACCCGAAGCCGGCGAAGCGGGGGTCCCGGGTCTGCCCTGCCCTCCACCGGTAGTAGATCTGCTGAAGGATGACGGCCAGCTTGAAGTAGGCGAAGACCAGATACCAGCCGATGCCGCTCACGTCGCGGCCGGTGCGCAGGGCGTACCGGTGGACGAACTCGCCCCGCCGCAGAAAGCCCGGACAGGTGGTCACCGCAGGCAGGCCGTTGCGCAGGACCTCGGGATCGTCGGGGTGGACCCAGTAGCTCAGGCTGACCCCCAGGTCGAAAAGGGGATCCCCCACCGTGGCCATCTCCCAGTCCAGCACCGCCACCACCCGGTCCAGGGACGGGTCGAGGATCATGTTGTTCAACTTGAAGTCGTTGTGGATCAGGGAGGTGCCCACCGGCTCGGGAACCCGTTCCTCCAGCCAGGGCAGCAGGCGCTCCAGGGCGGGGATGGGTTCCGTCTCCACCCGCCGCCAGCGGCCGGCCCAGCCCTCCAGTTGCCGGCGGACGAACCCCTCCGGCCGTCCCAACCCTGCCAGCCCCGCCTGGCGGTAGTCCACGGCGTGGAGATCGGCCAGGGTGTCCACCACCCGCTGGGCGATGCGCCGGCAGGTTTCGGGAGGCGGGGTCCGGCCGCCGGGGAACCGGTCGTCGACCACCACGCCGGGCCGGTATTCCATCACGTAAAAAGGCGCCCCCAGCACGGAGGGGTCGGGACAGACGGCCAGCGGCCGCGGCGCCAGGGGGAAGACGGGGTGCAGGTGGCGCAGGATGGTGGCCTCCCGCACCATGTCGTGGGCCCGGGGCGGCAGGGGGCCGAAGGGCGGCCGGCGCAGCACGGCCTGCCAATCCCCGGCCCGCAACCAGTAGGTCAGATTGGACGCCCCGGCGGGGAACTGCCTCGCTTCCACAGGAGGTCCCGGAAACGCGGGCACCTCCCGCTCCAGGAACGCCGTCACCGCATCCAGGTCCAGTTCCTCTCCCGGCCGCACGGGAATGGTGCCGGGCGGGAACCCATCCCCACCCGGACCGGCCAGGCGCCGGCTTTCCGGCTGGCTCATGGCTGGCCTCCCAATTCCTTGAAGATCCGCCGGGCCACCACCACCCGGTGGACCTCATCGGGGCCGTCGTAGATGCGGGCCGCCCGCGCCTCGCGGTAGAACAGCTCCAGGGGCGTGTCCCGGGAGTAGCCCAGGGCTCCGTGCACCTGCAGGGCGCGGTCCACCACGCGGTGGAGTACCTGGGCCCCGAAGAACTTGATCAGCGAGATCTCCTTGCGGGCATCGAGCCCCTGATCCACGCGCCAGGCCGCATACAGGGTCAAGAGGCGTGCCGCCTGGATCTCGGCGTAGGAGTCGGCCACGAAGTTCTGGATGGTCTGGAACTCCGCCAGCTTCTGGCCGCGGGTCTCCCGGGTCAGGGCCCGCCGCACCATCAGCTCGAAGCTGCGGTTCATCACGCCGATCCAGCGCATGGCATGGGTGATCCGCCCGGGGCCCAGGCGGGCCTGGGCGATGCGGAAGCCCTCGCCCACGGGCCCCAGGGTGTTCGCCACGGGTACGCGGCAGTCCTCGAGGACGATCTCGTCATGGGTGCCCAGGCCACCCCCGTCGTCCATCACGGGGATCTGGCGGACGATGCGGAAGCCCGGCGTGTCCGTCGGCACGATGATCATGGTGGCCCGCTGGTGGGGCGGCGCGCCGGGGTCGGTGACGGCCATGACGATGGCAAAGGCCGACCGGGAGGCGTTGGTGATGAACCACTTGTGGCCGTTGATCACCCAGTGGTCGCCGTCGCGCACCGCCCGGGTCCGGATGGTGGTGGGATCGGAACCCGACACCTCGGGCTCGGTCATGGCGAAACAGCTGTAGATCTCGCCGGCCAGGTTGGGCCGGAGGAACCGTTCCTTCTGCTCGGGCGTGCCGAACATCCAGAGGATCTCCTGGTTGCCGGTGTCCGGGGCGCTGGTTCCGAAGGCCCGCGGCGCCAGGGGGCTCCGCCCCAGGATCTCGTTCATCAGCGCCAGGGTCACCATGCCCATGCCCAGGCCGCCGGCCTCCCTGGGCATGTGGGGGGCCCAGAGCCCCGCTTCCTTCACCGCCTGCTGGATGGCCTTCATGCGCTCTTCGGGCAGCGTGCCGGTCCGGAAGAACTCGGCCTCGGCCGCGTAGACGTGCTCGTCCATGATGGCGCGGGTGCGTTCCAGGACGACTTCCTGCTCGGGGGTCGGCCGGAAATCGTACACGAGCATCACCCCGGTGGCGCTTCGCGCAGCAGGACCCGCCCGAACCGCCGCCTTCCGGCGGGCGGGCCGCCTGGCGGTAGGAGTTGGCTTCGCTGCCGAGAAGGAAATACCTGCATGCCCGGCGCCGGCCGGGTGGCGGCCCGTCTCCGGCCGCCCGGCCGGGTGGAAGGAGGCGGCCGTCACGTGGGCGTTCTCGATCGTTTCCGGCTGGACGGGAAAGTGGCCCTGGTCACCGGAGGCAGCCGCGGTCTGGGCCTTCAGATCGCCCAGGGTCTGGGGGAGGCCGGGGCGGCCGTGGCGATCACGGCCCGCAAGGAGGAGGGCCTGCGCGAAGCGGAGGAACAGCTGCGCTCCCAGGGGATCCGGTGCCTGGCCCTGCGCTGCGACGTGACCGACTACGACCAGGTGGTGGCCACCGTCAACCAGGTGGTCGAAGCCCTGGGCGGCCTGGACATCCTGGTCAACAACGCGGGGGCCACCTGGGGCGCCCCCCTGTTCGAGATCCCCCTGGAAGCCTGGGACAAGGTGATCCGGACGAACCTGCACGGCACCTTCTACATGAGCCGCGAGGCGGCCCGGGTGATGGTGGACCGGGGGCGGGGAGGCCGGATCATCAACGTCGCCTCGGTGGCAGGCCTGCGGGGCAGCGACCCGCGGGTGATGCAGACCCTGCCCTACAACACCTCCAAGGCCGGGGTGATCAACTTCACCCGCGACCTGGCGGCCAAGCTGGCGGAATACGGCATCACGGTGAACTGCATCGCGCCCGGGTTCTTCCCGACCAAGATGACCCGGGGCATCCTGGCCCAGTACCGGCCCCTGATCGAGCAGTCCGTTCCCTTGCGGCGGCTGGGCGGCGAGCGGGACCTGCAGGGCGCGGTGCTTCTGTTCGCGTCCGAGGCCGGGTCCTACATCACGGGCCAGGTCCTGGCCATCGACGGGGGGATCACGGCCGTCTGAGGGCGCGGGCGGCCGGCGGCGGCCGGGCCGCGAGAGCCCGGTGGCCGGGGCAGGGCCCGGGCGGCGTCCCCGGCGGCGGGTGGCACGCACCGCCGGCACCGCCCGGGAGGGCCACGGCCGCGAGGACACGGGCCAAGGCACACGGGCCCGGAGGGCCGGGGCCGCGCTTAGACCGCCCGCCCCCACTTCCCGGCCCGGCCCGGAGCCTGGCCGCCGTTGACGCCCGCCGTGCCCGGGCCCATGATCAGGGTGAACAAGATCATCGGGAAGTCGGTACCGGGGGTGCCCTCACGGGCTGAGAAGCGCCGGGAGCCGGGACGCGGCACCGCGCTACCCTTCGGACTCGATCCGGGTCATACCGGCGTGAGGAAGGTACCGCATGACCGCCTGGGGCGGCTTCACGCGACCCACCTCCAGCCGGGGGTGGGTTTTCTTTCCTCTGCCTCCCGCCGGACCGGAACGGGCAGGTTCTCCCTGCCGTCCCGGCCGGGGGGTGCGCCTCGCCGGCCCCGCGAGCCCCCGGTTCCGTCCCGGAACCGCAAGGGGGGCTCGCCATGGCCGGTTCGTCCCGTCACCTGCAGTTCCGCGAGATCGTGATCCTCACGTTCATCGCGGCCGCCTGTTCCGTGGTGTTCATCAACGCCTGGACCCTGTGGTCGGTGGCCCAGGCCGTCCATCCCGTCCTGGCCGAAACCACCTACGGTATCTGGTTCGTCGCCAGCACCCTGGCCGCCTACATCATCCAGAAGCCAGGGGTGGCCTTCGTGGCGGAGCTGGCGGCGGCCGCGGGCGAGCTGGTCCTGGGCAGCCCGGACGTGCTCTGGGTGCTGCTGTACGGTGGGCTGCAGGGGCTGGGGGCCGAGGCGGCCTTCGCCCTGCTCCGCTACCGGCGGTTCGACCTGCCGGTGCTGGCGCTGTCCGGCGCCCTGGCCGCCGTCGCCAGCATCCCGCTGGACGCCGTCACGGGGTACTTCACCGGCATGCAGCCCGGCGTGCTGGCGGGCGCCGTGGCCGTGCGGCTGCTCAGCGGCGCCGTGGTGGCCGGTGTCTTCACCAAGGTGCTGGTCGACGGCCTGGCCCGCACCGGGGCCCTCAACGGCTTTGCCGTGGTGAGGAACCGGCGGGACCGGGGCGCAGGGCTGGCGGGCTGAGATGGGGCGGCATGCGGTGCGGCCGGGCGCCCCGGCGGGCCCGGCGGCCAACCCCCCGGCGGCCACCCCTGGGGCGGCCGGCGGCTCGACCCCGAACCCGGTGTCCCCGGGCCAGGGGCTGCCGGCGCCGTCGCGGGCGGCGGCAGCCTGCCGCGATCTGACCATCCGCTACCCGGACCGGCGCGACCCGGCCGTGCGGGGCGTGAGCCTGTCCATACCCGCCGGGCAACGGGTGCTGCTGCTGGGCCCCAGCGGCTCCGGCAAGAGCACCCTGGCGCTGGCCCTGGCCGGATTGATCCCGACCGTGGTGGAGGCCGAGGTGAAGGGGGTCCTGGAACCGGCGCGGCAGGCCGGCGTGCTCTTCCAGGACCCCGAGGCCCAGTTCTGCCTGTTCACCGTGGACGAAGAGGTGGCGTTCGGCCTCGAGAACCGGTGCGTGCCACCGGCGGCCATGCCGGCCCGGGTGGCCCGGGCGCTGGCGGCCACGGGCCTCGACGTTCCCTTCGGGCATCCGATCCACGCCCTCTCGGGCGGGCAGAAGCAGCGCCTGGCCCTGGCGGCGGTGCTGGCGGTGGAGCCGGACATGCTCATCCTGGATGAGCCCACGGCCCAGCTGGATCCGGCAGGGCGGGCCCTGGTGCTGGAAAACCTCTACGGCCTGGGGCGGCAGGTCACCGTCCTGGTGGTCGAGCACAACCTGGACGGGGTGGTGGACTGGGTCGACCGCGTGGTACTGCTCGGCCCCTCGGGCACCCTCCTGGCCGACGGCCCTCCGGACCGGGTCCTGGCCGAGCAGCGGGCCGCCCTGGACGCCTTCGGCATCTGGCGGCCCCGCTCCTGGGGCCCCTTCTGGGCACCCCTGGTGGAGGCGTTCCGCCGGTCCGCCCCGCCTGCCGAGCCGCCCGCCGCCCTGCCCGGTGCCGCCTCCGGCCGGGCGTCGAGCCCGGCGCCGGCGGGAACGCAGCGGACCGGCGCGGGCGAGCAGTCCCTGGACGCCCCCACCGCCGCACCGCAGGCGGCGGTGCCTTCCGGTCTGGACGGCGCAGCCTCCCCAGGCTCTGGCCAAGGCTCCGCGGGGGCGGCGGCCGGCTTCCCCGGGGCGGGGAAGGGGCCCGCCGCGTGCCCGGACCGCACCGCCCTGCCCCTGGTGCGGATGGAGGGCGTCACTGCAGCCCACGGCTCGCGCACCGTCTGGTCGGGGGTCAGCCTGACCCTCCGGCCGGGGGAGTGGGTGGCCGTACTGGGCGCCAACGGCAGCGGCAAGTCGACCTTCCTGCAGGTGGCCGCGGGCCTGCACCCGCCCGCCGCCGGCCGGGTCGTCCACGGGCCGGCCCTCAACGGGCGGCGCGGCGAGACGTCCCGGATCGGCTTCGTGTTCCAGAACCCCGAGCACCAGTTCGTCACGGACACCGTGCACGACGAGATCGCCCTGGCCGGGCGGCTCGCAGGCGTGCCGGAGGCGGAGCTGGCAGCCCGGGTGAAGGCCCTGGTCCAGCGCTTCGGGCTGGAGGGGCTGGAGGCCGTTCATCCCTACACCCTCTCCCAGGGCCAGAAGCGGCGCCTCAGCGTGGCCAGCATGCTGGTGGTGCCGCGGCCGCTGCTTTTCCTGGACGAACCCACCTTCGGCCAGGACGCCCGCACGGCGGCCGCCCTCGTAGGGGAACTCGTGGAACTGTACCGGCAGGGAACCACCCTGGTCATGGCCACCCACGACCTGGAGCTGGCGCTGGCCGTGGCGACCCGGGTGCTGGTCTTCGGCCAGGGCCGGCTCGTCTATGACGGCCCGCCGGCAGGCCTGGCGGGCGATCCTGCGGCGGCCGCCGCCGCCGGGCTGAGGGGCCTGGCGGGCCCGGGGACGGTTCCCGGCGGCGCGGTGGCGCCCCCGGGGCGGGTTCCGGCCTGTTACGGGCCGCGCGTGGCGGGCTCCGGCCCGTCCCGGGCGGATCGGCCGGATCCGCCCCACCGGGGCCGGCGGATGCCACCGGCGCGGTCACCGGAACCCGGGCCGGCGGGGTCGCCGGAACCCGGGCCGGGGGAGGCCGGCGCAGGGACCCCGGGCGGGCTGCCCGGGGCGGGTGGGCGGTCCTGGCTGGCCCGGGTTCATCCGGCGTGGAAGCTGGCGGCCCACCTGGCTGCTGCCGCCCTGGTGCTGGCGACGGGCGAGCCGGCGGCGCTGGCCCTGCTGCTGGCGGTGCCCTTGCTGCTGGGCTGGATCCTGGGCGGGCTGGGACTCCGGCGCTGGCTGGTGTCCATGGCGCCCTTCGTCCTGGTGGCCGCCACCCGCATCTGGACCCTGGGCGCCTTCGGTCGAGGCGAGCACGTGGTGGGGCAGGTGCTCTGGTACCGGTTCACGGCCGAGGGGCTGGAACACGGGCTGGTGGTGGGCCTGCGCCTGCTCACCCTGGGTGCCCTGGGCGTGCTCTACGCCCGTACCACCGGCCTCAGCGACCTGGTGCTGGGCCTGGTCCAGCAGTGGCGGTTGAGCCCCCGCTGGGCTTACGGCCTCCTGGCGGCCCTGCGCTTCGTGCCGCTGTTTCAGGAAGAGCTCGGCCGGGTGCGCCAGGCCTTCCGGGTACGGGGCCTGCTGGAGCGGGGTCCCGCCGGGCGCCTGCGGGCCCTCTATCGGTATAGCCTGGCCCTGCTGGTCCACGCCATCCGCACGGCCGAGGTGGTGGCCGTGGCCCTCCAGGCCCGGGGCTTCGACGGCAGCCGCCACCGCACGTACTATCGCACCCTGCCGGCAGGGTGGCGGGAAGCGGGGTACGCCGTCCTGCTGCTGGGAGCCGGTGTGGCGGCCTTGATGGCCGCCCGCGGGCTGCAAGGGAGCTTGCCGTAGGGACGGGAGCTTGTCACAGGGGGGATGGGCTTTGATGAACGGGCGCAGCGGGCAGGAAGGGAAAGGGCAGGGGCCCGGAGGGGGGCCGGACCGGCCGCCGTCGGGCCCGCCATCAGGCCGCCAGCAAGAGCGCGCCGGCGTGGAGCAGGGTGCCGGCGAGCCCGCAGGCCTGGCGGCCGAGCTCTGGCGCCAGAACCAGGACCTGGCGGCCGCCTGCCTGGACCATCCCTTCGTCCAGGGCATCGCCCGGGGCGACCTGCCCCGCAGCAAATTCATCTGGTACGTGGGCCAGGACGCGACCTACCTGGAGTCCTTTGCCCGCGCCTATGCCCTGGCCATCGCCAAGGCGCCGGACCGGGAGACCATGGCGACCTTTCACCGCTTGCTGGAGGGCGTGCTGCAGGAGCTGCGGCTGCACCACGGCTACGCCGCCCGCTGGGGAGCCGGCCTCCATCCCGAACCCTCCCTCGCCACCAGGGCCTACACCGGTTTCCTGCTGGACGTGGCCTGGTCCCGGGGCGTGGGGGCCATCGCGGCGGCCATGACCCCCTGCATGCGGCTCTATGCCTTCCTCGGCCGGTCCCTCCTGGACCGGGTCGCACCCGGCAACCCGTACCGGGAATGGGTGGAAACCTACGGCAGCCCGGATTTTGCGGCGCTGGCCGCGCAGCTGGAGGGAGTTCTCAACCGGTGGCACGGTGAGGCGGGCGGCCCGGCGGGGGTGGCCCCCCTCTACCGCACGGCCATGGAGCTGGAACGGGCCTTCTTCGATGCGGCATGGCACGCCGGCTAGCGGCCCGGCGGGCCGGCCGGGCGGTGCCGGGCTGCGCCTGGCGCGCCGGGGGGCCGGCGGTGGGGCGGAGCGGGGCCCATCGCCGGCTCCTCACCGCCCCTCTTCGCCCAGCACCAGTTCCAGCAGCACCAGCTCGGGCCGGCAGAGCAGCCGGATCCAGGGACGGGGGGTGCCCAGGCCCGCGGCGATGAACCACCAGGTGCCGCCAACCTGGAACCAGCCCCGGTCGTAGGTGGGGAACCAGCCCTGCCCGGGAATCCACAGGGCGCCCAGCAACGGCAGGCGAACCTGGCCGCCGTGGGTGTGGCCCGCCAGGACCAGCCCGGCGCCGAGGCCGGCGGCGGCCCGGCGGATGCCCCCGGCCGGCGCGTGGGCCAGCAGGACCACGGGCCATCCCGGCGGCGCCCCGGCCAGAGCGGCCCCCAGGTCGTCCCGGCCGGTATGGGGGTCGTCCACCCCCGCCAGATAGATCCCGACCGGCCCCTGTTCCAGGCGGGCTCCCTGGTTGACCAGGAGGTGGACGCCCGTCCCCTCCAGCTCACGGCGCAGGCGGCTCCACCCGTACAGGTGGTCGTGGTTGCCGGGGACCAGGTACACGGGCCACCGCCGCGCCAGCCGCCGCAGGAGCTCGACCCCCCGCCGGGCAGGGAGCCCCTTGCCCTCGGCCAGGTCGCCGGTGAAGACCACGGCATCGGGTTGCCACGCCTCGATCCAGCGGAGGAGCGCCGCCTCGGACACCCGGTACACCGGTGCATGGAGGTCCGTCAGGTGGGCGAGGCGCAGCCGGGACGGCCGCGCTGCCGCGGCCCGCAGGGTGGCGGGCGATGCGGTGACGCCCTCCCGGGCGGCAGGGGATGGAGGGGCGCCCTTGGCCGCCGGGCCAGCGGCCCGTGTGCTGCGGGACCCTACCGGCCGCTTTGGGGGCCGGGGGATCGGAAGGGGTACCGGCCGCCCGCCGCGGGCGTCGGCGCCCAGGGAGAGGCGGTAGGCGCGGACCCTGAGCCAGCGGGGCTCAACCAGATAGCCCCACGCCACCACCGCCAGGACGAACACGGCCAGGAGCCGCAACAGATCCGGCAAGGCGCTGCCGGCCCAGAAGGCCGGTACCGCCAGGGCGTGGATGCCCAGGCCCGGGATCCCCTGGGCGGGGACGGTCCGGGGATGCAGCCCGGGGGTGGGACATGCCGAGGCCGGGGACACCCAGGTGGGGATGCCCGGTGCCCTCACCCGGCGCTCCTCCCGCCGGCGGGGACGGGGGCCTGCAGGAGGCTCGCCCCTCCGGCGCCCGTCCCCTCACGGGGCCCCTCTCCCCGTCCCGCCAGGTGACCGGCCTCTCCCCGGGGCGGGCGCCCTGCCCCCGGGGTGCCTTCCGGGGGCCAGGCACCCTCCAGGCGCAGAAGGCGTTCCTTCACGGCAGGCCCTCCGCCCGAGTACTGCCCCAGCCGGCCCCCAGCGCCCACCACCCGGTGACACGGGACGAGCAGGGCGATGGGGTTGGCGGCCACGGCGTTGCCCACGGCCCGCGCGGCGCCGGGGCGCCCCACGGCCCGGGCGATCTCGCCGTAGGTACGGACCTGCCCCCGGGGAATTCGGTGCACCTCCTCCAGGACCTTCCGGGTGAAGGTAGAAAGTCCCGCGCCCTCCAGATCGAGGGTCACCGGGACGGGCTTGCCGGCAAACCACGCATCCAGCAAGGCTTGCCAGTAGGGACGGCGGCTGTCGTCCCGCCGGGCACCGGCCGCCCACCGGCCTCGCGCCGAATCGGTGCGCGGAACGGGCCTGGCCGCCCCGCAGGGCCTGCCACCGGCCGGTCCGGGCGCCGGTTGCCCGGCCGGGGAGGGTTCCTGGACGGGCCCGCCGGTACGGCCGCCGCCGCGGGCCGGGCGGCCGGGTTCCTCCAGCTCCAGGGCCCGCAAGCCCCGCGGGGACCAGACCACCCGGGCAAGGCCCACGGGGGTGGAAACCACCGTATACCGCAAGTCGCCTTCTGCCGCGGGACGGGATGCCTGGCTGCCGTTCTTGCCCATGAAAGGGTCCCTCCCACCCGGCGATCCCCGCGGCCGGCCACCCGGGCCACCCGGGCCCTTGGCCCGGAGGCGGCCGGCGCCAGGCGGCCGGCCGCGGCAGGACCTGCCTTGCCGGAATCGAACCTTCCTGCGGAAACCCGAGCGCCTGGGCGCAGGGTCACAACCTGGAGGGGTCGGAATCCACCGCCATGGTCGAATCCATCCTGCACAAACTCTTCGCCTGGGGGTGCGCCATGTACCTGCCGCCCGAGCCGGAGGAAGACGCCTTTTTCCGCGCTCGCTACTACGCCGTGTACCGGTTCCTCCACCGCAACGACGTCACCATCGTGCAGGACCGGGAACGGCGCTACTTCCTCTGGGAAGGGGGACCCGAGCTGCGGCAGGTCGGGATGGAAGAACTGGGCCGGCTGCTTTTGGCCGGTGCCGTCCTGCCCATGTCGGAACCCCAGCCCCTGCCCGGACTTTACGCCCACATGCGGCCTGTCTACAACCCCATGCGGCGTACCTTCGAGTTCCGCCGGCGGTGAGGGAGCCGGAGCCGGGTCCCGGCCGGAGCCCTCCCGCGCCGTGGGGGAACCTTGGCGCCCCGCTGCCGCCGAGGGGGGCGCGGCCAGGGCCCGCCCGCGGGCCGGAGCAGCCGGGCCGTCCTGGACGCGGGCCGGGGGCGGAGCCGCGGCGCAGGGGATAAGGGGCGAGGGGGGCGGTGGCGCGGGCGCTGCAGGCGGCCCCGCCCGGATGCTCCGGCGGGGTGCTCAGGCCGGCGCCACCACGTCGCCCGCTCCGCCGCCGGCCTCGCCCAGGCCGCGCCACCGGGCCGGTCCGGGGAAGTACCGCTGGCGGAACCGGCGTGCCAGCTGCACGGCGCGCCGGGCCGCCTCTTCCGGCGTGGCGGCGAACTCCAGCGGGATGGTGCGGCGGTGGTCGAGGAACCGGCCGTCGGTGAGCACCGTCCGGATCCGGTCGGACCAGCCGCCGGTCCCGGCCAGGACCACCACGGGACGCCCGTTAAGATAGGAAGCGGACAGCTCGCCCAGGGTGCCGTTGCCGCCGCCCATCATGAGGACGGCGTCGGCGCTGTGGACCAGCACCAGGCTCCGCCACTCCATGCCGAGCCCCGTGGTCAGGGGAACGGCCAGCCAGGCGTTCCCCTCCCGGGGGTCGTCACCCGGCAGGATGCCCACCGTCAGGCCCCCGGCTTCCCAGGCGCCCCGGGACACGGCGGCCATCACCCCGTCGCGCCCTCCGCTCAGCACCACCGCCCCCAGGCGGGCCAGGGCGGCCCCCGCCTCCACCGCCGCCCGGTGGAGGTCCGCCGGGATGGCGCCCGAATCGCCGATCACCGCCACCCGCAGCGGTGGCTGGGCGGGGGGCATGCCTCCAAGGTGGGCGGGCAGGTCGTCCTGCCGGTACTCCACAGGGTGATCCACGGGCAACCCTCCTTGCCGTCAGGCGTCGCGCCGGGCCCGCCCTTCGGCCCCGGCGGCCAGTTCTTCCTGCTCGCCGTGCTGCAGCAGCCAGAGGCGGTGGTAGAGGCCACCCCGGGCCAGCAGCTCCCGGTGGGTGCCCACCTCCCGGATGCGTCCCCGGTGCAGCACGATGATGCGGTCCGCGTGCTGGATGGTGGAGAGCCGGTGGGCGACGATCAGCGTGGTCCGGCCCCGGGTCAGCTGCCGCAGCGCCTCCTGGATCAGCTGCTCCGTCTCCGTGTCGATGTTGGCCGTGGCCTCGTCCAGCACCAGGATGGTGGGATCGTACGCCAGGGCGCGGGCGAAGGCCAGCAGCTGGCGCTGGCCCGCCGACAGGGTCGAACCCCGCTCCGTCACGGGCTCGTCGTAGCCCCGCGGCAGGCGCCGGATGAACTCGTCGGCCCGGGTGAGCCGGGCGGCCCGCTCCACGGCGGCGTCGGAGATGGCCGGGTTCCAGAGGCGGATGTTGTCGCGGATGGTGCCGGTGAACAGGAACACGTCCTGCTGGACCACGGCGATGTGGCGGCGCAGCTCCTCCTGGGGCCATTCCCGCACATCGATGCCGTCCACCCGCACGGCGCCCCGCTGGACGTCGTAGAAGCGGGCCATCAGGCTGAGGATCGACGTCTTGCCGGCGCCCGTGTGGCCGACGAAGGCCACCGTCTCGCCGGGTTCGACCCGGAAGGACACGTCCTGCAGCACCCACTCCTCGTCCCGGTAGGCGAACCAGACGTGATCGAACTCCACGGCTCCCCGCACCCGGGCCGGCACCCGGGGACGGGCGGGGTCGACCACCGCCGGCGGCGTGTCCAGGACCCCGAAGATGCGCTCCGCCGAGGCCATGGCGGACTGGAGGATGTTGAACTTCTCGGCCAGCTCGGTGATGGGCCGGAAGAACCGCTGCACGTACTGGATGAAGGCCACCAGGACGCCCAGCTCCAGCTGCCGGCCCAGCACCTGGGCGCCGCCGTAGGCCACCACCAGGGCCAGGGCCAGGGACGACAGGAAGTCGATCACCGGGCGGAACACGGCGAAGATGGTGACCTGGCGCATGGTGGCCTGGAAGTAGGACCGGTTGATCTGGTCGAACTCGGCGAACTGCTCCCGCTCCCGGCGGAAGACCTGGATGATCCGCATCCCCGAGATGTTCTCGGACAGGAAGGCGTTGATCCGGGCCAGCCGCACCCGCACCTGGCGGTAGGCCGCCCGCGCCTGGGTGCGGAACACGGCCGCCGCCACCACCACCAGGGGCAGCACGGCAAAGGCGGTCAGGGCCAGGCGGGCGTTGTAGGCCAGCATGATGCCGGCGATGCCCAAGAGCACGAACAGGTCGCGGAAGAGGTTGACCACCACGCTGGTGTACATCTCGTTGAGGGTCTCCACGTCGTTGGTGACCCGGGTGACGAGCCGCCCCACGGGGTTGCGGTCGAAGTAGCCCAGGTGCATCCGCTGCAGGTGGCCGAAGACCTGGCGGCGGATCTCGGCCACGATCCGCTGGGCCGTCCGGTGCAGCAGGTAGCCCTGGGTGTAGGCCAGCAGGAAGGCCGTGGCCGCCAGCGCCAGGTAGAGCCCGGCGATGCGGGCCACGGCGGCCCGTTCGGGCTGGCGGAACTGGTGCAGCTCCGTCCGGCTGAGCAGCCGCGCCGGCAGGGCCCGGGGCGCCGCGCCTGGACCGTCTCCCGCCCCCGCGGGGGCGAGGATCACCGTCTGGCCGCCGGCCTCCGCTACCTGGAGGCGGGCGGGCGGTGCGGTGACCGGTTCGTCCCCGACCTGGACCAGGTAGTGCTGGCCGCCCTGGGCCTCCAGGACCTGGTATCGGCCGGCGGCGCGCTGGGCGGGGCCCAGGAAGCCGTCCGGCAGGCGGTCTTCCCGCAGGAAGAACCGGCCCTCGAAGGCCACGGCCTCGCGCTGCAGGCCCTCGGGCAGCTGCTCCAGGGCCGCGGGGGCCAGGGCGATGCGCGGCCGGTCGGCCGCCCGCAGGTGGTGGTCGATGGCCGTACGGATGAGCAACGGACCCGCCAGGTCGGCGGCCGTCACCAGAAGGAGCAGGCCGATGCTGACCAGGATCCACCCCAGGTGCGGCCGCGCATAACCCAGCAGGCGCCGCATCAGGCGACCGTCGTAGATCTTGCCGAGATGCTCGTCTTCCCGGTAGTCCTCCATGATGCCGCAAAGGCTCCTCTCTCGCTGCCATGCCCTCCGCGGCGGGCTCCTGCCCGCGGCTTTGGCCCCGGCACCGGCCGCAGGTCCAGGCGCCGGCAGGCCGCCGGGGCGGGTGCCGTCACTCCGCGGCGATCTGTTCCTCCAGCCGCTGGCGGCGGTAGAGCCGGTAGTACTCGCCGCGGCGGGCCAGCAGCTCCTGATGGGTGCCCCGTTCGATGACCCGCCCGCCGTCCAGCACCAGGATCTCGTCGGCGTGCTGGACCGTCGAGACCCGGTGGGAGATCAGG
This sequence comes from Thermaerobacter subterraneus DSM 13965, assembly GCF_000183545.2. Lineage (NCBI taxonomy): Bacteria > Bacillati > Bacillota > Clostridia > Eubacteriales > Clostridiales Family XVII. Incertae Sedis > Thermaerobacter > Thermaerobacter subterraneus. The sequence goes on from NZ_JH976535.1 coordinate 1,412,899, forward strand.
ATGGTGGTGCGGCGGGCCATGATCTCCCGCAGCCGCTGCAGGATGCGGCTCTCCGTCTGGCTGTCCACGGCGGAGAGGCAGTCGTCCAGGATCAGGATCGGCGGGTCCTTGAGCAGCGCCCGGGCGATGCTGATCCGCTGGCGCTGGCCGCCGGAGAGGGTGACCCCGCGCTCGCCCACCGGCGTGTCGAAGCCCCGGGGAAAACCGCGGATGTCCTCTTCCACCTGGGCGTCGCGGGCCGCCGCCACCACGGCCTCCCGGGACCACTGGCCGGGGGCGAAGGCGATGTTCTCCGCGATGGTCTTCGAGAAAAGGAAGTGATCCTGGGGCACGTAACCGATGTCCCGGCGCAGCACCTCCAGCGGGATCTGGCGCACGTCGACGCCGTCGATGAACACCGTGCCGGCGGGCGGGTCGTAGACCCGGACCAGCAGGTTGGCCAGGGTGGTCTTGCCGGAGCCCGTGCGCCCGATCAGAGCCAGGGTGCGGCCGGGCTCGACCGTCACCGTCAGGTCCTGCAGGGCCGGGGGCAGCTCGGGGCGGTAGCGGAAGGTGAGGCCGCGGATCTCGATGCGGCCGGCCAGGCGCTCCACGGGGGCCGGCCGGGGAGCGTCGGTGATCTCGGGCCGCTCGGCCAGGATGGCATCGATCCGCTCCATGGAGGCGGCGCCGCGCTCCAGCAGGTTGACCACCCAGCCCACCGCCAGCATGGGCCACACCAGCATGCCCAGGTAGCTGATGAAGGCGACGAAGTCGCCCAGGCTGATGATCCCGTCCAGCACCAGCGACCCGCCGTAACCCACCACGATGACGAAGCCCAGGCCGGCCAGGAAGTCGATCAGGGGGTCGAAGGCGGCATCCACCCGGTGGAGGTGCAGGTTGGCCTCCAGGTAGCGCCGGTTGACCCGCTCGAAGGCCTGTTCTTCCGCCTGGGTGCGGGAGAAGGCTTTCACCACGCGGATGCCCGAGAGGTTCTCCTGCACCCGGTCGGTGAGGTCGCTGAAGATGTCCTGGACGCGGCGGAACCGGGCATGGATCGCCCGGCCCAGCCCCCAGGAAGACAGGGCCAGCAGGGGCAGGGGGGCCAGGCCCAGCAGGGTCAGCCGCCAGTCGATGGTCAGCAGCATCACCGCCAGGGTGCCGGTGCTCATCATGAGCGAGTCGGCGAGCATCAGCACGCCGGGGCCCACGGCCATGCGCACCGCCTGCAGGTCGTTGGTGGCGTGGGCCATGAGGTCGCCCGTCTTGTGATGATTGAAGTAGTTGGCGGAGAGGCCCAGCAGGTGGCCGAACAGGCGCTCCCGCAGCTCGCGCTCGATCCGCCACGAGGTCCCGAACACGTAGATCCGCCAGAAATAGCGAAAGATTCCCACGCCGATGGCCAGGCCGACGATGAGCCCGGCGTAGCGCAGGACGCCCGCCATGTCCAGGGCGCCGCGGTCCAGGGCGTCGGTGAAGCCGCCCACCAGCCGGGGAATCACCAGCTGCAGGACGTCGGTGGCCAGCAGGGCACCCACACCCAGGGCATAGCGGTGCCAGTGGGGGCGGATGAGGCGAAGGAGGAAGGTCATGCGCTTGCCCAAGGGGGCTCCATCCTTTCCCGTTCTCCCGGCTCCCGAAAATTCCGGCAAGCTATGAGTATAGCACAGGAACCGGACCCTTTCGGGGCGGCGACCCCCTCATTGCCCGGCGGTCCTGCGAAGGTTATCGGTAAGCGGCCGGGGCCGGTCGTCCCGGCCGGGCCCATCGGCTGCGATGGTCCACCCCCCAGGGTACTCCCCCTGTCTCGCGCGAAGGGGGCCGCCGGCGGCGGTCCCCTTCGCGCGCATCGTTCTCGGTTGTGCCCCGGTTTCGAGGGCGGTGGCGCATCCTGCCGGCCCGCGGGCCCCGCCTTGACGGCGCCCCCGCAGGCATCGCACGGGAGCCGGCCCGCCCGGGCCGGCGGCCGGCCTACTCCTCGCCGCGGCTGTAGTGGGTTCCCACCGCCGCCGGCGGGGTCGACCGCCGCATCACCCCGGCCAGCACCAGCAGGGTCACCACGTAGGGCACCATCTCGAGGAACTGGTAGGGAATGGCCACGTTGGCCTGGATAGAGAGCGCCTCGGCGGCGCCGAACAAAAGGGAGGCCAGGGCGGCGCCCACCGGGGACCAGTTACCGAAGATCATGGCGGCCAGGGCGACGAAACCCCGGCCCTGGGTCATCCCCTCCACGTACACGTGGTTGAGCTCGACCACCAGATAGGATCCGGCCAGCCCGGCGAACAGGCCGCTCAGCACCACGCCGGTGATGCGCATGGCCTCCACGTTGACCCCCAGGGTGTCGGCCGCCAGGGGGTTCTCGCCGCACGCCCTCAGGCGCAGGCCGAAGGGGGTCCGTTGCTGGACGTACCACACCAGCAGGATCAACAGCAGGCCCGCCGGGACCAGCGGCGAGATGTCCCCCAGGTAGGGTACGGGCAGCGCCGGCAGCCCTTCGACCCGGGGGGACGTGGTGGCCGTGCCGAAGGCCCGGTAGCTGCCGATGCGCACCAGGCCCGCGGCCAGCAGGTTGATCGCCACGCCGCTGACGATGTGGTCGATGCGGAAGCGGACGGCGGCCACGGCGTGCACCACGGCCAGGGCGGCGCCCGCCAGGGCGCCCGCCACGATGCCGGCCAGCGGCCCGGCGGTGATGCCCACCCAGGCGGAGCAGAAGGCTCCGAACAGCATCATGCCCTCGAGGCCGATGTTCACCACGCCGCCCAGCTCGGTGAAGGTGGCGCCCACGCTGGTGATCAGCACGGGCAGGGCCAGGCGCAGGGTGGCGGCGATGAGGGCCACCAGAGCCACCAGCAGGGCCGGGGACGACGCGTCAGGCGCCGGCATGGTGTCCCTCCTCTCCCGTGGCGGCGGCCGCCTGGGCCTCCCCGCCGGAACGCGGCCGGGCTTCGCCGGGCCGCCCCGCCTGCGGGCCGGCGGCCAGGGAGCCCGTTCCTCCCGCGCCGGTGGCGCCCCGTTCCTGGCCGGCCAGGATGCGAGCCCGCTCCCAGCGGCGCAGCCAGCGGCCCGCCACGGCCGAGGTGATCAGCATGGTCAGGATGATGACGCCTTCCATCACCGTGATGACCTCGCGCGGCACGTCGGCCAGGGCCTGCACGCCCAGGCCGCCCCGCTGCAGGAACGCGAAGAGGAACGACGCCAGCACGATGCCCGCAGGGTGGTTCGCGCCCAAAAGGGCGACGGCGATCCCCGTGAAGCCGTAACCGCGCGGGAAATCGATGTCCAGGTAACCGAAGTAGCCCAGCAGGTCCGACATGCCGACCAGGCCGGCCAGCGCGCCGCTGAGCAGGAGGGCCCGGCGCTGCACGGCGGGCACGGGGATCCCGGCCGCCCGGGCGGCCTCGGGGTTGAGTCCCACGGACCGCAATTCGAAGCCCAGGGGGGTCCGCCAGAGCAGCAGGTAGACCACCAGGGCCATGGCCAGGGCCACGGGGAAGAACCAGTCCAGAGCCACCGACGGGCGCAGGTGGATGCCCAGCGCCTCGGCCAGCCCGTGGATGCGCGGGATGCGGGCCGTGGCGGCGATCTCGGGCATGCGGACACGCGTGGTGCCCGCCTGGCTGGGGTCGCGGAAGACGTCCCCGATCAGCCAGAGCAGCAGCGACGTGGCGATGAAGTTCAGCATGATGGTGCTGATGACCTCGTGCACCCCGCGCCGCACCTTGAGCTCCGCAGGCAGCCAGGCCCACAGGGCCCCGCCGGCCACGCCCGCCAGGACGGTCAGGGGCAGGTGCAGCACCGCCGGCAGGCCCGCCAGGTAGATGCCGGCCAGGGAGGCGGTGAAGGCGGCGATGAGGTACTGGCCTTCCACCCCGATGTTGAACAGGCCGGCGCGGAAGCTCAGGGCGACGGCCAGGCCCGACAGGATCAGGGGGGTCATGCGCGACAGGACGCCGGCGATGCTGTCGGCGCTGGAGAGGTTGTAGGTCAGCATCACCTGGAGGACTTCCAGGGGATGGCCGCCCGTCAGCAGCACCACCACGGCCCCGATGAGCCCCGCCAGCACCAGGGCCACCACGGGGACTGCGGCGTAGAGCAGCGTGCGGGCTACCTTCATGCCGTCTCACCCCCCGCCAGCATCAACCGGCCCAGCCGCTCGGCCGTGGCCTCTTCCCGGGAGAGCTCGCCCGCCAGCCGGCCCCGCACCAGCACGCCCACCCGATCGGCGAGGGCCAGGATCTCCTCCAGGTCCGCCGAGATCAAGAGGATCCCCAGCCCGCGGGCCCGGGCGGCCAGCAACTGCCCCCAGACGAACTCGATGGCACCCACGTCCAGGCCGCGGGTGGGCTGGGCCGCCACGATCAGCCGGGGCTGCCGTTCCAGCTCCCGGGCCAGGATCAGCTTCTGCTGGTTGCCCCCCGAGAGGGCGGCGGCGGGCACGTCGAGGGAAGGGGTGCGCACGTCGTAGCGGGCCACGTACCGGGCGACCCGCTCCCGGATGGAGCGGGGGTGGTAGAACCAGCCGCGGCGCCAGGTGCGGTCGCGGTGGCTGCCCAGCATGGCGTTCTCCCACAGGGTCATGGGCAAGACCAGCGCCTGGCGGTGGCGGTCTTCGGGAATCACCGCCACGCCCTCGGCCCGGCGCCGGGCCACGCTCCACCCCGAGGCGTCCCGGCCGAAGATCTCGACCCGCCCGCGGGTCACCGGGCGCAGTCCGGTGACCACCTGGACCAGCTCCGCCTGGCCGTTGCCCTCCACCCCGGCGATGGCGTAGATCTCGCCGGGGTACACCGTGATGCGGATGTCCTCAAGCACGGTGCGCGACCCCTCGACGCAGGTCACGTCCTGCAGGGAGAGGAGGGGTGCCGGTTCTTGCTGCGGCGGCGGCGCGGGCCGGTCCAGGTGGAAGAGCACCGGGCGCCCCACCATCATCTCGGCCAGATGGGGCTTGGTGGCTTCCCGGGCCTCCACCGTCCCGATCACCCGGCCGCGGCGCAGCACCGTGATGCGGTCGGCGATGGCCAGCACCTCGTCCAGCTTGTGGCTGATGAAGAGCACCGTCTTCCCCTGCTGGCGCAGCTCCCTGAGGTGGCGGAAGAGCTCCTCCACCTCCTGGGGCACCAGCACCGCCGTGGGCTCGTCAAGGATGAGCAGCTGGGCGCCCCGGTAGAGCACCTTGAGGATCTCCACCCGCTGCTGCTGGCCCACGGAAAGCCCGGCTACCCGGGCATCGGGGTCCACGTCCAGATGGTAGCGGCGGGCGAGCTCGGCCACCCGGGCCCGGGCGGCCGCCAGGTCCAGCCGGGCCGCGGATCCCGGCTCGCTGCCGAGCACCACGTTCTCCGTCACGGTGAAGCGCGGCACCAGCATGAAGTGCTGGTGGACCATGCCGATGCCCAGCTGGGCCGCGTGGCGCGGGCCGCGCAGGCGTACCGGCCGCCCCTCTAGGCGCACCTCCCCGGCATCGGGCTCGTACAGCCCGGCCAGGATCTTCATCAGGGTCGACTTGCCGGCGCCGTTTTCGCCTACGATGGCGTGGATCTCACCGCGGCGGACGGCAAAGCTGATGTCGTCGTTGGCCACCAGGCCCGGAAAGCGCTTGGTGATGTGGCGGACCTCCAGCATCCACTCCGCGTCGGGCACGACCGGCACCTCCCTGCGCCGCTGCCGCCGGGCACGGGCAGGGGACGGCCCCGTGCCGTCCCCTGCGGTGGAATCCGGCCAGAGGTTCCCTGCCCCGGCCGCAGCGCGCTGTGCCCGGCACGCCTGCAGCGGCCGCGCGGCTCACACGTCGCCCGGCGTCTCGGGCACCTGAATCTCGCCGCTGATGATCTTCTCCTTGAGCTCGTCCAGCTGGGCGGTGATGTCCTCGATCAGGGAGCGGTTCTTGTCGTTGACGGCGTAGCCGACGCCGTCTTCCTTCAGGCCGTAGGCGTGGAGGCCGGCCTTGAAGTTGTCTTCCACCACGGAGCGGATGACGTCGTAGACGGCCACGTCGACCCGCTTCACCATGGAGGTCAGGATCACGTCGGCGTAGTCCGGCGCCGTCAGCGACTGGTCGGCGTCGACGCCGATGGCCAGCTTGCCCTGCTGCTTGACGGCCTCGAACACGCCCTTGCCGGTGCCGCCGGCCGCGTGGTAGATCACGTCGGCGCCCTGCTGGATCTGGGCCAGGGCCAGCTCGCGGCCCTTGGTGGGATTGTTGAACGCTTCGCCGGTGGTGCCGGCGTAGTCGGACAGGACCTTGATGTCCGGGTTGATGTACTTGGCACCGGCCCGGTAGCCGGCCTCGAACCGCTCGATCAGAGGCGTCTTCATGCCGCCCACGAAGCCGATGGTGCCGGTCTGGGTCTTGAGGGCCGCGGCCGCGCCGACCAGGAAGGAGCCTTCATGTTCCTTGAAGGTCAGGCAGGCCACGTTGTCCAGGGGCTCCTCGGGGCAGGAGTCGACGATGGCGAACTTGACCTCCGGATATTCCTTCGCCACGGCGGTGATGGCATCGGTGAAGAGGAAGCCGACGCCGATCACCAGGTCATAGCCCTGGTCTGCAAAAGTCCGCAGCAGGTCTTCCCGGTTCTGGCCGCCGGCGTCGGGTTCGGCGTCCTGGGCCTCGACCTTGTCGCCGAACTCCTGGATCGCCTTTTCCAGGCCGGCGTAGGCCATGTCGTTGAACGACTGGTCGCCCCGGCCGCCCACGTCGTACACCAGGCCGACGCGCACCTTGGTTTCCTGGCCGCCGCCGCCGCCGTTGCCACCCTGGTCCTGGGAGCCGCCTCCACCCCCGCCGCACGCGGAGAGGATGAGGGATCCCGCCACCATGAGGGCCAGACCTAGCGTCCGGCCTCGGGCTCGCCCGCGCATAGAAAACCCCCCGTCGAAGGCTTTGATGCTGACGCGCGGCTCCGCGAAGGATGTCGAAGCCGCAAACCATGGACGTGTTCCCCGCGCCGAACCAAACTCCTGCCACCATGCCGTTCGCGCACGCCAGAACATTCTGGGGCGTGTGGCGGGGAATACGACGGCTGGCGCCCCATGACAGCCCCGAGCGGTGATCCATCACAGAAGTGGGGGCGGAAGGAAAAGGCCGGCCCCGCCCCCGCGGGCCCGTCTCCGCCGGGGACGGGCGGAAGGGTGGCCCCCCATGTCCCCGGCCCCGGGCCCGACCCCTTGAACCCGGCTACGGGCGGGACACGTGGGGGTTGCCGGCCACCCAGAACCGCCAGGGCACGTCCTTCCACTCGCCCGCGTAGTCGATGTTGATCCTTGGCCCGCGCGCCACGGCCGCCACCGTGAAGGGCGGGCGAGGGTAGTGTATCCGCAGGGGGGAGGCCGGATCGAAGAGGGGCAGGCCGTACTGCCCGCGGGTGATGCCCAATGCCTGGCAGAGCCGGCCGGGTCCGCCCGTGAGGACGCCGGGCCGCGCGAGCCGGTCCCCGCCGGCGCAGCGGCGGCGGGCCATGAGGGCCAGGCCGCGCCGGGGTTCCAGGGCGCGCACCAGGACGGCCTGCGGCTTGCCGGGCTCGGCGGCCACCACGTTGAAGCAGTGGTGCATGCCGTAAATGGAAAACACGTAGGCATGGCCGGCAGGGCCGAACATCACCTCCGTGCGGGCCGTGCGGCGGCCGCCGAAGGAGTGGGCGCCCCGGTCTTCCGGTCCCTGGTAGGCCTCGGTCTCCACGATGATGCCGCTGGCCAGGCCTTCCGGCGTTTCGTGCACCAGCTCAAGGCCGAGAAGGGCCGGTGCCAGCTCGGCCGCAGGCCGGCGGTAGAAGGAGGCCTCCACCACGGGACCCAGGGGGATCGCGTCCACGCCGCCCGCCTCCCGGGGTCCCCCGGCCGGGACGTTCCCGGCGCCCTGGATGCCCTGGGGCGAGCCTCGCGCTGAACGCTGGTTGGAAGGCACGCCGTGCCGCTCGTCCATGGACAACAGTGTAGCGCAGCCGGCGGCCGAGCGGCGGCCGGCGCGGCCGGAGGCGAGCCGGGATCCGCCCGGGCCGGTCGGGTGCGGATAAGGGGTGGCAGGTCAGGACAGGTTAGGGGGGTGGAACCAGCCGGCCCAGTGGGACCTGCCGGCCCGCCCGCGCTGCCAGGCGGGCGGCGGGCCGGGGCCCGGCAAAGGAGGCGGGGGCGCCATGGCGGACAAGGTGCCGGGCCGGGCGGGCAGCCCGCTGCTGGAGCGGGACCCGGCCTACACGGCGTCGCTGCCCGATCCGCGGGGCGACGCCAGCGTGGAGCTGCGCTACCTGGACGACGAGGGCCAGCACATGGTCCTCAGCATGGGGCCCCAGCACCCCAGCACCCACGGTGTGCTGCGGGTGGTGCTGACCCTGGAGGGTGAGACCATCGTCCATGCCGAACCGGACATCGGCTTCATGCACCGCAACTGGGAGAAGCAGGCCGAGTACCGCACCTACGCCATGAACGTCCCCTTTGCGGACCGCAACGACTACATCGCCCCCTTCCACAACGAGCGGCTGATCTGCGAGGCCATCGAGCGGCTGCTGGGCGTGGAGGTGCCCGAGCGGGCCCGCTGGCTGCGCCTGGCCCTGTGCGAGATGGAGCGGATCGCCAGCCATGTGCTCTGGGCGGGCACCATGGGCCTGGACCTGGGCGCGGTGACGCCCTTTTTGTTCGCCTGGCGGGACCGGGAGATGTACTACATGCTGGTCCAGGAGCTTTCGGGCGGCCGGCTCTTCCCCCAGTTCATGCGCATCGGCGGGCTCCGCAACGATGCCCCCGACGGTTGGGTCGAGCGGGCCCTGGCCTGGCTCGACCACATGGAGAGGGAGGCCTGGCCGGAGTACGTCCAGCTCCTCTTCGACAACGAGATGTACGTCCGGCGCACCCGGGGCATCGGCGTCCTGGCGCCCCGGCAGGCGGTGGCCTGGCAGGCCAGCGGTCCTGTGCTGCGGGGCTGCGGCGTGCCGCGGGACCTGCGGGCCTCGGACCAGGGCGTGCCCTACCGGGAGCTGGGCTTTCGCCCCGTGGTGGCCGAAGGCGGTGACGTGTGGGCGCGCAACCAGGTCCGGATCCAGGAGATCCTGGAGAGCGTGCGCCTGGCCCGGGAGGCCCTGCGCCGGCTGCCCGGGGGGCCGGTGATGGCCAAGCTGCCCCGGGCTCTCCGCCCCACGGGGGAGATCTACCACGAGATCGAATCGCCCCGGGGCGTCATCGGTCTCTACCTGGTGGCGGGGGGCGACGTCATGCCGTATCGCGCCCACTGGCGCTCACCCTGCTTCGTGCACCTGCAGCTGCTCCCCCTCCTGGCCCGCGGCCATCTGGTGGCCGACATGACGGCCATCATCGGCAGCATCGACATCGTCCTGTGCGAAGTGGACCGCTAGGACCAGGGGCACCGGGCTGCGGCGCGGGGTCCTGCGCCCACCCGCAAGACCTGGAGGGCGCGGTGGTAGCTCCAACCGGAGGCCCCGGCCCCGCACCCGCGCCCCCGCCTCGAGTGCTGGGGCCCGCCGGCCCGCCTGGCCGCAGGCCCTCCGGCCCGCCGGTCCCCCGGTGCGGCGGCCCACTACCCTGCCGGCCGGACCCGCCTCGCGCGTCGTGGCATCTCGCTGGCCTTCCCTGCAGCTTGGCCATGCTGGCCTCCCGGCCCGCCTGCCCTTGACAACGGGTGCCTGCCCTGCCTACGCTGGGCACGATGGTTGTGACCGCGGTCACACTATGACCATGGTCATCACAGCCGCCGGAGGTGGCCGGGAGGTGAACCTGCGCCAGGCCCAGCGGGAGGCGGTGCGCCAGGCCCTCATCCGAGAAGGGATGCGCCTTCTGGCGCGCAAGGGCTTCGCTGCCACCACGGTGGACCAGATCGCCAGCGCCGCCGGCGTCGCCAAGGGCACGTTCTACAACTACTTCGCCACCAAGGAAGACCTGGCCCTGGCGGCTCTGCCGCCCCGCCTGGAAGCGCTGCGCCGCGAGCTGGAGGCCGCGGGCGCGATGCCGCTGCGCGCCGCCCTGCACCACCTGCTGTCCCGGCTGGTGGAGTGGACGCAACAGGTCCACCCGGACGTGATCTGGCTTTGGTGCATCGAGAACCTGCGCCGAGGGGCAAACGAGCCGGCATCGCGCTTGCTCCACCGCCTGGTCACCGACCTCTGTGCCCGCGGCCAGGCGCGGGGCGAGCTTCAAGACTCCCGCCCGCCGGAAGAACTGGCCCTGGACATCGAGGGCATCGCCCTGGCCCGCCTGGCCGCCTGGTACCACAGCGGGGCGCCGCCGGGACTGCTGCCCCACCTGCTGGCCGCCGTCGACACCTACCTGGCGGGAGCCGGCCTCAGGGAGGAGCCGGCCGGCCGGGCGGGCGGATCATTGCCCGCTGCCGGCCCGGGTCCGGTTCCGCCACCCCCACCGCCGGACCCGAACCGCCAGGGTCCGCCGCCGTCCTCTGAAGGCCCGGAAGGTACGCAGGCCAAGGGAAAGGAGAGCGGAGGGCCGTGATCCACGCGCTTCCCCAGTTTCACCCCGCGCCCCAGCCTGGGCCGGAGGCGGGGCCGCAACCTGGATCCCAGACCGGACCTCAACCTCAAGCGCATCCCGAACACCGCGCCCGCGCCGGGCACCGCCCTGAACCGCCTGCGGGCCTTCACGGCGTCGTCCGCCCGTGGTGCCGGCCAGCGGCTGCCGCCCTGCCGCCCGGCCGCGGCACCCGGGAAGCGGGCGGGCCGCCGTCTTGGTTGCGGCATCCCGGGACGGGGATGTCCCGCCGGGGGCGGCGCCCCCCGAAGCGGAGAGGGCCGGGGTGGCCCCGCTTGACCGCCCTGCTGGTGGCTGGGACCCTGCTCCTGGCGGCCTGCGGCGGCGGGGAAGGGGGCAAGGAGACGGCGCGCAGCGGCGCCAGCCTGGAGACCGTGGTGCCGGTGGAGGTGGTCACGGCGGTTGAGGGCACGGTCGCAGAGCCGGTGGAACTGGCCGGCCGGGTCCGGGCCCGTTCCGAGGTCGCCGTGCGGCCCCAGGCGGCCGGTGCCATCACCGCCGTCCACGTGAGGGTGGGCGACCGGGTCAAGGCCGGGCAGTTGCTGGTCGAACTCGATCCCACCGTGGCTCGGGCTCAGGTCGATCAGGCGGAGGCGGCCCTGGCGGCCGCCCGGGCCGCCGCCCGGCAGGCCGCCCAGGCCCGGGAGGCCCAGATCCTGCAGGCCGACGCCGAGCTGCGCCAGGCGGAGCTGGCAAGGGAAGGGGCCCGGGTCCAGCTGGACGGTGCCCGGCAGAGGCTGGCAACCTTGCAGGCCCAGTGGCAGGCCCTGGGGTGTGCGGCCGGCAGCGGCCCGGCGGCCACGGCGGCCGGCGGCGGGCTGGCCGGCACCGGCAGCTCCGGTTGGGCCGGCGGCGCCCCGCAGGCCGGCGGCACCGGGACGGGCGGACCCGGAGCCGGTGGGGAAGGGGGCTGCGAGTCGCTGGCCGCTACCCTTACGGAGGCCCAGGCTGCGGTGCGCCAGGCGGAGTTCAACCTGCAGGCGGCCCAGGTGCGCCTCGATGCGGCCCGGCGTGCCCGGGACCTGGCGCGGCAAGGGGATCCGGCGGCGGCCGCCCGGGCCCAGGTGGAGCAGGCCGAGGCGGCCCTGGCCCTGGCGCGCCACCAGCTCGATCTGACCCGGGTGACCGCCCCGGTGGCCGGGGTGGTGGCGGCGATCCATGCCCAGGTGGGTGCCCTGGCGTCGCCCCAGGGGGTGGATCCCCTGGTGGTGCTGGTGGACCCGGGACCCGCGCAGGTCGAGGCGCAGGTGCCGGCCGGTTTGTACGGCGCCGTGGAGGTGGGCGGCACCGTGGAGGTGACGGCCGGGTCGACCGCCTGGCAGGGCCGGGTGATCGAGAAGACCCTGGTGGCCGACCCGCGCACCGGAACCTACACCGTGACCGTGGAGCTCCTGGGCCAGGACGGGCGTGAATGGCCCGTTTCGGGGCAGCCGGCCACCCTGCGGTTCACGCCTCAAGGTGGGGCGCGGGGCGTGGTGATCCCCGTGGACGCCCTTCAGGAGGGGGACGAGCCGGGCCAGGGCGTGGTCTTCGTGGTCGAGGGCGATCGCGCCGCCCGCCGGGAAGTGCGATACGGCGCCGTCACCTCCCGGCAGGCCCTGGTCCTGGAGGGGCTGCGGCCGGGGGACCGGGTGATCACCCGGGGCGCGGCGGGCCTGGCCGGCGGCGAGCGGGTCCGGATCGTGGAAGAGGGCGGTCCGCGGTGAGCGTCGCGCGCTTTTCCGTCCACCGTCCGGTCTTCGTCACGGTGCTGGTGATCGCCCTGGTGCTGCTGGGCGCCTTCCTGCTGCCCGCCATGCCCGTCGACCTCCTGCCCCAGCTGGAGCTGCCCGTGGTGGTGGTGGCCACCTCCTACCCCGGCGCCTCGCCCGCCGAGCTGGAGGCCCGGGTGGTCGAGCCCCTCGAGCAGGCGGTCAGCACCATCAACGGGGTCAAGGGGGTCCGCTCCATCGCCCAGCCCGGCTCGGCCCTGGTCATCCTCGAGCTGAACTGGGGCACCGACCTGGACTTCACGGTGCTGGAAGTCCAGAAGCGCATCGACGCGGTGCGGGGCCTTCTGCCGGACGATGCCGGCAGCCCGCGGGTGCTGACCCTGGATCCGTCGGCGGAGCCCGTGGTGACCGTGGGCGTCACGGGAGACCTGCCGGCCGGGCAGCTCCAGGCCCTGGCGGAAGACCGGGTGGCGCCGGCGCTGGAGCAGGTGGACGGCGTCGCCTCCGTCGGCGTGGTGGGCCTGCGCCACAGGGAGGTGCGGGTCATCCTCGATCCCGCGCGCCTTGAGGCGTACGGCCTGAGCCCCGCCCTGGTGGCGCGGGCCCTGGGGGGCGGGGCGACCCTGGCCACGGCGGGTTCCGTCGACCGCGGCAGCGCCGCCCTCTCGGTGCGGCTCGACGCCCAGTACACCAGCGCCCGGGACGTGGCCGAGGCCGTGGTGACCACGCCCGCCGGGGCGGCGGTGCGCATCGCCGACATCGCCACCGTGGAGGAGGCACTGGCGGACCCGGCGCAGCTGGCTTACCTGGACGGCAAGCCCGTGGTGCAGCTCCAGGTGCTGAAGGCCACCGACGGGAACACCCTGGCCGTCTCCCGGGGCGTGGAGCAGGCGCTGCAGCGGCTGGCACCCCAGTTGCCGCCGGGGGTGGAGCTGCGCACCATCCTGGACCAGGGCGACTTCATCCAGGAATCCGTGCGGACGGTGGCCGAACACGGCGTCCTGGGCGGCCTGATCGCGGTGGCCGTCCTCTACCTGTTCCTGGGCAACTGGCGCACCACGCTGGTGGTGGGCCTGATGCTGCCCGTCTCCGTGGTCGGCTCCTTCGCCATGCTGGCCGCCGCCGGCCAGACCCTTAACATCGTCTCCCTGGGCGGCCTTTTGATCGGCATCGGCTCGCTGGTCGACTTCGCCATCGTGGTGATCGAGAGCATCCACCGCTACAGGATGCGGGGCACGCCCCCCCTGCAGGGGGCCGAGGAGGGGACGGCGGAGGTCGCGGCGGCGGTGACGGCGTCGGCCATCGCCCAGGGGGCCGTGTTCTTCCCGATGATGCTCACCGGCGGGCTGGCGGCGGAGCTGTTCACGCCGCTGGCGCTGGCGGTGATCTTCTCCCACGTGGCGGCCCTGTTCGGCGCGGTCACCTTCGTGCCCATGCTGGCGGCCCGGGTGCTGGGGAGCCACTACCAGCCGTCGGGGCTGCTGGCCGGGTTCCACCGGGCCATCGAGCGGCTGGAGCAGGGCTACCGGCGGCTGCTGGCCGGCAGCCTGCGCCGGCGGGGGCTGGTGATGGCGGCGGGCCTGGCGAGCTTCGTGGCCAGCCTGGCGGCGGCGCCCTGGCTCGGGTCCGAGTTCCTGCCGCCCTCGGACAGCGGGCAGATCCAGGTGACGGTGCGCACGCCGCCCGGCACGCGGCTGGAAGAGACGGCGTCGGTGGCGCGGCGGGTGGAAGAGCTCCTGATGGCCCTGCCCGAAGCCGACCGGGTGGTCACCACCGTGGGTGCCGCAGGGGGGGCCTTCACCACCGGCGCCGCCGCTGCCAACGAGGCCGCCGTCACCGCGGTGCTGGTCCCGGTCCAGCAGCGGGACCGCTCGGTCTTCCAGGTGCTGCAGGCCCTGCAGCCCGAGCTGGAGGCCATTCCGGGGGCTGAAATCCAAGCCACGGTAGCGTCGTCGGTCATGGCAGGGGGGCTGCAGCAGCTGGAGGTGCAGGTGGCGGGCGACGACCCTGACCTGCTGGCCGCCATGGCCGACCAGGTGGTGGACCGGGCCCGCCGCCTGCCCGGCGTGGCGGCGGCGGACAACAGCCTGCGCCAGACCCGGCCGGAGGTGGTGGTCCGTCCCGACCGGGAGGCCCTGGCGCGGGCCGGCCTGACGGTCCAGGAAGTCGAGGTGGCCCTCCGGGCGGCCCTGGGGGGCGTGACGGTGGCCCGGGTGCGGACCGGCACCGACCAGTGGGACGTGCGCCTGCTGTTGCCCCAGGACTGGCAGCGGCGGTACGGCGCCCTGGACGACCTCCCCCTGCGGTCCGCCCTGGGTGGCGTGGTGCGGCTGGGCGACGTGGCCCAGGTGACGGTGGAACGGGCCCCCCTGGCCATCACCCGCCAGGACGGCCGCCGGCAGGTGATCGTGGCGGTCCACCTGGACGGCAGCCGGCCTCTGGGCGAAGTCTCCGCCGCCCTGCAGCGGGAGCTGGCGTCCATGGACTGGCCCGGCGGCATGACCTGGACGGTGGCCGGGGAGGCCGAGCGGATGAACGAGACCTTCCGCTCCCTGGGCCTGTCCATCGTGCTGGCCGTGCTGCTGGTCTATCTGATCATGGCGGCCCAGTTCGAATCCTTCTTCCACCCGCTGGTGATCCTGTTCAGCCTCCCTCCCACCGTGGTGGGGGCGGTGGCGGGCATGGCCCTGCACCGCCTGCCCATCGGGGTCACCGCCCTGCTGGGCTTCCTGATGCTGGTGGGCGTGGTGATGAACAACGCCATCGTGCTGGTGGACTACACCAACGTGCTGCGGCGGCGCGGCATGCCCCGGGACCAGGCGTTGCTGCAGGCGGGCCCGGTGCGCCTGCGCCCCATCCTGATGACCATGCTGACCACCAACCTGGGCCTGGTGCCCTTCGCCTACCTGCCGGGCCCGTCGTCCGAGCTGTTACGGCCCCTGGCGGTGGTGGTGATCTACGGCCTGTTGATGTCCACGCTGGTGACCCTGGTGCTGGTCCCCGTGGCCTACAGCCTGCTGGACGATGCCCTGCGGCGGCTGGGCCGGGTCTTCCGGCGGGACGCCGGGCGGGACGGGGCGGTGACCGGTGCGGGGCTGGCGGAAGCGGGGCAGTAGGCCCGCGGCGCCGGGGCTGGCGAAACGGGGGCCGTAGCGCCGCGGCAAGAACCTACCGGAAGCGGGGCCCTCGTGCCGCGGCGGGGGCTGGCGGTAGCGCCGTAACGGCCGGCGGCGCCGGGGCTGCAGCTTCGCCGTGCCGGAGGCGTGCGGGCGGCCGGTGCGCGGCCGAGAGGTCTGGGGCTGGAAGGTACCGCGCGGGCCCGAGGGCCGCCGGGGGTGCCTTGCTGCAAGGCATCCCCCGGTGGCCCTGCTGCCGTACCCCCCGGTTACACGCCCATCATGTTGTAACCCGCGTCGACGAAGAGCACCTCGCCCGTGATGCTGGACGAGAGGTCGCTGGCCAGGAACAGGGCCGCATGGGCGACGTCTTCCTGGCTGATATTGCGCTTGAGCGCCGAGCGCTCGGCATGGGTCTTGATGAAGTCCGTCAGGTTGCGGACGCCCCGGGCGGCCAGGGTGTTGATGGGTCCCGCGGAGATGGCGTTGACCCGGATGCCCTGGGGGCCCAGGTCGGCCGCCAGGTAGCGGACGCAGGCCTCCAGGGCGGCCTTGGCCACCCCCATCACGTTGTAGTTGGGCACGGCCTTCTGCGCGCCGTAGTAGGTCATGGTCAGGATCGACCCGCCGGCGGTCATCAGCGGCCGGGCGGCCCGGGCCAGGGCCACCAGGGAATAGGCGCTGACATCCAGGGCGATGCGAAAGTCGTCCCGGCTCGTTTCGACGAAAGGATTCTCCAGGGCCTCCTTGGGTGCGTAGGCCAGGCTGTGGACCAGGACGTCCAGGCGGTCCCAGCGGCCGGCGATGGTGGCGAAGGCCCGCTCGATCTGCTCGTCGTAGCTGACGTCGCACTCCACCAGCAGCGGTTCCCGGCGCAGCTCAGGGACCAGCTTCTGGACCCGCTCCCCCAGCCGCTCGTTCTGGTAGGCGATGGCCAGCTGGGCGCCGGCCGCGTCCAGGACCCGGGCGATGGCCCAGGCGATGCTGTTCTTGTTGGCCACCCCGAAGACCAGGGCGCGCTTGCCCTCCAGGAGCTGGGCAGGAATGGTCGCCGCCACAACCGTCACCCTTTCTACTTGTCCAGCTTACGAGGGGGTTGCGCCGATCACGGGCCGGCGCGGGGTGCGCGTCAGGATCCGCGGGCCCCCTTCTTCCACCACGATCATCTCTTCGATGCTGTAACCCCCCAGGCCGGGCACCCGCAAGGCCGGCTCCACGCACAGCACCATGCCGGCCTCCAGCCGGTCGTCGACCCCGGGCAGCAGGAGCGGTTCCTCCACGGTCTCCAGCCCGATGCCGTGCCCCAGCAGCGGTGCCAGGGCGTCTCCGAGCCCGTGGCGGGCCGCCGCCTCCGACGCGGCAGCCAGCAGCTCGGCCACGGTCACCCCCGGGCGGCAGCGGGCCAAAACGGCTTCCAGGCAGTCTTCCGCCGCCGCAGCCAGCCGCGCGAGTTCCGGAGGAACCGGCTCCACCAGGGCAGTCCGGAGCACGTCGAACTGGTAGCCGCCGCGGGCGCCGATGATGTCCAGGGCGACGGGTTCGCCTGCCCGGACCCGCCGGTCCGTGGCCTGGGGCCAGCGGAAGCTCAACAGCGACCAGGCGCCGGTGTGCACGCGGAAGTAGCGGACGAAGTCGGCCCCCGCCGCCAGGGCGGCGGCGGTGCCGGCGGCGCCCAGCTGCTGCTCGCTGAGTCCGGGCCGGAGAACCTCCAGGGCAGCGGCCAGGCCCACGTCGGCGGCCTCGGCCGCACGGGCCAGGAGGGCCTGCTCCTCCGGTTCCTTCAGGCGGCGGGGCCGGTTGACCAGCGGGTCGGCGGGCACCCACTCCGCTCCGGGGACCGCCAGGCTTGCGGCCCGGAAGGCGGCCCAGGACCAGAGATCCGATCCTGCCACACCGATCCGGCCCGTGGCGAGCCCCAGGCGCCGGATCCAGCCGGCCAGGGCGGCCGGGTGGGCGGCGGTCAGTTCGATCTGGTCGGCCACCACCGTCTCCGGGCGGGCCGCGTCGGCGATCAGGACCACCGGCCCCCGGCAGGGTACCAGAAGCAGCGACTGGCCCCAACCCTCGTAGCCCGGCGCGGAAGCCGCCGTGGGCGCGGGCGCCAGGTGGCCGCACAGGAAGGCGACCGGGGCGCCCCGCTCGTAGAACGCCCGCCCCACGGCCAGCACCGCGTCCAGGCCCTCCTGGGCGGCGGCGGCACGCAGGGCCTCCTGCCGGCGGCGATAGAGGTCGGGCGGCAGGACGGGCCGGTCGATCCCCGCACCCCGCGCCCCGGCGGGCCGGTACGGCGCAGTGCCTGTCGTCCCCCAGGCACCCCCTGGTTCGGACAACGACGCCACCTCGCTTCCGACACCCTAGTTTTCCTTCCGCCGGCAGGAATCCCTGCCCGCGCCACGGGGAGGGCCCGGGAGCCCCGCGACACCGGCTTGAGGCCTGGGGCCGGCAGGTGGATAATGGCGCCGTCGAGGTGAATGCCATGCCCGGTTTGTTCGACCCCATCACCTTCCGCGGGCTCACCCTGAAGAACCGCATCGTCATGTCGCCCATGTGCCAGTACAGCGCCGGCCCCGATGCCCTGGCCAACGACTGGCACTTCGTGCACTACGGCTCCCGGGCCGTGGGCGGGGTCGGCCTCATCGTGGTGGAGGCCACCGCGGTGGAGAGCCGCGGGCGGATCAGCGACGCCGACCTCGGACTTTACCGGGACGACCACGTGGCACCCCTGGCGCGGATCGTCGAGTTCTGCCATGCCCACGGCGTGCCGGTGGGCATCCAGCTGGGCCACGCCGGGCGCAAGGCCTGGTCGCCCAACCAGGGCGTGGGACCGGAACCGGCGGTGGCGCCCTCGGCCATCCCCTTCGCCGAGGGCTGGCCGGTGCCCCAGGAGCTGGCCGCCGCGGACGTTCCGCGCATCGTCGACGCCTTCGTGGCGGCCGCCCGCAGGGCCCAGCGGGCCGGGTTCGACCTGATCGAGATCCACGCCGCCCACGGGTACCTGCTCAACCAGTTCCTCTCGCCCCTCAGCAACCGGCGCACCGACGGCTACGGCGGCGATCTGGCCGGGCGCATGCGCCTGCTGCTGGAGGTGGTGGAGGCCGTGCGGTCCGCGTGGCCGGCCGACCGGCCCTTGTGGGTGCGGCTCTCGGCGGTGGACTGGGCCCCCGGCGGCATCACCCTGGAGGACACCGTGGCCGTGGCCCGGGCGCTGCGGGAGCGCGGCGTCGACCTGGTGGACTGCAGCTCGGGCGGGGTGGTGGTGCCGCCCGAGCCCATCCCCCAGGGCCCCGGCTACCAGACGGCCTTTGCCGCCGAGGTGCGGCGGCGGGCGGGCGTGGCCACGGGGGCCGTGGGGCTGATCACCGAGCCTGCCCAGGCCGACCACATCATCCGCACGGGCCAGGCCGACGTGGTCCTGCTGGCCCGGCAACTGTTGCGGGAACCCTACTGGCCGCTGCGGGCCGCCAGGGAACTGGGCGTGGAGGTGCCCTGGCCGCGCCAGTACCTGAGGGCCCGGACCTGAGGCGGGGTGGCAGGGGGCCGTGGGCCGGAGCCGCCGGCATGGTGCCCCCGGCCCGGGTGACACCGGCACTGGGAACTGGGTGTGGGCCTTCCCGGGCAGGCCCGGCAGGGGCGGCACGGGCGTCCCCGGGCACCCGCCCGACGGCGGCGGCGGGTGCCCCCGGTGCCGGGCGCCGGAGGCGGGCCGTCCGGGAGCCGAGGCCGCCCCCGGCGCGGCGGCCTCGGTGCCGGCTTCCGTTGTTCCCCCTGCCAGGCCCTGCTAGAATGGTTGCGGACAACCGAATCTGCGTGACGGTCCAGGTGCCCCCGGAGACGGGGGAGAATAGGGAAGTCCGGTGCGAATCCGGCGCGGTCCCGCCACTGTGACCGGGTAGTCGCAGCCCCTCGCGTGCCACTGCGGATCCCCCGCCCAGCGGGTGGGGGTGCGGGAAGGCCGGGCGGCGGCCATGATCCGGGAGCCAGGAGACCTGCCTGGACCGTGTACGTACGCCTTCGGCGGAAAGGAGGTACGTACCGGGTGCACCCGTGGAGGGGAACCTGAGCCCCGGCCTGCTGACGCCAAGGCCGGGGTTTCCTTTTTATGGATGCCGCAACCCATTCCGGGAGAGGAGATCGGGCCATGAGTCGCATCTTCCTGCATAGGATTTGGGGTCGAACCCGGCCCCGGGGAGCCGGTCGCCGCAGCCTGGCCCTGCTGGCCACCCTGCTGATCCTCGCCCTGCTGGCCGCCGGTTGCGGCGGCGCCGGCCAGGCGCCCGCCGGGACGGAGCAGGGGCAGGCCGGCACCCAGGCCGGCTCGTCCGGCGCAGGGGCGGGCCACGAGGCGGCCGCTGCCACGACCTATCCTTACACCTTCACCGACGACGCCGGGCGGCAGGTCACCCTGGAGGCCCGGCCCGAGCGCATCATCTCCCTGGCGCCCAGCAACACCGAGATCCTCTTCGCCATCGGCGCCGGGGACCGGGTGGTGGGCGTCGACTCCTTCAGCGACTACCCCGCCGAGGTCAAGGACCTGCCCAAGCTGGGCGGCCTGACGGACACCAACTACGAGCAGATCGTCGCCCTGGAGCCTGACCTGGCGCTGACCATCGGGGGCACCGAGGAGCAGGTCAAGAAGCTGGAGGAGCTGGGGATTCCCGTGGCCGTGATCCAGCCCGCCACCCTGGACGACGTGCTGGACCGCATCCAGCGCATCGGCGAGCTGGTGGATGCCCAGGCGGGCGCCCGGCAGGTGGTGGCCGACATGAAGGCCCGCATCGACGCCGTGCGCCAGGAGGTGGCGGCGATCCCCCAGGCCGAACGGGTGCGGGTCTTCTACGAGGTGTGGAACGATCCGCTCATGACCGTCGGGCCGGGCGGGTTCATCCACGACGTCATCGTGGCGGCCGGCGGGGTCAATGTGGCCGAGGGCACGGGCCAGGCCTGGCCGCAGATCAGCCTGGAAGAGGTGGTCCGGCAGGATCCCCAGGTGATCGTGGTGCCCGCCACGCTGAAGTCCTCCTACGACCAGCTCAAGGAGGGCAGCCGCCCGGGCTGGGAGGGCATCACCGCGGTGAAGGAGGGTCGGATCTACCTGATCGACGACAACCTGATCAGCCGGCCGGGGCCGCGCCTGGTGGAGGGGCTGGAGCAGCTGGCCCGCTGGTTCTACCCCGACCGGTTCCAGTGAGGGGAGACCCTGTGGGAGGGACGGGAGCGTCCTGGGAGACCCCGCGGCCCGGCCGGCCGGCTGCGGACGAACCGGCTGCCGGCGGGCCGGCCGCCAGCGGGCGCGCCGGCGAGGCAGCGACCGGTGGACCGGCTGCGGCCCCACCGGTAGCGGACCAGGCCGCCGGCCGGGCCGGGCCTGCCCGCCTTGACCCCGGCGGGGGGTCCCCCGGTGCCGCTCGCCACCGGCGCCGGGCCGGGGAAGCGACAGGCTCGGGTGCAGCCCGGCGGCGGGGCAGGGGCGGGATGCCGCCGGACCCTGGGACGGCGGGTCCCCGCAGGGAAGACGACCGGCGCCCGGTTTCGCCTGCCGCCGCGAGCTCCAGCCCCGGGGCCCCGGCCTCGCCTGCCCGGCGGGGGGCCGCCGTGCTGGGGCTCCTCGGGCTGGCCCTGGTCGTGTCGCTGGTGGTGGCCACCGGGCTGGGGGCCGTCCATGTTCCGCCCGGGCAGGTGCTGGGGGTGCTGGCCGGCGCGGTGGCCGGCGGGCCCGACGGTGGAGCCGGTGCCGGCACGGCCGCAGACCGCATCGTGCTGCAGATCCGCTTGCCGCGGGTGGTCCTGGCGGGGATGGTGGGCGCTTCGCTGGCGGCGGCGGGCAGCGCCTTCCAGACCCTCTTCCGCAACCCCATGGCGGACCCCTACGTGCTGGGGGTATCCAGCGGCGGTGCGCTGGGGGCGGCGGTAGCCCACCTGGCCCTGGCGCTGGCCGCAGGCAGCGGATCAGGGGGCGGTCCGGTGGGCTCCTGGCCGGCGGGCGGCGGGGGGCTTGCGAGCCTGGCGGCGGCGGCGTCCCGGGCCGCCGGCTTTGGCCTGGTGCCGGCCTTGGCCTTCGCCGGCGCGGTGGCGGCGGTGCTGGTGGTGAGCCGGCTGGCCCGGGTAGGGGGCCGCCTGGCGGTGGGCACCCTGCTGCTGGCGGGGGTGGCGGTGGCCTCCCTGCTGGGGGCCCTGGTCTCCTTGCTGGTCTTCCTCAGCGGCGAGCGCCTGCGTCCCCTGGTCTTCTGGTTGCTGGGCAGCCTGTCCGGCGCGGGCTGGCAGGACGTGCTGGTGCTGGCCGTGGCCATGGCGGCGGGGCTGGGCGTCCTGACGGCCCAGGTGCGCGCCCTCAACGCCCTCTGGCTGGGGGAGGAACCGGCCCACCACCTGGGCATCGACGTGGAGGCCGTGAAGCGCCGGCTGGTGGCGGCCGGAGCCCTGCTGGCCGCCACCGCCGTCAGCGTCAGCGGTGTCATCGGGTTTGTCGGGCTCATCGTCCCCCATGGCGTGCGGATGCTGGTTGGCGCCGACCACAGGCGCCTGCTGCCGGGCGCGGTTCTGGCCGGGGCCACGGTCCTGATCCTTTGCGACACGGTGGCCCGGGTCGCGGTGGCGCCGGCCGAGCTGCCGGTGGGGGTGGTGACGGCCCTGGCGGGTGCGCCGTGGTTTCTCTGGCTGTTGCGCCGGCATGCGGCCGGCCGCGACCATTGACGCCGGACGGAGGTGCAGGGCCGTGGGGTTCGCCCTGGAGGTGCGGGGGGTCCGGGTCGGCTACGCCGCCGATCCCGTGCTGGACGGCCTGACCCTGGAGGTGCGGCGGGGCGAGTGGCTGGGGGTGGCCGGACCCAACGGTTCGGGCAAGACCACGCTGCTGCGCACCCTGTCGGGGTACCTCAAACCCTGGGCGGGGCAGGTGCTGCTGGACGGCACGGTCCTCGGCGCCTGGCGCCCGGACCGGCGGGCGCGGCGCCTGGCGGTGGCCGGGGTGGAGGCCGGCTCGACCCTGTCGCTGACGGTGGAAGAGTACGTGGCCCTGGGACGGACCCCCCACCTGCAGGGCCTCTGGGCATGGGAAAGCGCGCGGGACCGGGAGGCGGTGACCCGGGCTCTGGCGTGGGTGGGCCTCGAGGCCCTGGCGGGCCGCCCCCTGGCCACCCTGAGCGCCGGCCAGCGGCAGAAGGCGTTGCTGGCCCGGGCCCTGGCCCAGGAACCGGTGGTCCTGCTGCTGGACGAGCCCACCAGCCACCTGGACCTGCGGCACCAGGTGGAGATCATGGATCTTCTGGATCGCCTGCGCCGGCACCTGGGACTTACCCTGGTGGCCGTGCTGCATGACCTGAACCTGGCGGCCCTGTACTGCCAGCGCCTGGTGCTGGTGAAGGACGGCCGGGTGGCAGCGGCGGGCGAGCCGGCCCGGGTCATGCGCCCCGAGATCCTGAGCCGGGTCTACGGCTGCTCCGTGCTGGTGGTGCCCCACCCCCAGCTGGGGGTGCCCCAGGTGGCCTTGCTGCCCGGGGGACCGGGCGGCCCGGGGGCCGGTTCGTCCCCGGCGGCCGAACCGGCTGCGGCGCAGGGGGCCTGAGGCAAGAAAAGGGCGGGCGGTTGCCGAATCCTCCCGGCACCGCCCGCCCTTGCTGTTTGCCGTACTGCGCTGCCCCCCGCGCGCCGGGGTCGGGGAGGGCCCGCGCTAGCGCTGGTCCAGGGGCACCCACTCCCGGCGGGTGGGCCCGGTGTACTCGGCCCGGGGCCGGATCAGCCGGTTGTTGGCGAACTGCTCCAGCACGTGGGCGGTCCAGCCCGAGATGCGGCTGACGGCGAAGATGGGCGTGTACAGCTCGAAGGGGATGCCCATCACGTAGTAGGTGGAGGCGCTGTAGAAGTCGACGTTGGGGTAGAGCCCCTTCTCCGCCGCCACCACCTTCTCCACGGCCTGGGAGATCTCGAACCAGCGGGTGTCGCCGGCCGCCTCGGCCACCTTGCGGGAGAGCCGGCGCAGGATGGTGGCCCGCGGGTCTTCGGTCTTGTACACCCGGTGGCCGAAGCCCATGATCCGCTTCTTGGCCGCCAGCGCCTCCTTGACCCAAGCTTCCGCCTTGTCGGGGGAACCGATGGCCAGCAGGGTGCGCATCACCTGCTCGTTGGCGCCGCCGTGGAGCGGGCCCTTCAGGGCGCCGACGGCGGCGGTGATGGCCGAGTACATGTCCGACAGGGTGGCGGCCACCACCCGGGCGGCGAAGGTGGAGGCGTTGAGCTCGTGGTCGGCGTGGAGCACCAGGGCCACGTTCATGACCTCGGCGTGCAGCGGGCTGGGTTCCTCCCCCCGCAGCATGTACAGGAAGTTGGCCGCCAGGGGCAGGTCGCGCCGCGGCGCCACCGGTTCTTTGCCCTGCCGTACCCGCTCGATGGCCGCCACCAGGGTGGGGAACTGGGCCACCAGCCGCGTGGCCCGGCGCAGGTTCGCCTCCTGGGACTGGTCTTCCTGATCGGGGTCCAGGGTCCCCAGGTAGGAGACGGCCGTGCGCAGGGCGGCCATGGGATGGGTGGCCGGCGGGATGCGCTGGATCAGGTCGAGCACCTGGCCGGGCAGCGCCTGGACCGACCGCAGCTGCTGGACAAAGGCGTCCAGCTGGGCCCGGTTGGGCAGCCGGCCGTGCCAGAGGAGGTAGACCACCTCTTCGAAGGAGGCGTGCTCGGCCAGGTCGCGGACGTCGTAGCCGCGGTAGAGGAGCCGCCCCTCCTTGCCGTCGATGAAGCAGATCTCCGAAGTGCCCGCCACCACATCTTCCAGACCGGCGGGATTCGGCTGGGTCATGCCACATCCCCTTCCTGCCATGAAGATGGACCTGCCCCGGGGACGAACCGGCTGAGCCCTGGCACGGGCGGCGCCCGGGGCGGGATGGCGGTGCCTGGTGAGAGTCGCCGGGCCGCCGTCGCAGCCGGCCGCCGCGGCCCCGGCCGGTGCCCGGCCGCCGCGGCACCGCGGGGCGGCCGCGGCCGGGGGGTGCGGGTTGCCGCACCAGGATGGCCACCGGCAGGGGGGCCCGCCGCCTCGCACCCGGCACCGGAAGCCCGGGTGGGGTCACCTGCAGGGTGACGCCCGTCCAGGCAATTCGGTTTTGCCGGCCGGCTCTCCTCCCACGGGCCCGGCTCCTCAGTCGCCGGCCCGGTGGGCACCCGGCTGGCGCACGGGAGCGCTCGACCGCCGGCGCCACATCGGGAACGCCGGGGTGCCGAAGCGGCCGGCCCCGGCGGCCCGCGGGGGCCGGCCCTCTCCCGCCAGCCGGTCGGCGTCGTCCAGCCCGTGGCGCCAGCGCAGGGAAAGCAGGGCGGCTGCCAGCAGCAGGAGCCCGGCACCGTGGAAGGCGGGTCCAAGCCCCACCCATTCGGCCAGGGGGCCGAACAGAAGGGGACTGGTCAGCTCCGCCAGCCGGTTGCCCGTCAGCCGCACCCCCATGGCCAGGCCCCGCTCGGCGGCGGGTACCGAGTTGGCCGCCGCCAGCATGCTGAGGGGCATGGTCAGGCCCGTGGCCAGGCCCAGCAGGGCGGCGGCCAGGGTCAGGGAGGCCACGTCCCGCAGCAGCGGCGTTACGCCGAGGGCGACGGCGCCCGCGGTCATGGCCAGGAACAGGACCCGGAAGCGCCCGCCCGCCAGGGTCACCAGCGGCCCCATGTACGCCCGCACGGCCAGGGCCATCACGGCCCGTACGGCCAGCAGCATGCCCAGGGTCGCGGTGCTGAATCCCAGCACCCGGGTGACGTACACCGAGTAGAACGACTGGTTGACGCCCAGGGAGAAGATCAGGGAGAAGGCGGCCAGGATGGCCAGTCGCATCTCCGGCAGGGCCAGCAGCTCCCGCGCCCGGCCGGCCTGGGCCCGCCAGTCCGGCGCCGCCCCCGGCGTGGGCGGCACGTGGACCCGGCGCGCCAGGAAAAGGCCGGAAAGGCACAGGAGGCCGGCCACGGCAAAGGTGGCGCGGAAACCGGCGTGGTCCGCCAGGAGACCACCGCCCAGCGGCCCCACCAGCTGGCCGGCGGAGGTGGCGGTGGTGAACCAGGCCAGGTGCTGTTCCCGCTCCCGGGGCTCCCCTAGGCTGGTCACCAGGGTCTGGGTGCAGATCACCATCAGCATCTGGGCCATGCCCGCCACCAGGGAGGCGGCCACCATCCAGGGCAGCGACGGGCTGGCGGCGGCCATCCACAGGCCGGCGGCCAGGCCGGCGGAACCGGCCATCATCAGGGGCCGCTCGCCCCAGCGGCTCACCAGCCCGCCCGCGGGGAGCGAGAGGAAGAGGGGCACCAGAGCGTAGGCGCCCGCGATGACGCCCAGCCAGGTGGCCCCGGCCCCCAGCTCCTGCACGGCGAAGACGGAGAACAGCGGCCGGGACATGGTGACGACGGCAAAGGTCAGGGCGGCCAGCAGGTTGACGCGCCACAGCGTGGCGCGCACTTGGCGGCGCGTCAACGGCGCCGGTTCGTCGGGACCGACTAGGCTGCTAGCGGGACGAACCCGCTCCGAACCCAAGCATCTCCGGTCGTCGGTGCCGGTCCGCTCATCCTTCACCCCGGGCCCCTCCCCGAACTCCTTGGGTGCGCTTGGGTCATGCTCCTACGTCTTGGTTCATGATGCTTCGTGTGTCGAACCATTTCCGCACACCACATACCACATCCCGCTTTCAAGGAAAAGGGCCGCCCAGGGGAACGGGGCGTCATGGCGGCACGGAAAGATTATTCAGTGGAAGGCGCCGCCGCGGCCGATGTTGACCCGTACCCGCACGTCGACTTGCGCCTGCGGCCACTGCTGGTGCCAGTCGCGGACCTGAAACAGCCGGGGCTGGGCAATGCGCCAGCGCTCGCCGAAGCCCAGGGGATCGCTGCCCATTTGCTGCAGCCGCCGGACCAACCGGGTGAGGGCCAGGGTGAGATCGTGGCTGGCCGCCTGTTGCAGGAGCTCAGGGGGGCTGCCCGTGGCGCCGTAGACCTCGACCAGCGCCATGTTGAGCGAGGCCTCGAAGCGAAATCGGGGCCTGCCGCCGGGGCCCGGTGAGAGGGGCAGGATGCGGGTGTTCGCACCCAGGGGCCGCAGAGCGATCCGCCGCCCGTCCGGCAGGTCAACCTCCCAGAAGGTGTTCCGCGCATCCCGGATCAACGCCAGGAGGTGGGTCTCCTTCTCGCTCAGGAGGCCGACCATTCGGCTATCGCGGAAAGCCGCCACCTGGGCCACCCGCATCTGCCCCTGGGGTCCCGGTGCCACCACGGGCACCAGGGCATCCCGCCCGGGCAGCAGGGTGTCGACCCACACCCGCCAGTAGGGGATGGCCAGAGCCCCCGTAGGCTTACCCCGGGCGCGGAAGACATCGTCCAAATAGAACTCGGGAAAGGTCTGTTGGGGCGGCTTGACCGCCAGCACCCGGGCCGGGTCGCCCCGCGCCACCACGAACCAGGCGGCCCGGGGAATGTCCGTGTTGTTCATGAGAAATTCCAGAAGGGACAGGACGCCCCGGCGCGCCAGGCGCTCGGAGACCCCGATCACCAGGATCTGACCGAGAAAGAGATCCCGGCTGGTCACATCCCGCAGAGCGGCCAGGTTCTCCGACGCCGTCCGGCCCCGGGTCTGAAGCACCACGAAGGCCGGTTCCTTCACCTGGGGCCCGATGGCCGTTCCGCCTGAAGGTACCAGGGCACGCGGGTCGGGCACCGAGGCCACCATGCGGAAGCCGCCGCCCCGGTCGGTGTCAAAGGCCAGACCCAGCACCACGGTGCGCCGGTCGATCTCCTCCAGGTCCCAGCAGCCCGTCAGCGTCACGGCCACCAGCAGCAAAAGGGCCAGCAGCCGGGCCTTGGCTCCCTTCATGGGGCCGCCTCCGCCCCCACCCGCCGCCACCGGGCCACCAGCCAGAGCACCCCAGGGTAGAAGACGGCGCTGTAAAGGCCCCCGTACATCACCACCCGTCGCAACAGATCCAGCTGTGCTTCGTCCTGCGGGGCCAGGCACACGGCCGCCGCGGCCGCCGCCAGCACCGGCAAAAGCCAGGGCATGACCCGCGGGCCGAGGCCGAGCCAGACCGGCAGGCCGACATAATCGCTAACAAAAAAGACCGCGCTGGAGACAAACAGCACCACCTGGTACACCACCAGGCCTGGCAGGCCCAGCTCCTCCAGCAGGGCCAGGGGCACCTGGACCACCCGGAGGGCCTCCAGGCCCGGCCAGGCCATCAGGGCGACCCCGCGGTGGCTGAAGATGGCCAGTGTAGCCGCCGTGGCGATGACTTTAAACAGGGCCACGGCCACGTAGGTCAGTACGAGGGAGCGCCGGTGGTCTTGGGGCCGCCGCACCATGGCCAGTTGGACCGGCAGGTGCTTGATCGGGATGAAAGGTGAGAAAGCGGTAGTGGGCACGGCGGCCAGCACCGCGGTGGGGATGGGCCAGACGGGCGCAAGCAGTAGCAGGTCGACGTTGCGCATGGCGATGGCCAGCATGATCCCGGAGGCTGCCACCACGGGGAGGAAGAGCATCTGCGCAAGCCGGTTCAGGGCCATGGGTCCCAGGCTCACCACCAAGACGATGCCACTCGTTACCAGCGCCGTGATCGCCCAGATGGGGGTGCGCGGTAGCAGGTAGGTTTGGACCACAATGACGAACTGGCGTAAGAAGTAGCCGAGGAAAATGACGCCGTAGAGCAGGATCAAACCGTTGGTGACAAAGGCCACCGGCCGTCCCAGCAGGCGGCGGGCGTACTGGTAGACGGTCTGGCCGGGGAAGCGGGAGGCCAGGTCGACCATCAGGAGGACCAGGGGCAGGCCCATCAGGGCGCCCAGCAGCTCCACCAGCCAGCCGAACCGGCCGGCCGCCCGCGCCAGCCACATGGGGCCGTCCAGTAACTGGAACTGGAACAGGGTGAAGAAGAACAGGGCCACCAGGCCACGGCCTGAGAGCCAGGCCCCCGCGCGGCCGGTGCTGCGGGTCGCCTCCGGCGCGGCGGAGGCTGTGGCGACCTTCCTGCGGGCGGCCGGCCCGGTGCCGGCGACCCTTGGCGCCCGGGGGCCGGCGACCACTGAATTCCCCTCCCTCTGGGCCATGGCTTCCACCGCGCCTCCCTGCGCAGGCGTCTAGGACCCGGCCTGCCGCCAACGCGTCGCCTCAGGGCCGGGCCGCTGCACCCTTTTCCCAGTGGGGCGGCCGCACCGCCATGCGCAGCAGCCGCTTGGGCCGCATGGGCCCGAAGGGCGTCATGTAGGGGGCGCCGGCGGACTCCGCCGCGGCCAGGTGGGCCGCCACCAGCAGCATGCCGGCCACCAGGCCCGTCAGGCCGAAGGTGGCGCTCAGGGCGATCAGGGCGAACTTCAGAATGCGCCAGGTCAGGCCAAGGAAGTAGTTGGGGATCGCAAAGGAGGCGATGGCGGTCCCCGCCGTCACCACGATCACGATGCCCGAGACGAACCCGGCCTGGGCGGCGGCCGTCCCCAGCACCACGCCGCCGGCGATGCCCACCGTCTGGCCGACGGCGGCCGGCAGGCGCAGGCCGCCCTCCCGGAAGAGCTCGAAGAGCAGCTCCATGGCCACCAGTTCGACGGCCGCCGGCATGGGCGTGCCCTGGCGGATGCCGGCGCTGGCCAGGGCCAGCTTGGTGGGGATCAGCTCGGGGTGGAACCCTACCAGGGTGATGTAAAGCCCGGGCAGGGCCAGGGAGATGAACAGGCCCACGATGCGCAGGAGCCGCACGGCGGTGCCCTGCCAGAAGTTGACGTAATAGTCGTCCGGGCTCTGGTAGAGCTCGGCAAGGGACGTGGGCACGAAGAGGGCAAAGGGGCTGCGGTCCACCAGGACCACCACCCGTCCCTCCAGCAGGGCGGCCGCCACCTTGTCGGTGCGTTCGGTGGCGTGCACCAACGGGAAGATGGACCCCTTCCGGCCCGTCAGGTACTCCTCCACCGTGCCGCTTTCGATGATGGCGTCGGCGTCGATGCTCTGCAGCCGCTCCCACACCTCGTCCACGGTGGCCTGGGGCGCCAGGTTCTCGATGTAGACCATGGCCACCGGGGTGCGGGTGACCTTGCCCAGCTTGATCTTCCGCACCCGCAGGGACGGGTCCCGGATGAACCGCCGGATCAGGGCCAGGTTGTCCGAAAGGGTCTCCACCAGCCCCTCCCGCGGCCCGCGGATGGTGCGCTCCGATTCGGGCTCGTCAGGCTGGCGCTTGGGCCAGCCCTCGGCGCCGAAGGTCAGCATGTCGGGCACCCCCGCCACCACCAGGACGGCCTTGCCCTCGACCACGGCCTGAGCCGCCTGGCGGTAGGACCGGGTGCGCCGGACCTGGGTGGCAATGGTGATCGCCTGCTGAAGCTCGCGGGTAAGCCGGCCGGCTAGCTCGGGCGGCAGCGCAGGTTGGCGCTGACCGGCCGCTTGGCCCTTCTTCTGCCCATCCCGGGCCGGCCCACGGCGGGATGCCGGCCCGCCCTCCCGTCCCGGCCCCTGGCTCCGCCCCGGTCCGCCGCGGCGGCTTGAAGGCCCATCCCCTCGCGCCAGGCCGATGTCCCGGACGGGGGGGCCGGAGTCTTCTGCGCCGGCCGGGGCGGCGGGCGCTACGCTGGGGTTCCCGGCGGCGCCGCCGGGCTGGGCGGCCCGGGCCACCACCGCTGCCCAGCGGGCGGCGGCCAGGCGCTGCAGGGGCTCGAGCACCGCCTGGCTAACGAACTGGGGGTCCACCACGCCCTCGGCGTAGACCACCAGTCCCCGCAGCAGCCCGAAGTGGAAGGGCCTGTAAACGATGTCGTCGCTGGGACCGATGTGATAGGCAAGCTGGCGCCGCGCCCGCTCCAGGTCCCGCCGGGCGGGGCCGCTCAGGCGGCGGTAGCCGCCCGGGACCTCGCGGACGTGGTCCAGCAGGGTGTCGATGGCGGCCAGGGTCCGCCGGGTGTGGCGCCGCAAAAGTTTGAGCGCCCGCCGGGACGTGGGGTCGATTTGGGTGGCAGGCACGTCCCGCCGTTTCCCGCCCACCGGCCGGGAGGGCTCGACCAGGTTGGCCACGGCCCACCAGCCGGCCGGGCCGTCATAGCGGATTTCCGTCATGCCCCTGGTGCGGGGCGCGGCTTCCGCCCCGTGACCGCGCAGCCCCACCCGCCGGCCGGTTTCGACGCCACCACCCGGGTGCTGCCGGTTCACCAACGACCGGCCCCTGCCCACGGTCCCACCTCCTGACCGTAGCTTCTCCGGCCTGCTGCCTCTTCACCCGGGCGGTGGCAGGGTCACGGGGCAGGGGCGGCGGGGCCGGCGGGCAGGGGCGGCAGCGGGCAGGGGACCGGCGGGGCGCTGCCCTGCATATCCTGGCACGGCGGCGGCGCGGTTGGCCGGCGCCGGATCCGCCGCGGGGCGGGCGTCCGGCAAAGGATCCCGCAGGGGCTCCGATCAGGGACCGGGACCGGCGAGTCCGGCCAGGGGATCCGCCAAGGGGGAGGGAGGCAGGTCATGAACGCCGATGCGGTGCTGTCGGGGGGCGGCGTCCGGGTCATCGCCCTCGTCGGTGCCCTGGAAGTGGCGGAAGAACGGGGCTACCGCTGGGTCAACCTGGGCGGCACCTCGGGGGGCGCCATCGTGGCCGCCCTGCGAGCGGCCGGCTACACGCCGGCCGAGATGCGCCAGCTGATGGAGTCCACCGACTTCAGCCGGTTCCGGGATCGGGATGCCCTGGACCGGGTGCCCCTGGCGGGCACCCTGCTGAGCCTGCTGCTTGAGAACGGGCTCTACGAGGGCCGGGCCCTGGAGGCGTGGCTGGAAGAGCTGCTGGCCCGCAAGGGCGTCCGCACCTTCGGCGATCTGGAGCTGCCCGCCGCCCTGGCCGGCGACGATCCGCGCTTCCGCTACCGGCTGCAGGTGGTGGCGGCCGATGTCACCCGGCGGCGCCTGCTAGTGCTGCCCCGCGACCTGCCGGACTACGGCCTGGACCCCGCCGGGTTCTCCGTGGCCCGGGCGGTGCGCATGAGCGCAGCACTGCCGTACTTCTACGAGCCCGTCCCGCTGGTCTACCCGGGCCCGGACGGCCCGGAGACCAGCCTGGTGGTGGACGGCGGCCTTGTGGCCAACTTCCCGGTCTGGCTCTTCGACGTGGAAGGTGTGCCGCCCTGGCCCACCTTCGGCTTCCGGCTGGCCGACCCGGTGGACCAGGCCGTCCCCTTCGACGGGCCCGTGGGCTACCTGATCGCCCTGGTCAGCACGGCCCTGGAGGCGCGGGAGGAGCTGGCCAACGCCCACACTGCGGCCCGCACCGTGGCCGTGCCCACCCTGGGGGTGCGGACCACCGACTTCGACCTGGACCTGGCCATGCGACGCCGCCTCTACCAGGCGGGCCGGGAGGCGGCGGCCCGGTTCTTCCGCCAGTGGGACTTCGGCCGTTACAAGCAGGCCTTTCGCGGCCAGGCGGGGCCGCTGGCGGTGTAGGCGCCACCGCCCCGGCCCCGCCGGTGGCCTGGCCAGCCTGGGCACGGCGTGCCGCCCGCCGGTTGCGCCTGCGGCCGGTCCGTCATCAGGACCCGGTGGTGGCGGGCCGCTCTGGAGCGCCGGCGTCCTGCGGGGCTAGCCTCGGGCCGCCCCGCCCGCGGCCCCCGGTCCGCCCGCCGGGCCTGCCGGGCCCGGCGCCCCGCCCGTGCCGCTGCCGGCGCCGGGCGCCTGGGCCGCCTTGCGTTGCATTTCCCGTTCCCGCAGCTCCACCCGCCGGATCTTCCCGGAGATGGTCTTGGGCAGGTCGGGCACGAACTCGATCTCCCGCGGGTACTTGTAGGGTGCGGTGGTGTTCTTCACGTGCTCCTGCAGCTCGGCGGCCAGGGCGGGGCTGGGCTCGTAGCCCGGCGCCAGCACCACGAAGGCCTTGACGACGCTGCCGCGGACGGGGTCGGGGCTTGCCACCACGGCGGCCTCGGCCACGGCAGGGTGCTCCACCAGGGCGCTTTCCACCTCGAAGGGGCCGATGCGGTAGCCGGCGCTGATGATCACGTCGTCGGCCCGGCCGATGAACCAGAAGTAGCCGTCCTCGTCCATAATGCCGCGGTCCCCGGTGATGTACCACGGACCGACGCGGCGGGCGGCCGTGCCCTCGGGGTCCTTCCAGTACTCGCGGAAGATCCCCACCGGGCGGTGGGGCTCGACCCGGATGGCGATGTCACCCTCCTGCCCCGGCGGCAGCACCCGTCCCTCCTGGTCGATGATGGCCACCTCGGCATGGGGCGAGGGCTTGCCCATGGAGCCCGGCTTGACCGGCAGACCGGGCCAATTGGCCACCACGCACACCGTCTCCGTCTGGCCGTAGCCGTCCCGGATGGTGACGCCCGTGGCCTTCTCCCAGATGTGGATCACCTCGGGGTTCAGGGGCTCGCCCGCCGAGACGCAGGAGCGCAGGCTGGAGAGGTCATAGCGGTCCAGGGGTTCCAGCACCAGCAGGCGGTACACCGTGGGCGGCGCGCAGAGGCTTTGCGGCCGGTGGCGCTCGATGAGCCGCAGGGTCCGCTGCGGATCGAACTTGCCCGGCTTGTGGTCGACCAGCACCTGCGCCCCGGCCACCCACGGCCCGCAGAAGCTGGACCAGGCGGCCTTGGCCCAGCCCGTATCGGAGACGTTCCAGTGCAGGTCGCCGGGACGCAGGCCGCACCAGAGCTCGCCCGTCACCCGGTGGCCCAGGGGATAGCTGTGCTCGTGCAGGACCATCTTGGGATAGCCGGTGGTGCCCGACGTGAAGTAGATCAGCATGGGGTCGCTGGCGGCGGTGTCCTCCCCCTCGTCGGGGCCGGCGGCGGCCACGGCCTCCTCGTAGGGGATCCAGCCGGGCCGCGGGCCGCCGGTGACGATGCGAACCCGCAAGGAAGGGCACTGGCTGGCGACGGTGTCGACCCGCTCCGCCACCTCGGGATCGGCCACGATGGCCGCCGCCTCCGTGCGCTGGATCCGGTAGGCCAGATCCCGGGCGGTGAGCAGGGTGGTCCCCGGGGCGGGAATCGCACCCAGCCGGATCAGTCCCAGCATGACCTCCCACCAGGCGACCTCCCGGCCCAGCACCACCAGCACCCGGTCGCCCGGGCCGATCCCCAGCGAGCGCAGAAGGCCCGCCACCCGGCGGGAGCGCTCGGCGAAATGGCGGAAGGTATAGGGATGGCCGCCGCCCTCGTCGTCTACCCACAGCATCGCCAGCCGTTCGGGATCTTCCGCCCAGCGGTCGACGGTGTCGCGGGCGAAGTTGTACCGCTCGGGCACCTCGATGCGAAAGGTCCCCATGGCGCATCCCCCTCGGACGTGGTCTCCGCCACCGGGGTTCGCCGGCGGCGGCAGGATTTCCTGGCGATGGCAGAACCTGCCCCGACCTCGACAGGCCGCCGGCCAGCCTGTACAAGAAGGGAGGAGGTGAGGACCGTGGCGGGCGGGTGGGATCCGGGGGCCGTGCTGCTGGACGTCCAGGGCGTGACCCGCAGCCTGGGCGGGCGGGAGATCCTCCGGGGCGTCGATTTGCGGGTGCGGGCGGGCGACCGCCTGGGACTGGTGGGTCCCAACGGCGCCGGCAAGTCCACGCTGCTGCGCATCCTGGCCGGGGTGCTGGAGCCGGACGGCGGCCGGGTCCACCGGGCCCAGGGCCTGGCCGTGGGCTACCTGCCCCAGGATCCTGCGGCGATCCAGGGGGGCACCGTGCTGGAAGCGGTCCTGGACGGCTTCGGCGAGTTGCTGGTCCTGCGTCGCCAGCTGGCGGAACTGGAAGATCGCATCGCCCGGACCGCATCCCGGCCGTCCGCGGCGGCGCCGGGCCCGCAGGGCGAACCCCTCCAGGGGCTGCTGGACCGGTACGGGCGGCTCCAGGAGCGGTTCCAGCAGCAGGACGGCTATGCCATGGAGGCCCGGGCGCGCCAGGTCCTGCTGGGGCTCGGCTTCCACCCGGACGAGTTCGAGCGCCCGCCGGCGTCCCTCAGCGGCGGCCAGCGGGTGCGCCTGGGCCTGGCCCGGGTCCTGGTGGCCCGCCCGCCCCTGCTGCTCCTGGACGAGCCGACCAACCACCTGGACGTGGCGGCGGCTGCCTGGCTGGAGGACCACCTGGCCACGTACCCCGGGGCCGTGGTGCTGGTGTCCCACGACCGGGGCCTGCTGGCCCGGGCCTGCAACCGCATCGCCGAGCTGGTGGACGGGCGGCTCGGGCTGTACGACGGCAACTACGACGCCTACCGCCGGGAGCGCAGCCTGCGCCGCCAGCAGGCGGCTGCCGCCTACCGCGCCTACCAGGAGGAGCGCCGCCGCCTGGAGGACTTCGTGGCCCGCTACCGGGCCGGCAACCGGGCCACCCAGGCGAAGGACCGGGAAAGGAAGCTGGACCGCCTGGAGCGGCAGGCGCCCCCACCGCCCCCGCCACCGCCGCCGCTGCCCCGCATCCGCCTGGACGCGGGCAGCCCTTCCCACGAGGTGGTGTTCCGCCTGGAGGGGGCGGGCCACCGCTACGGGGAAGGCCCGTGGCTCTTCCGCGATCTCCATGCCGTGGTGCGGCGGAGACAGCGCATCGGGGTGCTGGGTCCCAACGGGGCCGGGAAGTCGACCCTGTTGCGGCTGCTGGCGGGCGACCTGGAACCCGTGTCGGGCCAGGTGGTACGCGGCGAGGGCGTCCGGGTGGGCTACCTCGACCAGCTGCTGGGCCTGACCGACCCCCGGCGCACGGTCCTGGAGGAGTACGTGGCGGCCACGGGCATGACCGTGGCCGAGGCCCGTCACGCCCTGGCGCGCTTCCTCTTCCGCGGGGAGGCCGTCCACCAGCCGGTCGGTTCCTTGAGCGGCGGCGAGCGCAGCCGCCTCATCCTGGCCCGGCTGGCCGCCCTGCGGGCCAACGTGCTGATCCTGGACGAGCCGACCAACCACCTGGACCTGGAGACCCGCGAGGTCCTGGAGGAGGCCCTGGCCCGCTACCCCGGGACGCTGGTGGTGACAAGCCACGATCGCGCCTTTCTGGAGCCGCTGGTAGAGACCATCTGGTGGGTGGAAGACGGCCGGGTCGAGCAGGCGCCGGGGCCTCTCAGCCGCTGGCTGGCGGCCCGCCTGAGCCAGCGGGCGGAACCCGCCGGGCCGGAGGCCGGTACCACCGTGATCCAGCCGCCGCCCCGGGGGCCGGCCGCCGGCGCCGCAGGACAAGCGCACGGCGGAGCCGCCGGGGGCGGGCCGTCCCGGCCCGCGCCGGCCGCCAACCTCTCCCGCGACCGGCTGCGCCGGCTGGCCCAGCAGGTCCGGTCGCTGGAAGAGGCGATTGCCCAGCTGGAGCAGGAGCAAGCCGGCCTGGTGCAAAAGCTTTCGGACCCGGCCTTCCTGGCCCGGGGTGGCGCGGCGGTGGCGTCCGCGGCGCGCCGGGCGGAAAGCCTGGCCTGGGAGCTTGAGGCGCGCATGGCGGAATGGGAGAGCTTGAGCCGGCTGCTGGAACAAGCCGCCGTGCCGGGGCGGGGGAGCGAGGGCGGCGGCGCCGCCGCCCTGCAGTGACGCCAGGCCCGTGACAGGCGCGGTCTACGGCCCGGGACGCCCCTTCCGGGCTGCTGGCGATCGATGACGGTGATCCTGCAGCGGCGTATAATGCTGACGGAAGACTTGCTCCGCGCGCTTCACCGCGCATTGACCGGTATGCAGCGGGTCGGAGTGGCCAGCACGAGCCCGCGAGGGGGAACAGCGCACCATGCCGGAGGCACAGCACTCGCCTCTGAGGGCTGCCCAGAAGCAGCTGGCCGCCGTGGTCGAGCGGCTGGGGCTGGGGCCCGACGTATATGAGTTGCTGAAAGAGCCGGCCCGTGTCATCGAGGTGTCCATTCCCGTCCGGATGGACAACGGCCGGCTCAAGCTTTTCAAGGGCTATCGTGCCCAGCACTGCGACGTGCTGGGACCCACCAAGGGAGGCATCCGCTTCCACCCCCGGGTCGACCTGGACGAGGTCAAGGCCCTGGCCATCTGGATGACCTTCAAGTGCGCCCTGCTGGGGCTCCCCTACGGCGGGGCCAAGGGCGGCGTGATCTGCGATCCGCGGGAGCTTTCCCGGCGGGAGCTGGAGGAACTTAGCCGCGGCTACATCCGCGCGCTGGCCGGGTTCATCGGTCCCGACCGGGACATCCCGGCACCCGACGTCAACACGTCGGACCAGGTGATGGGCTGGATGCTGGACGAGTTCTCCCGGATCACCGGCCACCCCAACCCCGCGGTGATCACGGGCAAGCCGCTGGTCTTGGGCGGTTCCCGCGGCCGGGGCGAGGCGACGGGGCGGGGCGTGGTGGTTACCATCCGGGAGGCCGCCCGGGTCCTGGGCATGGACATGCAGCAGATGACCGCGGCCATCCAGGGCTTCGGCAAGGTCGGCAGCTGGGTGGCCCGCTACCTGCACCGCGCGGGTACCCGGGTGGTGGCGGTGGTGGACGCCTACGGCGGCGTCTACAACCCGGCGGGGCTCGACGTCGAGGCGCTCTTTGCCTACGGCCGCCAGAACGGGACGGTGCGCGACTTCCCCGGCGGCCAGCCCATCGACAATGAGGCCCTGTTCCGGCTGCCGGTGGACGTGCTGGTCCCCGCCGCCCTGGAGAACGTGATCACCGAGGAGAACGCGCCCCACATCCAGGCGCGCATCATCGCCGAAGGGGCCAACGGCCCCACCACTCCCGAGGCCGACGAGATCCTCTACCGGCGGGGCATCTTCGTGCTGCCGGACATCCTGGCCAACGCCGGCGGCGTCACGGTCTCCTACTTCGAGTGGGTCCAGAACCTGATGCAGTACTACTGGTCGGAAGAACAGGTGGTGCGGCAGCTGGAGCGCCTCATGGTCGGCGCCTTCAAGGCGGTCTACCGCTGTCATGTGGAAGAGTCCGTCCCCATGCGCCTGGCGGCCTACATGGTGGCCATCGACCGCCTGGCCGAGGCGCTGATCGCCCGGGGCTGGGTGCCCGCCACCGACTACCACCACGTGCCCCAGCCGGAGCCGGCGGAAGCGGCCGTCGACGTCTTTCGCGAGCCCGCCACGCCGGTGTAACGTGGAAGGAGAACGTGCGGAAGTCGGGTGGGGCCGGCCCGCCGCGGCCGGCCCTTGCCGCGCAGGGAGGCGGTCATGGCAAGCTTCGCGGAGCGCCTGCGCAAGCGGGCGGGGCGGTTAAGCCGGGCCCAGCGCCAGCTGGCCGAGTTCATCCTGCAGAACGAGCCCCGGGCGGCTTTCATGACCGCCGCCCGCCTGGGGGCGGCGGTAGGGGTCAGCGAATCGACGGTGGTGCGGTTCGCCATCGCCCTGGGCTACAGCGGCTACCCCGAGCTGCAGCGGGACCTGCAGGACCAGCTTCGGGCCCGCCTGTCCGCCGCCGACCGCCTGGTGCTGGCGGAGGAGCGCGGCGAGCGGGCGGAGACCATCCTGGACACCGTTCTCCGCACCGACATGGACAACATCCGCGCCACCCTGGCCTCGCTGCCGCGGGACCGCTTTGCCGAGGCCGTCAGCGCCCTGCAGCGGGCCCGGGCCATCTACGTGGTGGGCCACCGCAGCGCTGCCGCGCTGGCCCACTACCTGGGCTACTACCTCCAGCTGATGCTGCGTAATGCCCGCACCCTGACCCACGCGGGGACCGCCCTGGAGGAGCTGATGGCGGCCGGTCCGGCCGACGTGGTGGTGGCCGTCACCTTTCCCCGCTACGCCCGGGCCACCGCCGAGGCCTTTCGCCTGGCCGCCCGGCGGGGAGCGCGCACCGTCCTCATCACCGACAGCGTGGTCTCGCCGCTGGTGGAAGACGCCGCCATCGTGCTTCCCGCCCGCTCCGAGTCCCCTTCCTTCGCCGACTCGCTGGTAGCGCCGCTCAGCGTCATCAACGCCCTCATCACCGCCGTCGCCCTGGCCCAGCCCGAGAAGGTGCGGGCCGCCCTGCGGGAGCTGGAAGACCTCTGGGACCGCCAGGGCACCTACCTGAAGGAAGAACGCCGCTCCGACCGGATCGTCGGGCCCGGCGAGGCAGGCGGCGACGCCGGGTCCTGACGTGCCGCCCGCCGTGCCCGCCGGCCACCGTGCCCGCCCGCCAGGGGCGCCGGCCGGGACGCCGAGCGCCGGTTGCGCGGGCCAGCCGGCCCCTGCGCCGCCTCGCCCCCTATTCCGGCACCACCGGAATGGGGCCCAGAAGGCTGATCCCGGCGGGGCTCACCCGGCAGCGGTAAGCGTACGCCTCGACCCCGGCCGCCCGGGCCCGGGCCAGGGCGGCGGCAAAGTGGGGGTCCGCCCGGCGGTGGGGTGCCAGGCGGGCAGCGTCGTCCCGCTGGACGAACCAGACCACGGCGGCCCGCCAGCCCTGGCGCACCGCCTGGGCCAGCTCCTCCAGGTGGCGGGCGCCGCGGGCGGTGGGGGCGTCGGGGAAAAGGGCCGTGCCGTCCTCCACCAGGTTGCACGACTTGGTCTCCACCAGGCAGGGCCGGAGGGGCTCTCCGGCCCCCTCCAGGCGAAAGTCCAGTCGGCCGGCGCCCCAGGGAACCTCGGTCTGCCAGCGGCGGTAGGCGGCGAAGGGCAGCAGGGCGCGGCGGTCGAGGGCGGCGGCGAAGAGCCGGTTGGGCATCCGGGCGTCGACGGACACCCACCGCCCGTTAAAGGACACCAGCAGCAGATCGCCCGCCGTCCGCCGGCCGCCCTCCGCAGCGGATCCCGCCCGTCCCGCGGTTCCGGAAGGGGGCGGGGGCTGCCGTACTGCGGCCGCGGCCGGGCCAGGCAGAGGCTGCGGCGGGCCCAGGGGGGCACGGGCCTGCCGGCGGGAGGCGGCGGGGGTGCCGCCCGCCTGCTGCTCCGGCTGCGGCGCCGCGGCGGGAATCCATGCCAGGCCGGGGGTGCCGGGGACCAGCAGCTCGGCCATGCGGCCGGAGTTGGGCAGGTGCAGCCGCAGGACCTTGCCTGCGGCCCCGTCGCCGGCCCCGCCAACCGCTGCGGCAACGGTCCTGCCGGCGGCATGGCCCGGCCCGCAGGGCCTGCCCCGGGGCTGGTCCGTTCCGGCGCGGCCGCCCGCCGGGCCGGAGGTGCCGGGGCTGGCCGGAACCGCCTCCACCGCAAAGCGGTTGAGGCGCCGCAGGATGATCACGGGCACCAGGGGGGAAGGCCAGGGCAGGGCGACGTTCACCGGGCCGCTCACCGGGACCCGGCCCCGGGAGGAGCCCCGGCGGGCCGCAGGCGCTGCACGTCGCCGGCCAGGATGCGCTGGCGCCGGCCGCCGGCCTGTTCGACCACCAGGGAACCGTCGGGTGCCACGTCCAGGGCGATGCCGGCCACCTCACCGGTGGGCAGGGCCACCCGCACCGGCTCCCCCAGCCAGGCGGCACGGCTGCGCCAAGCGGCCAGCACCGGGCCGGGACCTTCCTGGTGCAGCTGGGCGTAACGTTCCTCCAGCCGCTGGAGGATCGCCTCCGCCAGCTCGTTCCGCGTCACCCGGCGGCCGGCCTCCCGGGCCAGCCAGGTCAGGCGACCGGCCAGCTCGGCGGGCACCGGCTCGCCCTCCACGTCCAGGTTGACCCCGATGCCTGCCACCACGTACTCCGCACCGTGGGGGTGGCTGACCGTCTCCAGCAGGATGCCGGCCACCTTCCGGTCGTCGATCAGCACGTCGTTGGGCCACTTCACCTGGACCGGCCGGCCGGCCAGGCCCTCCGCCGCTTCGGCCACTGCCGCCGCGGCGGCCAGCGTCAAAAGGGGCAGGTGCTCGGGGGGCAGGGCGGGGCGCAGGATCAGGGACATCCAGAGGCCGCCGGGCGGGCTCCACCAGGCCCGGCGCAGGCGCCCCCGCCCGGCCGCCTGGCGATCCGCCACCACCACGGTGCCCTCGGGTGCGCCCGCCTCCGCCAGCCGGCGGGCCACGTCGTTGGTCGACCCCACCTCGGCGAGCCAGTGGACGGTGTGGCCCAGGCGCGCGCCCGCGCGGCGGGCCTCCAGCAGCTCGGGGACGAACCGGCGGGCTGCCAGCCGCCCGGCGGCCCCGGAATCCAGGGTGTAGCCCTGGTGGGGGCGGCCTTCCACAGGCCAGCCGTCCCGGCGCAAAGCTTCGATGTGCTTCCAGAGGGCGGCGCGGGTGATGCCCAGGCCCTCCGCCAGGGTCGCGCCCGAGACCGGCTGCCCGCCGGCGGCCAGCAGGGCCGCCAGCACCCGGCTGCGCGGCCGGGGCCCGTCCCCTCTCACGGCATCCTTTGCGGGCATGGCGTTTCCTCCCGGCAACACCATACCACGCCGGGCCCGGAGCAGGGTGTCGCGGCGCCTCAGCGCTGGGCGTCGGCCGGGTGGACCACCAGGATGCCGCGCATCCCCTTCTCGTAGTGGCCGGGCATGTGGCAGGCCAGCTCGAAACGGCCTGGAAGATCGGCATTGAAGATCAGCCGGACGCTGGTTCCCGGCCGCAGGCCGGCCACCTCGATGCCATAGCCGTCGATCTCCAGCTCGTGTTCCTCCCGCCCCGTGTTGATCAGCGTCAGGCGCACCCGGGTCCCCTGCCGGACCTCGATGACCGCCGGCTGGTAGGCGTACTCGGACAGCCGGATCACCCGGTCGGCCACGGGCCGCCCCGGTGCGGTGACGCCGGCCACGCCGGGGCGGGTCGACCGCAGGTGCAGGCCCAGGGCGCCGGCCAGCAGGGCGGCGGACACAAGCAGGGCGATCACCGAGCGGGCGGCGGGCCCCGGTGCAGCCCCGTCGGACACGATGGCACCTCCCCGCAAGGGGCCGTTTCCCGGCCGGTTGGGGGGCGGCGGCCGGGCGCCCTTACGGAACCAATGTATGCCGGCCCGGTGACTCTCCATGCGCAGCGGCCGCCGGGGCCGGGCAGCGGTTGTCCACAAGGGGGCGGGCAACGGCCGGGCGAACCAGGACAGAGCGACCGCGATGCGGACTTCCAGGGCGTCCGGGGGCGGGTCCGCCTGCCCGCCCGGGCACGCGGCGCGGCCGGGCGGCAACGGAGCCCGACGGAGCCTGCCGCCGGCCATCGCCCGCGAGGAGAAGGAGGGCGACGCATGGGCGAGGGGTCCAGGGACGGGGATCGGGGGCTGCGGCCACCGGGGGGCATGGGGCAGGGCGGGGCCGGATCGCAGGGCCTGCCCCCCTACACCGTCCGGGTCAGCTCCAGGGCGCGCCGGGTGCGGCTGGTGCTTTCGCCGGCCGACGGCCTGGTGGTGGTGGTTCCGCCGGGGTACCGGCTGCAGCGGGTGCCCCAGGTGGTGGCCCAGCATGCGGCCTGGATCCAGCGGGCCCGGCAGCGCCTGGAACAGCAGGCCCGGGCCGCCGGCGGCGGGGCGGGCGATCCCTTGCTCCGCCAGGATGCCGCCGGCCTGGCTCCCCCGGCCTGGCTGTGGCTGCGGGCTCTGGGGGAGGTGTGGGCCGTGACGCCGGCGGGCCGGCCCACCCTGGGCGGCGCCGCCGGCGGAGGGGGCAAGCCCGCCGCCGGCCGGACCCCGCAGCAGGCCCTCTTCGCCGGCGGGGTCACCGGCGATCCAGGGGAACCGCCGCCCCCGGGCGCATCCCTGGCCGGGCAGGTCCGCCTGCCGGCCCGGGCCGGGGAGCAGGGTCCTGCCGCCTGGGGGCCTCCCCTCAGGGGGTGGCTGGCCGCCCGGGCCCGGGCGACCCTGCTGCCCTGGCTGGAACGGCTGGCGCGGGAGCGGGGCTTTCGCCTGGCGGGTTCGTCCATCGGCTGCCCCAAGACCCGCTGGGGCAGCTGTTCCGCCGGGCGCCACGTGCGCCTCAGCCTGAAGCTGCTCTTCCTGCCGCCAGAACTGGTGGAACACGTGCTGATCCACGAACTCTGTCATACCGTCCACCTCAACCACGGTCCCGCCTTCTGGGCCCTGGTGGAACGGCATGACCCCCGGGCGGCGCAGCACCGGCGCCAGCTCCGGGCGGCCTGGAGCTATGTACCGGCCTGGCTGCGGCCGGCGCGCTCCATCGGGCCTTCCCCGGCCGATGCCCGATGGTGAGGGGCGCCGGCGCGCAAGGCCGGCCGGGTCGCGGCCGGGATCGTTGACCTGCAGGGGCCGGCATGATAGCATCACTTTCAACAATCACAGAGCGCGTCTGCTCTCTTATCCAGAGTGGCGGAGGGACTGGCCCGATGAAGCCCGGCAACCGCCGGCCGTGCCTGGACGGCCGGTAAGGTGCCAACTCCTGCAGGATCCGTGCGGATCCTGAGAGATGAGAGGGCGCCGGAAATCTTTTCGGCCCTTCCCTCTCGGGAGGGGTAGTTTCTTATCCGGGACCCCTTCGGGGAGCGGGCGCGGGAGGGAGGGGGACGCGGTGATCCCCTGTCGCGGCCTTGTCGAGGTGGGGCCCTTGCCCCTGGAGCAGGGCGGCCACCTGCCCCGGGCCGAACTGGCCTACGAGACCTGGGGTCGCTGGGACCCCCAGCGCCAGAACGCCATCCTGATCTGCCACGCCCTGACGGGCGACGCCCACGTGGCCTCCCACCATCCCGGCGACCGCCCGGGCTGGTGGGAGGCGGCGGTGGGCCCGGGCCGGCCCATCGACACCCGCCGCTGGTTTGTCATTTGCAGCAACGTGCTGGGAGGCTGTTACGGGTCCACAGGCCCGGCCAGTCCTGAGGAGGCCGGCCACGGGCCCTGGGGCGGGCGGTTTCCCGTGATCACCGTGCGGGACATGGTCCATGCCCAGCGCCGGCTCCTGGATGCGCTGGGCATCGGGCGGCTCGCCCTGGTGGTGGGCGGTTCCCTGGGCGGCATGCAGGCGCTGGAGTGGGCCGTCACCTACCCCGAGCGGGTGGGAGCGGCGGCCGTCCTGGCGGCGCCGCCGGCCGCCTCGCCCCATGCCATCGCCTGGAACGAGGTGCAGCGCCAGGCGATCTTCGCAGACCCCGCCTGGCAGGGCGGCGACTATCCCGCCGCCCGCCCGCCCCGCCGCGGGCTGGCCCTGGCCCGGATGCTGGCCATGACCACCTACCGGGGTCGCGAGGAGTGGGAGGCGCGCTTTGGCCGGGAAGAGGTCCCGGCGGGCGCCGACCCGGTCGCCCAGCGGCTGGGCTCGTACGCCACCGCGCCGGCGGGCCCGGCCGAGGCCTTCCGGTTCCAGATCGAAAGCTACCTGCACTACCAGGGGGAAAAGCTGGTGCGCCGGTTCGATCCCGCCACGTACGTGACCCTGACCCGGGCCATGGATCTCCACGACGTAGGCCGGGGCCGGGGCGGGCTGGAGGGCGCCGCGGCCCGGGTCCAGGGCCGCATGTATGTGCTCAGCATCACCTCGGACCTGCTCTACCCCGTGGACGAGCAGCGGCGGCTGGTCCAGGCCCTGCGCCGGGCGGGCAAGAATGTCACATGGCAGGTCTGGAAGGCTCCCTGGGGCCACGACAGCTTCCTCGTGGACCCCGCGGGGGTGGCCCGCCGGGTGATGGACTGGCTGGAAGAACCCGGTGCTACCGCCGCGCCCGCGCAGGCCGGGGCGGTGGCGGCGGTGGGGGAGGGGCGCCCGTGAAGGGTCCCGTGGTGGCGCTGCTGGGTCTGGGCACCGTGGGTAGTGCGGTGGCGCGCCGGTTGCTCAACCCGCCACCCTGGCTGGTGGCGCGGCTGGGTGGCGTGCCGCGGCTGAAGGGGATCCTGGTACGCCACCCCGGCAAGCCGCGGCCGGCGGCCGTCGACCGCAGCCTGCTCACCACCGATGCCGACCAGCTGCTGGGCGATCCTGAGGTCGACGTGGTGATCGAGCTCATCGGCGGTGTCGAACCGGCCCGCCAGTACGTCCTGCGGGCCCTGGAAGCCGGCCGCCACGTGATCACCGCCAACAAGGCCCTTCTGGCCGAATCCCTGGCGACCCTGTCGGCGGTGGCCCGCCGGCACGGGGTGGAGCTGGCCTTCGAAGGGGCGGTGGCCGGCGGGGTGCCCATCATTCGCCCGCTGCTGAGGTGCCTGGCGGCCAACCGGGTGCGCCGCCTGCGGGCGGTCCTGAATGGCACCTGCAATTTCGTCCTCACCCAGGTGGAGCAGGGCGCCACCCTGGAGGACGCGGTTCGTGCCGCCCAGGCCGCCGGCTATGCGGAAGCCGATCCCAGCGACGACTTGTCGGGGCGCGACGCGGCCCGCAAGCTGGCCATCCTGGCGACCCTGGTGACGGGCGAGCCCGTGGCCTGGACCGCCGTGGCCCGTCGCGGGCTGGACGACCCCGCCTTTCGCCGTGCCCTGCAGGAGGGAGGGGGCGGGGGCGAGGCGGCCCGCCAGGGCGGCGGCGCTGCCCGCTGGCGCCTGGTGGCCACCGCCGAGTGGACGGGGCCGGCCCCCCGGCTGGCCGTCGAGCCGCAGATGTTGCCGCCCCACGACCCCCTGCTCCAGGCGGCCGGGGTGGAGAATATGATCCTGATCGAGGCGGATCCGGTGGGCACGGTGCGGTTTGCCGGGCCCGGGGCCGGCGGCGATGCCACCGCCAGCGCCGTCCTGGCGGACCTGATCGCCATCTGGCGGGGCGACCGCCTGCCGTTGCCGGACCTGGAGGCCGGCCGGTCCGTGGCCGTGCAGCCCTCGGCGGCCGTGCCCCGCGCCGGGTTCGACACCGAGTGGCAGGATCCGGCGGCTGCGGCGGTTAAACTGAGGTTGACGGAAGGTTGAACGGCTCACCGGCCGCCGGGCTCCGCGGCCGGGCGGCCGCGGCAGGGGGGAGCGGCATGGGCCCCAG
Organism: Thermaerobacter subterraneus DSM 13965; assembly: GCF_000183545.2. Lineage (NCBI taxonomy): Bacteria > Bacillati > Bacillota > Clostridia > Eubacteriales > Clostridiales Family XVII. Incertae Sedis > Thermaerobacter > Thermaerobacter subterraneus. The sequence goes on from NZ_JH976535.1 coordinate 1,457,809, forward strand.
GCATCTCGCCCAGTGCTATCGTTGCCGGCGCACCTTCGAGGCCGACCGCCGGGGGGCCCGCTACTGCCCGGAGTGCGAGCGGGAGCAGCGGCGCCGGTTCCGGGTGTTGCCGGGGGGGAAGGATCCCCGCTACGGCTGGGGGGTGGCGCCCGCGGCGCGGCCGCGGGCTGCGCGGCCGGGCCCGCGAAGCGGGCGCTGGCCGCTGGGCTGGCGGCAAGCGCGGCGGGGCGGGCCGGTGTCCTGGCGGAGCCGCTGGACCTGGCGGCGGTGGCACCAGCTCCTGCGCCTGGTGGCCGTGGTGGCCGCGGCCGCGGCGGCGCAGGTGGCCTGGGAACAGGTGGACGCCGGTTCCTGGCCGGTCGAGTGGCTGGTATACCTGGCAGGAGCGGCCTGGATTTGGAACCGGCGGGATCAAGCGGCCTAGGTCGCGACACCCAAGCGGCCTGGGTACCGGCACCGGGGTACACATGGTCCGGCGGCGGGTATCCCGCCGCCGGTTGCTTCGTCCCGCGCCCTTTCCGGCCGCTTCCCTCCACTGCGCCCCGGTGCACCTGCGGGCCCGGCGACGCCTGGGGTCCCGGCGCCATGGCGAACCCCAGGGGCATGGGGAGCCTCGAGCGGAGGTTCCCGCCCGGCCGCGCCCTCAGGCGCCCTCCTCCGGACCGTCGCCGGGTTCCACGGCCAGGCCTGCCTCCCGCAGCCGGGCCGCCAGCTCGGGCCGGGTCCCCCTGAGCCGGATGCGGCGGGGGCCTAGCGCCTTGAGCAGGCCGGCGGCCAGGTCCTCCCGCTCCAGCGGTACCCGCGGGTCCAGGTGCCCCTCCAGAAACTCGCGGTAGAGGGGCGGCCCGCCGGGCTCCCGGATGACCAGGTCCCGTCCCTGCCCTTCCACCCAGAGCTCCTCGGGCCCCTCCTCTACCGGGCGCAGGGTGCCGAGGAACTGCTCCAGGGCCCGCTCCAACCAGAGCTGCTGCAAGCCTGTCCGGGCCAGCTCGCCCACCAGGCTGCGCAAGAACCGCTCGCCGCGAAAGCGTAGCCAGCCCAGAATGCTCAGGCGACCGTGCTGGAGCAGTTCGGGCAGCAGCAGAGCCGCCGTTCCGCGGGCCAGGGGCGGCTGGGCCAGCAGGGGGAGGCTCTGCTTCCAGACCTGCAGCCGGTCATCGGGGTCGACTGCCGCGTAGCGGGAATCCAGGTGCTCCAGCAGCATCTCCGGCAAGAGGACCTGGTGCACGAAGTGGGACGCGGCCTGGGCCGCCGGCTGGGGCACGTATTCGGTCAAAAAGACCCACCGCTGGCGCGACCGGAACACGGTATAGACCAACCGCTCCCGCTCCAGCACCCGCTGGAACTCCGAGGGGTGGGTCTCCACGGAGATGGCCAGCTGTCCCTGCGCGCCCATCAGGCCAACCTCCCGCTGTTCCCGGCCACCGCCGGCGGCTCCAGCGGGCGGCCCTGGCGGGGTGGCCGGCCCGCGGGGCGCCGCCACCGAGGTGGCCCTGGTTATCCCTTAGTCTATGCGGACTCCCCACCCCGCTCCTGCCGGTGGTGCGACGCCCGCTTCCATTCCGTCAGCCGCCGCCCGGCGTGGCTGACACCCGTACCGGACGGGCGCGCACCCCTCCGTCGAGCCCAGGGCCCCGCCGCCTCCGGCCCCAGGGGCCGTCCACACCCGGGCGGGGTCCTGCGAAGCCAGGGGCGGTGGAACGATTCACCATCCCTGGGTCTTGAGCCGGCGGGAGGAACCGCCCCGGTCCTTAGCCAAAAGCCTGAAGGATATACCGTGTCGCCCGGGCCCCTGTGGGGTCCGGGCGGGCGGCGGGCCGGTGGCCCGGGCGTCCCCTGCCAGGGCGGCGGCCGGGCGCGTCAAGGGGCCGGCGACGCCGCCGGACTGGAAGGCAGGGCCGCTGGACTTGCCGCGGCCCGGGCAGCGGATGGGCTGCGGCCCAGGCCCGCTGGTGGCCTGGCGCCGGACCAGGCGCCCGAAGGCTGGAGACCGGTCTTCGGCGTACGGCAGCAAGGAGGTGCCATGCAGGTTGCCGGCTGCAACCAACCGGCGGCCCTCCGCAGGCCGGTGGGGGAGGGGCGGTCATGGAGGGCGCCGGCAGGCGGGGGGATGCGCGCCGTGGCAACAAGCGGTGCGGCGCGGCGGGTTCGTGCTGCTTGCCGTCGCCCTGGGGCTGGCGGTCCTGGCGGGCGCGGTCCCCGGGGTCCCGGCGGCCCGGGTCCGGGCGGAAGGGTCCGCACCCCAGCAGCCGCCATCCCAAGACGCCCGGGCGGCCATCCTGGTGGACGCGGCCACCGGGCAGGTGCTCTACGCGCGCAACGCCGACGCCACCATGCCTATGGCCAGCACGACCAAGATCATGACGGCCCTGCTGGCCATCGAGCGAGGGGACCTGCAGCAGGTCATCACCACCAGCCAGCGGGCCTTCGGCGTCGAGGGGTCCAGCCTCTACCTGGCCCTAGGCGAGCAGCGGACCCTGGAAGAGCTTCTCTACGGGCTCATGCTCCAGTCGGGCAACGACGCGGCGGTGGCCATCGCCGAAGGCCTGGCCGGGTCCGTGGAGACCTTCGTCCAGTGGATGAACCAGCGCGCCCGGGAACTGGGCCTGGAACACACCCGCTTCGCCGATCCCCACGGGCTCGCCAGCCGGGACCACTACACCTCGGCGCGGGACCTGGCCACCCTGGCCCGGGTAGCCCTGGCCAATCCCACCTTCCGGCGCGTCGTGGGAACCAGGGAGTACCGGATGCCCTGGCCCGAAAAGAACTCGGAGCGGGTGCTTTACAACCACAACCGGTTCCTCTGGCGCTACGACGGCGCCACGGGTGTGAAGAACGGCTACACCAGCGCCGCCCGTGGAGCCCTGGTGGCGTCGGCGCAGCGCGGCGGCGTCGAGCTGGTCGGGGTCCTGCTGGGGGCGCATCCCACGGGGATGTACCGGGACATGGCGGCCCTGATGGACTGGGGTTTTGCCCGCTTTGAGCCCCTGCCGCTGGTGCAGGCCGGCGAGCGGGTGGGGCAGGTGCCGGTACGGGGCGGCCGGCAGGACAGCGTGGCGGCCGTCGCCGCCTACGGCGTCCGGTGGCTGGTTCCTCGGGACGAGCCGGCGCCGCCGGTCCGGCGCCAGGTGGAGCTGGAGCAGGCCTTGCAGGCGCCGGTGGGCGAGGGCGCGCGGGTCGGCACCCTGGTGGTGCGCGTGGGCGACCAGGTCGTCGACCGGATCCCCTTGCTCAGCGGCGCGGCGGTCGAGCCGCTCACGGCCTGGGAAGCGGCGGCCCGGGCGGTCAAGGCGCGGCAGCCGTGGCCCTACGCCTGGGGCTTGGCCTTGCTGGCCGCGGCCTGGACGGTCCTTCGCCGGCGGCGAGCCATGCTGGCGCGGCGTCGCTGGCGGCGCCGGGTGGCGGCGTTCGACCCGCTGTGGTACGCCTTTCGCGCGCGGGATCCGGGAGCTGACTGAAGCGTCAGCGGGCAGGCGCCCGGCGGGCCGGCCGCCTGCCGGACGGCAGCCTGCCCCACCGGCGCCAGGCATCGGGGGTATCGGCCCGGCGGGCCTTCTCACACTACAAATGGCCCGTCTTTCGCGGCCGAACACCGAACCCGAGGTGGTGCCTGCATGGCCAGACGACGCGGCGCCGGCGACCTGCTGGTTCCCGGCGCGCAGCCGGGGCTGGACCGCTTGAAGATGGAAGTCGCCCAGGAAATCGGCCTGTTGCCGCCCGGCGCGGCCTCGCCCCACGCCTACGACGCGGCCCTGGACCGGCAGAAGTGGGAGGTGGCCGAGGAACTCGGCCTGGCCGACCGGATCCGCCAGGTGGGCTGGGGGGAGATGACGACCCGGGATTGCGGCGCCATCGGCGGGCGCCTGGGCGGCCGCTTGGGCGGCCAGATGGTCCGGCGGATGATCGCCCTGGCCGAACAACAGCTGGCAGGGGCGGGAGGCCCGCCCACCACCGGTCCAAGCTGGTGAGTCGGCACCCCGGTCGGTAGACGGTACAATGAAGGAAAGACGGGGTCGGGCGGCGACCCGGGCAGCCGGGTGGCCGCCTTTTTGCGCGTTCTCCCTGGCGCGCCGGGACCGGGCCCCGAGGGGAGGGATGCCCATGGCTTGTCCCGATCCGGCCGGCCTCAAGCGAGCCCTCCTGGCCGAGGCGCGCCGGCTGGGTTTCGTGGCGGCCGGCGTGGCGGCCGCCGCCCCCCAGGTGGATCTGGAGTGGCTCCTGCGGCGGCGCCAGGCGCAGGGGATGGCCACCCCCTGGGAAGATCCGGACCCGGCCCGGCGAGCGGACCCTTCCAGCCTGTTGCCGGGTGCCCGCTCGGTGGTGGCCGTGGCCATGGCCTACGACCCTCCCCGCACCCGGCGCCGGGCGGCGGAGGGGCAAGGACCCCGGGAGGGCACAGGCGACCGGGGTGGGCGCCGCGAGCCGCCCTCCCTGCGGGGCTATGTGGCGGCGGCGGGCCGGACCCGCTCGTACCAGCACGTCATGACCCGGCGGCTCCAAGCGCTGGGCCGCTGGCTGGAAGCCACGGTGCCGGGTGGCTGCCGGTGGGCCGTGCAGGTGGACACCGGGCCGCTGGTGGACCGGGCCTGGGCCCGGCAGGCGGGGATCGGCTGGATTGGCAAGAACGCGTGCCTGATCGTGCCCGGGGCCGGGTCCTGGGTCTTCCTGGGCGAGCTGGTCACCGACGTGGAACTTCCCCCCGACCAGCCCCTGGCCGATGCCTGCGCCGGCTGCGACCTCTGCCTGCGGGCTTGCCCCACGGGCGCCTTCCTTGCGCCGCGGCAGCTGGATCCCCGGCGCTGCATCTCCTTCTTGAGCCAGAAGCCGGGCATGCTGGACGAGGAGGAACGGGCTGCCCTCGGCCAGAGCCTGTACGGTTGCGATGCATGCCAGGCGGTGTGCCCGTTCAATCGCCGGGCCGTGCCGGGCCATCCTGCCCTGCGGCCACGGCCCGGTGACCCCGAGGACCCGGCGGCTCCCCTTCTGCCGGACCTTCTGGCCATGGGCCGCGCCGCGTTTCAGGCGAGATACCGGCCCCTGACGGGGGCATGGCGGGGCCGCAAGGCCTGGCAGCGCAACGCCATCGTCGCCCTGGGCAACCGGGGTCCTGCGGCCCGGCCGGCGGTTCCGGCTCTGGCCCGCGTGCTCCTGGGGGATCCGCGGCCCGACCTGCGCGCCCTGGCCGCCTGGGCCCTGGCCCGGATCGGGGGCGATGCCGCCCGGGAGGCCCTGGAACGGGCCCGGGCGCAAGACCCGGATGCGGCCGTCCGCCAGGCGGCGGCCAGGGCCCTGGCGGAAGGGGCTCGGCCCGCGCGGAAGCCGGTCTGAGGGAGCAGGTTCAGGGCGGGGGTCAGGGTCCTCCGGCAGGGTCCCCCGGCGCCGGCACGACGACCGCCCCGAGGAGGGCCGCGCCCCGGCCGGGCTCCGGCCCTAACGCGCAGGACGCGGCGGCCTTCTTGACGAACCAATTGGGTTACAGGCTCCTCGTTGGGCCGGCGGACCCGCAGCCGCCGCGCCGGCGCTCCCGCCGGCGGCGGGCCGGATGCCGCCCCGACCCCGGGACGCGACCCGGGGTGGCCATGCGGGGCCCGCGGCACGGGCACGGGGCTGGCAAAAAGGGGCCCGCCGGTGGATATACCGGCGGGGAACCGGTTCAGGTTAATTTCGACAGGGCACGGCACGGGCCGCGAGGCCCGCGGGAAGGTGGTGAAGTCGGCCGTGCGGGTATTTGTCAACAACCATCCGGTGGACGTCTATCCGGGCGCCAGCGTGCGCCATGCACTGCTCCGTTATTCTGAGACCGTCTACCAGGACACGGTGGCGGGGAAGCTGGTGGTGACCGACCGCCACGGCAACCGCCTGGGCCTGGGCGGTGTCCTGGAAGAGGGGTTGCGCCTGACGGTGGAAGGGCCGGGCGGCTTCCGGCCGGGACCGGCGCGGCCCGCCGCCGGGGAGGTGGCGGCCACCGGTGCACCCCACGGGACCAACGGCACGGTGCGGCCCGCCGCCAGCAGCCTGGCGGCGGGCCAGCCGGCGGGTGGGCGGCCGGCCGGCACCCCGGCCATGGGCATGGAGGCGGCCGGGGCCAACGGCGTGGCCCATCCCCAGCGGGGGGAGGGGCGCCGGCGGCGGCGCGGCCGCCGGCGGGGAAACCGGCGGGGGCGTCACCGCGCCCAGCCCGACGCGGGCCGCCAGGGGAGAGCCCCGGGGGGACAGGCCAGCGCCAACGGTACGGGCTGACGGCGGGTACAGGCCGGAGAAGGAAGGGGCGGGCCGGGGACCGCTGGGTGGACCCCGGCCCGCCCCTCTTTACGGGCGGAGCCTTCACGGCCCCTGGGCCGGTTCGACCACCAGGCGCTCGCTGCGCTCCAGGGCCTCTGCCAGCAGCGGTTCCCAGTCCCGCACCGCCTCGGCCTGCTCCGCCTGCTCGGGCCGCGGCCGGGTGGCGGGGTGGGCCGGAACGAAGAGGGTGCAGCAGTCTTCGTACGGCAGCACGGAGGTGTCGTAGGTGCCGATGGCCCTGGCCCGCTCGACGATCTCCGCCTTGTCCATGCCGATGAGCGGCCGCAGCACGGGCAGGGTCGCCACCGCCGAGATGGTGCGGATGCTTTCCAGGGTCTGGCTGGCCACCTGTCCCAGGCTCTCGCCCGTGACCAGGGCCAGGGCCCGCTCCCGGGCCGCGATGCGCTCGGCCAGGCGGAACATCATCCGCCGCATCAGGGTGATGGTGAGCTCCGGCGGGCACTCCAGCTGGATCGCCCGCTGGACCTCGGTGAAGTGCACCACCCAGAGGGGCAGCGGTCCGCCCCAGCGCGCCAGCACCCGGGTGAGGTCGACCACCTTTTCCCGGGCCCGCTCGCTGGTGAAGGGCGGGCTGTGGAAGTGGACGCAGATGGGAACAAGGCCCCGCTTCATGGCCATCCACACGGCCACGGGGCTGTCGATCCCGCCCGACAGCAGCGCGCAGGCCCGGCCCGTCACCCCGACGGGCAGCCCGCCGGGTCCCGGCACGGACCGGGCGTAGACATAAGCGCCGTCGTGGCGCACCTCCACGTGAACCGTGATCTGGGGGCGCTGGACGTCGACCTTGAGCTCAGGACGGGCCGCCAGCAGCCGGCTGCCCAGCTCGCGGTTCAGATCCAGCGACGTCAGGGGGAACCGCTTGTTGGAGCGCCGGGCTTCCACCTTGAAGGTCGGCGCGCCTCCGGTGCCTACCCCGCCGGCCCCGCCCCTGGCGGCCAGGGCGGCCTCCAGGGCCCGGGCGGCCGCCGCGGCGATGGCCTCCAGGTGGAGGTCCACCCGCTCGGCCGGCGCCACGGCCACGATGCCGAAGACCCGTTGCAGGCTCTCCAGCAGGGGTTCCGGATCGGTGCCGGGCGGCGGCTCCACCCAGACCCTGCCCGGCGTGCGGTAGACGGCGACCCCGGGCCAGGCGGCCAGGGCCCGCCGGATCCGGCGGACCAGGGCCTGCTCGAACTGGGGCCGGTTCTTCCCCTTTAGACCGATCTCGCCATAGCGGACAAGCAGGACGGAATCCAAGGTGTGCCTCCTCCGGACCGGCCGGGACGAATCGGCCGGTTAGTGGCGGGTTCGCGGCGGGTTAGTGGCGGGCGCGCACCGACGCCACCGCCCGCACCTCGGCGGCCGCCTCCCGCAGGGCCGCGACGAAGCGCTCCACGTCGCCCTCGGTGGTCTCCCGGCCCAGGCTCACCCGCAGAGCCGAATCCAGCCGGGCCGGCGGAAGCCCCAGGGCCTGCAGAACGTGGCTGGGGGCCGTGCGCCGCGAGGTACAGGCCGACCCGGTGGACACGTACACGCCCCGCTGGGCCAGGGCGTGGACCAGGACCTCGCCCCGGGCCCCCACCACCGAGAGGTTGACGATGTGGGGCGCACCCTCCGCCGGGTCGGGCCCGTTGACATACACCTCAGGGATCTCCGCCTGGACCCGCTCCACCAGCCGCTCCTTGAGCGCCTGCAGCCGGCGGCCCAGCTCGGGCTGCTCGGCCAGGATCAGCCGGGCCGCCACGCCGAAGCCGGCGATGCCCGGCACGTTGTGGGTACCGGGCCGCAGGCCGCCCTCCTGCTCGCCGCCCGTCAGCAGGGGCTGGATGCGCACGCCGCGGCGTACGTACAGGGCGCCGGTGCCCTTGGGCCCGTGGATCTTGTGGGCGCTCACCGTCAGCAGGTCCACGCCCCAGGCCCGGGGGCGCACCGGCATCTTGCCGAAGGCCTGCACGGCGTCCACGTGGACCAGCACCTCCGGGCGCCGCCGGCGCACCGCCTGGACGATGTCGGCGATGGGCTGGATCGACCCGATCTCGTTGTTGACCAGCATGACGCTGACCAGCACGGTGTCGGGCGCGACGGCCGCGGCCACCCGCTCGGGGTCGACCCGGCCCCGGCCGTCGGCGGGCACCACGGTGAGCCGGTAGCCTTCCTCCTCCAGGCGGCGCGCCGTGGTCAGGATGGACGAGTGCTCGATGGCGGTGGTCACCAGGTGGCGCCCCCGCCGCGGGTAGGCGGCCAGCATCCCCCGCAGAGCCCAGTTGTTGGCCTCGGTGCCGCCGGAGGTGAAGTAGAGGTCGTCGGCCGGAACGTCCAGGGCACGGGCCAGCACCGCCCGGGCCTCCTTGACCAGCCGCTCGGCCTCCAGCCCCGCCGTGTGCAGGGAGGCGGGGTTGCCGAAGCGGTTCTGCAGGGCGTCGACCATGGCCTCGACCACCTCGGGGCGTGCCCGGGTGGTGGCGGCGTTGTCCAGGTAGACGCCGGGGCTCGTCCCCGGCGCAGGCTGGGTGGCCATAGCAACCCTCCTCGGCGGAAGGGCGGCAAAACCGGCCCCCCCTTCCGGCAAAAGTATTATACTTTTCCTCTGACGGAGCCCGGGGCGAAAGGTCCCGGCGCTCCACGCCTTAGGGAGTGGTTCACTCCGGAAGGGGCACCGCCTGATGTTGCGTTACGAAGACCTGTGCGACGTGCTCTTCGACGCGGCGGAAGCCGCCGGCCTGGAGATCCGGCGCGTCGAGCACCACGTGGAGACCCAGACCATGGACCGCCACTGCCTGTTCGTGTGCGTCCCGGAAGGGGACGAGCCGCCCCACCGGGTCCGGGCGGAGATCAGCTTCACCTGGGACTCGGTGCTGACGGCGGAGACGGTCTACGGGGGCAGTTGCGGCCTGTATCATGCAGAAGAGGACGACTGCACCCACAAGGAGGGGCAGCCGGACCTCACCGTCGACGTGGAGATCCGCTACGTGTTCGACGTGCCGTCGGCCGAGCAGGTGCCGCCGCTGGCCAACTCCATCAAGCAGATCCTGTTCGAACACATCGAGCACGACAACATCCCCGAGGTGAAGTTCGTCATCTCGGTGCTTCCCGACGGCCGGGTGGCAGTGCACGAGGCGTACGCCGTGTACGTCTGGCAGGTGGACTGCAGCGAGGAGCCCGACGTGGAGCCGATGTTCGCGGAGGTCCACCGCATCATGGAGGCGTTGATCGGCTCGGGTTACTTTCCCAAGTCCGGCGAGATGCTGCTCTAGCGCCGGGCACGGGCGCGGCCACCGGCGGGAGGCGTACCGTCATGGAACACAAGCGGGACACCGGGGACGAACCGGTGAACCGGCACCCGGCGCCGTCGCCGGGGCCGGCGGGTTGCGCCGGCCCCGGCGGGGGCCGTGACCCGCGCGGCGGTGGCCCGGCCGCTGCCGGGGACGAGCAGGCGGCGGCCCGCGAGCCGGCGGTGCCGCCTGTCCCTGGGCCCGGGACGGCCTGGATCCCCGCCGTGGGCAGCGAGGGAACCCGGCGCCTGCCCCTCCTTTCCCCGGGAGGCGGCACCGCCCTGGAAGAGGAGGAGCGGCAGGTGCTGGCCCAGGTGCTGGCTGCCCTCGGGGAGCGGGGATACGACCCCGCGCGGCAGCTGGCCCACTTCCTGGTGACCGGCGAGCCGGCGTACATCACCGCCCACCGCGGCGCGCGGGTGCTGATTCAGAAGCTGGACCGCGTGCGGGTGGTCGAGGCCCTGGTGCGGGCCTATCTCGACGGCGGGTTCGGGCCGCCGGGGCGGTAGAAGCCGCCGGGCAGCCCGCATCCCGGCCACCGCCGGCCATGGCAGGATGTGGCTGTGTGGGGCGCCGCCCGGCGGGACAAGGTATGCCTGCGCGGGTCACAAGTTCCCTATCCGGATCGGGTGCCGAGGCGCTTGTGACCCCGCCGGGGGAGGCGGTCAAGCCGCCTCCCCTGTTTTTGTCCTTCTGACAGCTTCTCCCATCTCTGGCTGGCCTGTCGAATAAGCGGCCAGGACGTGACTGCATACTAACCCCACCAGTGCCCATGGCCCGAAGGCCGCATGCTGGCGGGCCGGTCACGCCTCGTTGCCGGCCCCGGTGGCACCGGGCCGGCGTTCCGGTGCCGGGCTCCGTGGCGGTTGCCGCCAGGTGGCGCGGGCCCCAGGCCGCTGGCCCTGGCCCATGGGGCTGCCACGGAAGCACCGCGGCCTGGGCGCCGGGCCGGTTCTTCCACACCACGGCAGAAGAGGTGACGCCATGAAGGCCACTGGGGTGGTTCGGCGCATCGACGACCTGGGACGGATCGTGATTCCCATCGAGATCCGCCGGAGCATGAACATCCGCGACGGTGATCCCCTGGAGATCTTTGTTGACAAGGGCGGCGAGGTCATCCTCAAGAAGTACTCGGCCATCGCCGACCTGGAGGAGATGGTCAGCGGCATCGCCCAGTCCCTGGCCGCCGCCTCGGGCCTGGTCGCCATGGTGACGGACCGGGACCAGGTGGTGACCGTGGCCGGCGCCGCACCGCGGGAGTTCGCCGGCAAGCCCATCGGCTCCGTGGTCTACCAGGCCATGGAACAGCGCCAGGTGCTGCACTTCACATCCGACCGGCACCGCCACCCCGGGCCGCTCATCGGGGCCGACGAGGACAAGCCGTGCCCCTTTGCCAGCGAGGTGATCGCCCCCATCGTAGTCGGGGGCGACCCCGTGGGCGCGGTGATCATCGCCTCCCGGGAACAGGGGCGGGACACGGGGACGCTGGAGCTGAAGCTGGCGGAGACGGCGGCCGGCTTCATCGCCCGCCACCTGGAGGAATAGCCCTGCTGCGCTGCCAAGGTCCAAGTCCTCTGCCGGGCGGGTGCCTGGCATGCCCCGGTCGCGGCGGGCGGCCTCGCCGCCCGGCCGGAGCCGGCGGCCAGGCAGCGCTCCCGGATCCTACGCCCCCGCGGCCCGCGGCGCGGGGGCCTTCTTGTTTCCGCATGCCCAGAGGTGGCCGGCCTGTTCAGCGGAGGGCCTTGCGCTGCCGGCCTTTCCCCAGATCAGACCAGGAAAGGACGGGTCCGGCCTCTTTAACGTGAAGGCCCGCCCGCTCCCGTCTCCCGCTGCGGCGACGGGCGCCCGCGGCCGGGGACCGCCGCCACGGCGACCACCGATCCCGTACGCCGATCCCCGCTCCACAGGTGGGCTTTGAACGTAACAGGTGTAATATGCCTTGCTAAATTATGGATGACAGAGGCATAATATGGTTGATGGGGATGCCCGCCGGCCGGACCCACCAGGGCGGGAGGGGTGGCGGTGGCGGCGGGGGCCGCCCGCCGCGGGCAAGGCCGGGCCGGGAGCGGCCCGTCCAGCGGCGGGACCGGCGCGCGGCCGGGCCCGATGCCAGCGGGCGGCCGGTCCGGGGCGTGGCCTCTCCGGCCCGGCGGGCCCGGGGCGGAACCGGTGAGGGGGAAGGCATGATGGGGAGGCGGTACGGTGCGGCCCTCCGGCTTGCCGGGGCGGCGGCCGTCGCCCTCGTGGTGGCGGGGGTGGCCCAGGCCGCGCCGGTGGTCTGGGACGGTGGGCCTCCACGTGGCGCGGGGCTGGCGGCACCGGTCCTGCAGGCCGCGCCGGGAGGCGGCCCGGCGGCGGCGGGGGCGGTGGCTGGCTTGCCCCTGCTGCGCGGCTACTGGCGCCTGGAGCTGCGGGCCGCCGGCGGCGGGAGCCTGGAGGTGGCCTGGGCGGCGGGCCGGGACGCCTCCGGCCGGTGGCTGTTCCTGGAGGGGCAGCGGGAAGGGGACGCTTGGGTCTTCTGGGTGCCCGGGGACGCAGGTTACACCCAGGTGCGTTTCGGCGCCGGGTCCGGCCCCGGCGCTGCCGGTCCGGGCGGTCCCGCGGAGCCCGGCGACCCCGACGCAGGGGCGGCGTCCCCCGCCCTGGCGTGGAGGGTCAGCTGGCAAGACGAAGGCGCCGCGGGACCGGGAAGCCCCGCGGGCCGGGTTCTTCCGCCGGCGCCGGAATGGGCCGGGCCCGGGGGCACCGGGCCGGATCCGGGACCGGCCGGCGGCGCGGCCGATCCCTGGCTGGCCGGTCCCGGCCTGGACCCGGAGGCGGTGGAACGGCCGCGGTGGTCGCCCCCGGCCCCACCCTTCCCGCGGGCTCCCCGGCGGGGCCCGGAGGCGGGCGGGCGCGGGGAGCGGCGCGTCCACCGGTCCCCGGCGATCCCGCCGCTCCCCGGCCAGGGAGTGCTGGACCTGCCGGCCGGCATGCCCGCCTTCGAGGTCACCCTGCCCACCTTCCAGACCACCCACTGGAAGCCCCTGGAGCGGGGCCATGTCCTGTGGCGCTGGTCCTTCGGCGACGGTTCGTCCTGGGTGGATCCCCTGCCCGCCCATGCCATCGTCCGCCAGCCCCACCGGTTTCCCAGGGCGGGTACGTATCAGGTGGAGGCCGTCTCCTACGACGTCACGGGCCGGGCGCTGATCCGTCACCGGTGGCGGGTGGTGATCCCTGCGGCGGAGGCGGTGGCGCGGGCCGTAGGAGCGGCGGTGCCGGGGATGGTGGACGACGCCGTGCTGGCGGCGGCCCAGGAAATGGCCTTGTGGCGGCTTTTCAATGCCGCCGCACCCCAGGCACCCCGGGTGACCCTCCGCCTGGAGGGGCCCCAGGACTGGGTGACCGGCCGGCCCGCCGTGTTTCGCCTGCAGGCGGACATCCAGAATCCGCCTTTCACGGAGCGGGTGCAGGTGGACTACGACCCGGCCCCCGCGTTCTCGGTGCGCTGGCGGCGTCCGGGGACCTACACCGTCGACGGTGCGGTCCGGGTGCGGGTCTACTACCGCATCTACGGCCAGGCTCTGGCCCTGAGCCACGTCTACCGCACCCGCCGGCAGGTGGAGGTGCATGCCCTGCACCTGGAGGAGTAGGAGGACGGGCCGCCACCCGGGGCACACCGGCCGGCGGCCGGCCGGTGCCGGCTGCGCCCCGGCGAGGGTGCAGGCGCGGGCCTCGGGCCCGCGCCCGGTTGTACGGGCATCCCGGCTGCGCCTATAATCGGGTGACCGTGCCTAGACCTGCAAGGGCGGTGACGGCGTTGTCCATCCGTGTGAAGGTGGCTGCGGCCGTGCTGGTGGTGGTGGCGGGTATCGCCTACCTCTCCTTGATGGGTTTTCAGAGCGCCAAGACCTACTATCTCTCCGTGGACCAGGCCCTGGACCAGGCTGCCGGTCTGGGCGACCGGTTCGTCCGGGTCCAGGGCAAGGTGGAACCGGGAACGGTGGACTGGGCCGTGCAGCAGGTGACCCTCCGGTTTGCCATGACCGGGGATTCGGGCCGGACCCTGCCCGTGGTCTACAAGGGCGTGAAGCCCGACCTGCTTCAGGACGGCGTGGACGTGGTGGTGGAGGGGCGCCTGCAGGGCGCGACCCTGGTGGCCGACCGGGTGATGGTGAAATGCCCGTCCAAGTACGAGGCGGCGGGGACCCAGGCGGCCCGGTGATCAGGCGCCCGGGACCGTCCGCATGGCGGGACCGGTCCCGGCCGGACGGCCCGGGCAAGGGCGTGAACGCTAGGGGCTGGAACGGCGGAATGCGAAGATCTGGTAAGGAGACGGCCGCCGCCCGGGGCAGCCGGCACCCCAGCCCGGGGTGCCTGGAGCGCCCCTCCGCCGGGGTGGCGGGAAGAAAGCCATGGGATCGCCGCACGCAGGCCTGGACCGCCACCGTGCTGGTGGTGGTCTTCGTGCTGGGGATTGCCTTGGCCCTGGCCGGAGGAGGAACCCGCCCCGCCGCGGCGGCGGAAGGGGCCCCACCGCGCGACGGCCAGGTGCCGGCTGGTCCCGGGGCCGGCACCCCCCGGGGGCAAGAGGCAGGGGCTGAAGCGGTGACGCCGGGGACCTGGGAGCGGGTCGCCCTGGTGGTCCACCCCGAGCCCGCCGGCCAAGGCATGGCCGTGCTGGTGCTGGCCCGCTGGCCCGGCCAGGAGGGACCGGGCGCCGGTGCCGACGGGGCCCTGACCTTGCCGTCGCTCCGGCTGGCCCAGCCTTCCCGGCCGCTGCCCGAAGGCCTCCGCTGGACGGGGGAGACGCTGGAGGACGCGTCGCCGCCCCCGCCGGGCGAAAGCCGCGACTACGCGTATGCCTTCATTGCCGATACCCGGGCCAGCCGGGGGCGGCTGGTGGTGGACCTGCCCGCGGCCGTGGACCAGCTGCTGGTGATGACGGTGGCCGGAACGCTGGAGGCAGCCGGCAACGGGCTGCAGCCCGCCGGCACCGTGCCGGGAACGGACCTGGGCATGCCGGGCAACGACCTGGCGGTGTGGCGGGCAGGTCCGTTGGAGGCGGGCACCTACACGATCCTTCTCATGCCGCCGGGAGTTGCCGCGGGGCAGGCGGGCGGCTCGCCCCAGTCCGGGACCGGTGAGGGTGGCGGGACGGCACCGGGAACGGGCAGCCCGGGGAGCGCGCCGGGGAGCGACCTCCTCCCGGGCCAGGGTGACTTGCGGGCCCGGGGGGCCACCGTTGCAGGCGGGGCCGGTACCGGCGGCGGGGCGGGGGTCGCCGCCGCGATGGCCGCCGGAGCGGTGGTGGCCCTGGCGCTGGCGGGCGCCGCCCGCTGGCGGCGGGGCCCGCGCCGCTGGTGGCTGCGCCGCCGGCTCTTGATCGAGGCCATCGTCGACCTGGACCGGGCCCATGCCGCCGGTGAGGTGCCGGAGGCCCTCTACCGGGAGGAGCGCCGGCGCCTGGTGGAGGCGGCGGTGGCGGCCACCCGGCGGGCGTGGACGGCCGGTGGCCCCCGCCTTCCGGGAGCCGGCGAGGCGGTCGCGGCGGAAGCCCCTCGAGGGGAGGCGCCGGTCCGGTGACGCAGGGGGCGCCCCGGCCGGTCATACCGGCCGGTGACCTGGCGCCCGGCTCCCGGCCCGGACGCGGCGCACCGGTGCTGGAGCTGGCGGGCCTGGAACGGGCCCACGGTGACCAGGTGGTCTTCCGGTCCCTTCACTGGAGGCTCGGCCCGGGCGAAGTGGGCGCCGTCATGGGGCCCAACGGTGCCGGCAAGACCACCCTGCTGCAGGTGGTGGCCGGCCTGCTCTGGCCCAGTGCGGGCACGGTGCGGGTGGCCGGTGCCCCCGCCCGGCCGGCGGAGCCCGCCTGGCGGCGCCGGGTGGGCTACGTGGGGCATCGTCCGCTGGCCTTTCCCGAGCTGTCGGCCTGGGAGAACCTGATCTTCTTCGGCCGCCTTTACGGATTGTCCCGCCAGGAGGCCGAGGAGCGGGCCCGGGAGCTCCTGGACCGGCTTAACCTGGACGCCGTCGCCGCCCGGCCGGCGGCGCACCTCTCCCGTGGGCTGGCCCAGCGGCTGGAAGTGGCCCGGGCCATGATGCACCGGCCGCTTCTGTGGCTGTGGGACGAGCCCTTCACCGGCCTGGACGCCGGTGCTGCCCGGTTGCTGGAAAACCTGGTAGAGGAGCATGCGGCGGCCGGCGGGACGGCCGTGGTCGTCCTGCACGAGCCGGACCGGGCGCTGCGCCTGGCCGGCCGGCTGCTCCTGCTGGCGGGGGGGTCCGGTCACGACGTCCCGGCGGCAGGCGTCGGGACGGCGGACCTGGAGGCCTGGCTGGCGTGGGCAGCCCATGCGCCGGGGCGGGCCGCTGGCGGCCCCGCCGGCGGCCTGGTTTCGCCGGCCGGCGCGCCGGGTTCCCGGGGGGGCACCCGCGGCGAGCAGCTCCGGCTCCGGCGGCGGGCCCGAGGCGGGCCCACCGCGGTCCGTGCCGGCGGGGCTGCCGGCGCCGGATCCGCGCCCGCTGCCGCCGGGGGCCCCGGCTCCGATGGCAGCGGGCGCGGCGCAGCCGCCCGAGCCGGCCCCGACGCCGGTGGGGACCGTCCTGAGGACCCTGGTGGAGCTTGATCTCCGCCAGGAATGGCGCCGGCGGGAGGGCCTGGCCAACCTGGCCACCTTCGTCCTGCTGGTGGGGCTGGCTTTGGCCTTCGCCCTGGATCCCGGCCGCCATGACCTGTCGCCCCTCATGGGGGGTCTGGTCTGGGTGGCATTCTACTTCGCCGCCGTCCTTCTCTTCGGCCGGGGGTTTGCCCGGGACGCGGACCGGGGCACCCTGGACGGCCTGCTGCTGGCACCGGCCGACCGCAGCGCCCTCTACCTGGCCCGGGTGGTGTCCCAGGGCGTTCAACTGCTGGCCCTGGAGCTCGTGCTGGGACCGGTGGTCATGGCCTGGCTGGGGTTCCAGGGACCGGTGCGCTGGGACGGCTTCCTCCTGGTCCTGGGGCTGGGGACGGCGGGGCTGGCGGCGGTAGGCACCCTGCTGGGCGCCTTGACGGCCGCCGTGCGGGGGCGGGAGGCGCTTCTGCCCGTGCTGTTGTTCCCCCTGACGGCACCGGTGCTGCTGGCGTCGGTGCAGGTCGCCGGCGCCGCCCTGTCCGGGGCCCCCGAACAGGCGGCCCTTTGGTTTCGGGTGCTGGCGGTGTATGATACCATGTTCCTGGTCGCCGGCGCCCTGCTGTTCGACTATGTGGTAGCCCGCTAGGAGGCGAGCCATGTCACGCCTGGCGGCAGCTTGGACGGTGACAACCTACGGCGCGCTGGTCGGGGCCCTCTACATGGCGTTTCGCTACGCACCGCCCGAACGGGTGATGGGCAACGTCCAGCGCATCTTCTATTTCCACGTGGCGGCGGCCTGGGTCGGCTTCCTGGCCTTCGCCATCGTCTTCGCGGCCTCCATCGCGTACCTGCGGGGCCCGCAGCGGCGCTGGGACCGGCTGGCAGAGTCGGCTGCCGAGCTGGGGGTCCTCTTCACCACCATCACCCTGATCATGGGCTCCCTCTGGGCGCGCGCCGTCTGGGGCGTCTGGTGGACCTGGGATCCCAAGCTCACCACCACGCTGATCCTCTGGTTCCTCTACGCCGGTTACCTGCTCATCCGGGCGGCGGTGGACGATCCGGCCGCCCGGGGCCGGTATTCGGCGGTCCTGGGCATCGCCGGGTTCCTCAACGTGCCCATCGTCTACATGTCGTCGGTGTGGTGGACCTCCATCCATCCCGTCCTGCGGGGCGGCGGCGACATGAACCTGGACCCGGCCATGCGCCTGGCCCTGCAGGCGGCGGTGGCAGCCTTCACCCTGCTGTTCTTCCTGCTGCTCAACCAGAGGCTGCGGCTTGCCCGCCTGGCCGATGGCGTGCGGCAAGCCCGGGCCGGGACGGAGGAGGGGTAAGGTGCCGCCCATCACCCCGGAACTGGATCAACAACTTCTGGTTTATTTGTTTTGGGCCTACACGGTGGCGTTCGGCCTGCTCTTCGCCTATGTCTGGCGCCTGGTGCGCCGGCTGGGCGAGCTGGAGCGGGAGCTGGGCCGCCTGCAGGCCCCGGGTTCACGACCGGCCCCGCGGGCACCCGGTACGGGTGCCGGCGCCTAGCGCCCGGCGGATGCAACGGCCCGCTGCCCGGCCGGCGGCCCGCGCCGGGGGCCGCTGAGCCGCGGCGGGTCCGGCCGGTTCCACCCGCAGTTCCGTCGCAGAGGGGGAGGCTAGGTTGAAGCGACCCAAGGTCAGCATCGTCGGCGCCGGGAACACGGGCGCCGCTCTGGCCCACTGGCTGGCCATCAAGCAGGTGGCCGATATCGTCCTGGTGGACGTGGTCGAGGGCATGCCGCAGGGGAAGGCCCTCGACCTGATGCAGGCGGCCCCCGTGGAAGCCTTTGACACCATCCTCACCGGGTCCAACGACTATGCCGACACGGCGGGCTCCGACGTGGTGGTGATCACCGCCGGGGCTGCGCGCAAGCCGGGCATGAGCCGGGACGACCTGGTGAACATCAACACGGGCATCGTCCGCGACATCACCGCCCAGGTGGCCCGGTACTCGCCCGACGCCTACTTGATCGTGCTGACGAACCCGCTGGACGTCATGTGCTACGTGGCCTACAAGGTCAGCGGCTTCCCCAAGCACCGGGTGATGGGCCAGTCGGGCATCCTGGATTCCGCCCGCTTCCGCACCTTCATCGCCCGGGAGCTCAACGTCTCCTTCGAAGACGTCCACGCCCTGGTGCTGGGCGGCCACGGCGACTCCATGGTGCCCCTGCCGCGCTATACCCACGTGGGCGGCATCCCCGTGACCCAGCTGCTCCCCAAGGAGAAGATCGACGAGCTGGTGCAGCGGACGCGGGACGGCGGTGCCGAGATCGTGCGCCTGCTGAAGACGGGTTCGGCCTTCTTCGCCCCCGGTGCCGCCATGGCCGAGATGGTGGAGGCCATCCTTCGCGACCGCAAGCGCGTCCTGCCGGTTTCGGCCTATCTCGAGGGAGAATACGGCGAGTCGGGGATCTTCATGGGCGTGCCCGTGGTGCTGGGGGGCGGCGGCATCGAGAGGATCCTGGAGATCGAGTTGACCGAGGAAGAACGCCAGGCCTTCGCCCGCTCGGCGGCGGACGTGCGGGAGACCCTGTCCAGGCTGGAACTGTAGCCCGCCGGCCCGGCGGCCCGGCAGCGGGGCGGGCCGGCGACCGGGCAGCCCGGTGGCCGGGCGGGCGGGACGGGCCAGGCGGCCAAGAGGGGATGCACGGCATTGGCCGGACCGGTTGCCCACGATCATGACGAGCGACTGCGGGCCCAGGCGGTGGCGCTGCACCGCCAGGCCCGGGGGAAGATCGAGATCGCCAGCAAGGTGCCCCTGCGGGATGGCCGGGATCTCAGCCTGGCCTACACGCCCGGGGTGGCGGAGCCTTGCCGCCTCATCGCCGCCAACCCCGACGAGGCCTTCGAGCTGACGGCACGGGGCAACCTGGTGGCGGTGGTGTCCGACGGATCGGCCGTGCTGGGGCTGGGGGACATCGGCCCCGCGGCCGCCTTGCCCGTGATGGAGGGCAAGGCGATCCTGTTCAAGCTCTACGCCGCGGTGGACGCGGTGCCCCTCTGCGTCCAGGCGCGGGAGGTGGGCCGCCTGGTGGAACTGGTGGCGGCCCTGGCTCCCAGCTTCGGCGGGATCAACCTGGAAGACATCGCAGCCCCCCGCTGCTTCGAGGTCGAGGCCCGGCTGCGGGCGGAGCTGGACATTCCCGTCTTCCACGACGACCAGCACGGCACGGCCATCGTCACCGCCGCCGCGCTCTTGAACGCCCTGCGGGTGGTGGGGAAGCAACTGGACCGGGTCCGCATCGTGGTGAACGGGGCCGGGGCGGCGGGGATCGCCACCAGCCAGCTTTTGCTGGACATGGGCGCCCGGGACCTGGTGCTGTGTGACAGCCGGGGGGCCCTCTATCCCGGCCGGCCCTACGGGATGAACCCGTACAAGCAGCGGGTGGCCGAGCGCAGCAACCCCGCAGGCCTGCGGGGCGACCTGGCCAGCGTGCTGGCTGGGGCCGACGTGTTCATCGGCCTCTCCCGGGCGGGGGCCGTCACTCCGGAGATGGTGCGCAGCATGGCGCCGGGGGCGATCGTCATGGCCATGGCGAACCCCACGCCGGAGATCTTCCCGGACGAGGCGGCGGCGGCGGGGGCGCAGGTGGTCTGCACGGGCCGCTCGGACTTCCCCAACCAGATCAACAACGTGCTGGCGTTCCCCGGGGTGTTCCGGGGTGCCCTGGACGTCCGGGCCCGGGAGATCAACGAGGCGATGAAGCTGGCGGCGGCCCGGGCCATCGCCGCCCTGGTGGAGCCGGACCGCCTGTCGGCGGGCTACATCATCCCGGAAGCCGGGGACCCGCGGGTGGCACCGGCAGTGGCGGCCGCGGTGGCGGAGGCCGCGGTGGCCACGGGGGTGGCCCGGATCCCCCGGGATCCCGGCGAGGTGGGCCGGGAGACGGCCGCCCGGGTGGAAGCCGTCCGGGCGCGCCTGGCGGCCGGTTCGTCCAACAACCTCCCTGCGAGGTGAGATCGGTTGAAGTTCTTCGAGTACATGGCCAAGGAGGTCTTCCGGGAGCGGGGCATTCCCACGCCCCGGGGCCGGGTGGCGGCGACGCCCGAGGAGGCCGCCCGGGTGGCCGCCGAGGTCGGCGGGCCGGTGGCGGTGAAGTCCCAGGTCCTGGCCGGGGGCCGGGGCAAGGCTGGCGGCATCCGCTTCGCCGACACGCCCGACCAGGCCCGGCAGGTGGCGGCGGACCTGCTGGGGCAGGAGGTGCGGGGCTACCGGGTCGAGCGGGTGCTGGTGGAGGAGAAGCTGCGCATCGACCGGGAGCTGTACCTGGGCATCGCCGTCGACACCGGCCGCAAGCTGCCGCTGGTCATCGCCTCGGTCCACGGCGGCGTGAACATCGAGGAGGTCCCCGAGAAGGACATCGTCAAGCGCCCGGTGGACATCACCCTGGGCCTCTACCCGTACTTCGCCCGGGGGATCGCCCGGCGGCTGGGCCTGGAGGGTGCCGTCGCCCGCCAGTTCGCGGACCTGCTCACCCGCCTCTACCGCATCTTCCGGGACTACGACGCCGAGCTGGTGGAGATCAACCCCCTGGTGATCTCCGGCGACCGCCTGATTGCCGCCGACGGGCGCCTGAACATCGACGACGACAGCCGCTTCCGCCATGAGGACCTGCCCGAGGTCAGCGAGGCCACCGAACTGGAGCAGCGGGTGCGGGAGATCGGGCTGTCCTACGTGGAGCTGGACGGCGACATCGCCGTGATGGCCAACGGCGCAGGGATCACCATGGCCACCATCGACGTGCTGGCCGAGTACGGCGGCCGGGCCATGAACTTCCTGGACGCGGGCGGCGGAGCGGCCGTCGAGCCCATGGCGAAGGCCATGGCGGTGCTGGTTTCGACCAACCCCAAGGCCATCTTCGTCAACATCTTCGGCGGCATCACCCGCTGCGACGACGTGGCCAACGCCATCGTCACCGTCAAGCAGCAGCAGGGCATCCCCGTGCCCCTGGTGGTGCGCCTGGTGGGCACCAACGAGGACAAGGGCGTGGCGATCCTGCGCGAGCACGGCATCGAGGCCTTCCGGGACATGGGCGAGGCCGCCCGCAAGGCGGTCGAGCTGGCCCGGCAGGGAGGGGAGCGGTGAATGGCCATCCTGATCGATGAGCGTACCCGGGTGGTGGTCCAGGGCATCACGGGCCACCAGGGCAGTTTCCACACCGGCCAGATGATCGAGTACGGCACCCGCGTGGTGGCGGGCGTCTCGCCGGGCAAGGAGGGCCAGGAGGTCAAGGGCGTCCCCGTCTACGACACCGTGGAAGCGGCGGTGGAGAAGCACGGGGCCACGGCCTCCGTCATCTTCGTCCCCGCTCCCTTCACCAAGGACGCCGTGCTGGAGGCCCTGGAGGCGGGGATCAAGCTGGTGGTGGTCATCACCGAGCACGTCCCCCTGCACGATGCCATGGAGATCATGGCCCGGGCCCGGCTGAAGGGCGCGACCATCATCGGCCCCAACACCTTCGGGGTGATCTCGCCGGGGAAGAGCAAGATCGGGATCATGCCCAATCAGATCTACACCCCCGGCCGGGTGGGCATCGTGGCCCGCAGTGGTACCCTTTCCTATGAGATCGCCGCGTCGCTGAGCCAGGCCGGCTTCGGCCAGTCCACCGTGGTGGGCATGGGCGGCGACCGGGTGGTGGGCCTCTCCTTCATCGACGTGCTCAAGATGTTCGAGCAGGACCGGGAGACCGAGGCCGTGGTCCTGGTGGGGGAGATCGGCGGTACCGCGGAAGAGGAAGCGGCGGAGTACATCAAGGGGATGAGCAAGCCCGTGGTGGCCTACCTGGCGGGCAAGCATGCCCCGCCCGGCAAGCGCATGGGCCACGCGGGGGCCATCATCGAGCGCGGCCGCGGCACGTACCAGAGCAAGGTCGAGGCCCTGGAGGCGGCGGGAGCCTGGGTGGCCGCCCTGCCCTGGCAGGTGGCCGACCTGGTGCGGGAGGCGCTGCGATAAGAGGCGCCGGGAGGCGCTGCGATAAGAGGCGCTGCGATAAGAGGAAGGGACGTGCATGGGGGCTCAGAGCCCGGCCCCGGGCCGGGGCGCCGACAAGGCCACGTACATCCGGGAGCTCTTCGACACCATTGCGCCCGGCTACGACCGGATGAACCTGCTGATGACCCTGGGGCAGTGGCGCTACTGGCAGTGGCGGCTGCGCCGGCGGCTGGAGGAGCTGCCCCTGGACGGGGCGCGGGTCCTGGACGTGGCCTGCGGCACCGGCGAGATCACGGCCATGCTGGCCCGGCGGGTGGGACCTGCCGGCCGGGTCACCGGCCTGGATTTCTCCCCGGGCATGCTGGCCGTTGCCCGGCACCGGCTCGAGGCGCTGGGCCTCTCCGGCCGGGTCGAGCTGGTGCAGGGGGACGCCCTGGACATGCCCTTTGCGGCGGGCGAGTTCGACCTGGTGACCATGGGCTTCGCCTTGCGCAACGTGGCCGGCCTCGACCGGGCCCTGGCCGAGATGGCCAGGGTCACCCGCCCCGGCGGCCGGGTGCTGATCCTGGAGCTGTCCCACAGTCCCTGGCCCTGGGTCCGGGTGCCCTTCCGCTGGTACTTCGAGCGGGTGGTCCCCGCCATGGGGCGGTGGGCCGCCCGCCGCTGGCGGGGGCCGGGTCCCGATCCCTACGCCTGGCTGCCCCTGTCGGTGCAGGGGTTTCCCGGGGCGGAGGAACTGGCCCGCCTCATGGCGGCGGCCGGCCTGGAAGGCGTCCGCTTCTGGCGCATGTCGGCGGGCATCGTCTGCTTGCATGAGGGGCGGCGACCCTGATGGGCGTGATGGTGCTGGGCATGAACCACCGCACGGCGCCGGTCGCGGTGCGGGAGCGCCTGGCGGTGGCGGGGGAGGACCTGCCGGCGGCCCTGGCGGAGCTGGCAGCCTGCCCGGCCGTCGACGAGGTGGTGCTGCTCTCCACCTGCAACCGGGTGGAGGTGTACGCGGCGGCCTCCCACCACGGCCAGGGCCGGCGCCAGGTGCGGGACGTGCTGGCGCGCTGGGCCGGCATGGACCCGGACCGGTTGGAGACCTATCTCTATGCCCGGGAAGATGCCGCGGCGGCGCGACACCTGTTCCGCGTGGCGGCGGGCCTGGACTCCATGGTCCTGGGCGAGAGCCAGATCCTGGGTCAGGTACGGGAAGCCTACCACGGGGCTGCCGCCGCGGGAACCTGTGGCAAGGTGCTGCACGGTCTCTTCCAGCAGGCCCTGGCGGTCGGGAAGCGGGCCCGGACGGAGACGGCCATCAGCCAGCACGCGGTGTCCGTCAGCTACGTGGCGGTGGAACTGGCCCGCAAGGTCTTCGGCCAGCTGGACGGGCGGCGGGTGCTGCTGGTGGGCGCCGGCGAGACGGCGGAACTGGCTGCCCGCAGCCTGGCCGAGGAGGGTGGCTGCCGGCTGGTGGTGGCCAACCGGACCCTGGAGCGGGGCCGGCAACTGGCCGCCGCTTACGGCGGTGAGGCGGTGTCCCTGGGCGACCTACCGGCGGCCCTGGACCGCTGCGACGTGGTGATCAGTTCCACCGGCGCCGGGCGGCCCCTGATCACCGCCGCCATGGTGCGGGAGGCCATGCGCCGCCGGCGGGGCCGGCCCCTCTTGCTTGTGGATATCGCCGTGCCCCGCGACATCGAACCGGCGGCGGGCCGGTTGGACGGGGTGTTCCTGTACGACATCGACGACCTGCAGGCGGTGGTGGAAGCCAACCTCCGGCTGCGGCGCGAGGAGGCGGCGCGGGTCGAGGCCATGATCGACGAAGAGGTCCGGGGCTTTGAGGGGTGGCTGCACAGCCTGGACGTGGTGCCTCTGATCCGCTCCTTGCGGGCCAAGGCCGAGGCCATGCGGCAGGAAGAGCTGGCCCGCGCCCTGCGCAAGCTTCCCCACCTGTCGGAGCGGGACCGGCAGGTCATCGACGGCCTGACCCGGCTGATCGTCAACAAGCTGCTGAACGATCCCATGGTGCGCCTGAAGGAGGCGGTGGCCGGAGGGCGCGGCCCCGTCTACCTGGACGAAGCTTTCACCGAGCTCTTCGCCCTGGACGAACCCGGCCGCGCTGAACGCCGGCCGGCGCGGCAGGCCGGGGCGGAGCCGGCTGCCGGCGGGCCGGAGGGCACGGCGGGCCGCCGGGCCGGGCGGGGACAGGCCGCCGCCGCAGACGGCGCGGAGCCCGCACCGGAAGGGGGCACCGGTGCCGCGGGCCCGGCCGGTTCGGCGCCCGGTGACCCGGTGCTGGCCCTGCCCCTCCGCCGGGCCGGGGAAAGCGGCAGCGGCCGGGCATGAGCGGCAGGTGAGGCCGGGTGCAGGGCTGGCTCGCGTGGGGGTACGTGGGCATCACCTTGGGCTACCTGGCGGCCGCGGCCTGGCACGCCTGGGTCCTGGCCGGTTTTGCCCGGGACGGCCCGGCCCGGTGGCTTGTCTGGGCGACCTGGTCCGCCCACACCGCGCTGCTGGGCGGGGCGCTGGCGACCGGCCACATCCCCTTCACCAGTCCCCAGGGATCGGTGTTCTTCCTGAGCTGGGCATGGATCCTCAACGGCATCGTGCTGGAGGCGCTGCTGCCCTTGCGACCCCTGGGGGCCTTCATGCTGCCCCCCGTGGTGGTGTTGCTGGTGCTGATGGCGGCGGGCGCCCCGCTGCTCCCCGGCGGCGGCCTCGCCGACGGCCTGCCGGCCGGTGCCGCAGCCGGCGCCGGGGTACCGGGGCCTGGGCCCGCTCCGGGGCAGGTGCAGGCAGCGCCAGCACCCGGCGCCGCCGGGTCGCCGCTGCTTGGCGCCGGTCCATGGGTCTGGCTCCACGCCACCATCGCCCTTCTGAGCTACGGAGCCTTCGGCCTGGCCTCGGCCCTGGCGGCCATGTACCTGCTCCAGGAGCGGCAGCTGCGGGTCAAGGCCTTCAGCCGGCTCTACCGCCACCTGCCCGCCCTGGAGGAGATGGACCGGGCCTGCTGGTGGCTGGTGGGCAGCGGCTTCGCCCTGCTCACCCTGGCCCTGGCCAGCGGCACCCTGCAGGCCGGCCGCCTCTGGGAGGGGCCCTGGGCCCGTGACGGGAAGGTCCTTGCCAGCGCCGGCGTCTGGCTGTTCTACGCCGCCTGCCTGGCCCTGCGGGCATGGGCCGGCTGGCGCGGCCGGCGGCTGGCTTACCTGTCCCTGCTGGGCTTTGCCGTCATCCTGGTGAACTACCTGGTGGTGGGGCCGCACTGGTCGGCACGCCACGTGTTCTGACCCGGCCCGGCGGCCCGGAGCCGCGAGGGGAGGGACGAGGTTGACAGCAGCGGTCCTGCGCATCGGCACCCGGGCCAGCGCCCTGGCACGCATCCAGGCTCAATGGGTGGCCCGGCAACTGGAAACCCACCATCCCGGCCTCCGGGTCGAGCTGGTGCCCGTGACGACGCTGGGCGACCGCAACCGGTCGCGGCCCCTGTACGCCCTCAGCAGCCCCGGCGCTTTCGTCAAGGAACTGGAGGAGGCGCTGCTGGAGGGGCGTATCGACCTGGCCGTGCACAGCGCCAAGGACGTCCCCACCCGGCTGCCCGAGGGCCTGGAGCTGGCGGCCTTTCCCCAGCGGGAAGACCCGGCCGACGCCCTGGTGATCCCCCGGCCGGCGACGGGCCGCCTCTCGGTGAGGGGTCCCGGCGGAGAGGAGCCGCCGGGCAGCGAGGCCCGTGACCTGCTGGCGGCCCTGCCGCCGGGCGCTCGCGTGGGCACCAGCAGCCTGCGCCGCCAAGCCTGGCTGCGGGCCCGCCGCCCGGACCTGGCGGTCGAGCCGGCCCGCGGCAACCTGGATACCCGCCTGCGCCGCCTGGACGAAGGCCACTGGGATGCCCTGCTGCTGGCCGCCGCCGGTCTCCGCCGCCTGGGCTTCGCCGGGCGCATCTCCGCGCTGGTGCCGCCCCTGGAACTGCTGCCGGCCCCCGGCCAGGGGGCCCTGGCCGTGGAGATCCGGGCCGGGGATGAGGCGGTGCGCCGCCGGGTCCAGGTGCTCGACCGGCCCGAGGTCAGCCGGGCGGTGCGGGCGGAACGGGCCTTCCTGGCCGAACTGGGAGGCACGTGCCGGGTGCCCCTGGGGGCCTGGGCACGGGTGCAGGGCGGCCGGATCGTCATCGACGGCATGGTGGCGGGTCCCGCGGGAAGCCCCTGGCTCTCCGGTCGCGGCGAAGGGTCCCTTTCCGATCCGGAGGGCACGGGGCGCCGCCTGGCGGAACAGCTGCTGGCCAAGGGGGCTGCCGGCGTCCTGGCCCAGGCGGGGGTCATGGTGGAGGCCGCGTCGCGGCCGGCGGCCGGAGCGGGCGGCCCCGGGGGGCCGGCCCCCCGGGAAAGGGGAGCGGGTGGCGGTGACGGTGACGGGGGATGAGGGGCACCGCAGGAAGGATCCGGCCGGCCCCGCCGGGTCCCGGGAGCCGGCCGGGGCCGGGGTGCCCCCGGAGGCGGCCTGGCCGCGGGTGCAGGCCCCTGCGCCGGACCAGGGCCCGGTGCAGGGAAAGGAGGCGGTCCTGCCCTCCGCCATGGCAGGGGGTGGGGACGACGGCGCCCCCGACCTGTGGGCGCCCCCGGGCTGGATCTACATCGTGGATGGGGGACCGGGCGATCCCGGGCTGGTGACGGTACGGGCCAGCCGGATCCTGCAGGCGGCGGAGGTGGTGGTGGCCGATCCCGGCCTGGAGGCGGTGGTCGAGGCGTGGCGGTCCCCCACGGCCGCCCTGTGGGTGGTGCCATCGCCGGCGGCGGCCGT
The DNA here is from genome assembly GCF_000183545.2 of Thermaerobacter subterraneus DSM 13965. NCBI lineage: Bacteria > Bacillati > Bacillota > Clostridia > Eubacteriales > Clostridiales Family XVII. Incertae Sedis > Thermaerobacter > Thermaerobacter subterraneus. Next base: position 1,484,700 of record NZ_JH976535.1, read on the forward strand.
TTCCGCCTCCGTGCCCCTTCCTTTACACCTGCAGGCGGCGGGCCGGCTGCCGCCCCAGCATCTTCCCCAGCGCCTGGCCCGGTGGGCACGCGCCGGGCTGCGGGTGGTCCGGCTGGTTCGGGGCGGTCTCCCGGGCGGGGAGATGGAAGCCCTGGTTGCCGCGGGAGTGGGCCTCATTCCCGTGCCCTGGCCCGGTCGGCTGGCCGCGCCCGGCGGCGGACCTGCCCCCGGGGAGGCCCCGGCACCGGGTGGGCCGGGTGGGGCGGCGGCCGCCGCGGCTCCGCCGTTGCCCGGGCCCGCCGGATCCGGGGCGGCGGGCGCGGTCGCCGGCGCGGGGAGCGGGGAGGTGCCTTCCGGCACCGGGGCGCCAGCCGCGGTGGCCGGCTGGGCGGCCCCGCCGCTGGCCGGATGGCGGGTGGCGGTCACCCGCGCTCCCGAACAGGCCGTGGGCCTGGCCGAGCTCTTGCGGCAGCTGGGGGCCACGGTGGTGGAAATCCCCCTGATCGGCGTGGAGCCCGCCGCCGGCGAGAGGGAGCTCGACCGGGAGCTGGAGTCTGCCTCAGGCAGCTGGTGGGTCCTGACCAGCGGCAACGGCGCCGCCGCTCTGGCCCGCCGGCTGGACGCCCTGGGCCGGGATGCCCGTGCCCTGGCGGGTGCCCGGGTGGCGGTGGTGGGGGAGGCAACCCGCCGCTTCGTGCGGGAGACTTTGGGGCTCCGGCCCGATCTGATGCCGGCGGAGTTCACCGGCGCCCGGTTGTGGGACGAACTGGCCCGCCGCATCACCCCGCGGCAGCGGGTGGTCTGGCCCCGGGGCGACCGGGCCGCCCTGGCGGCCGCCCGGCCGGTGGAGGCGGCCGGCGGCGACCTGCGGGCTCCGGTGGTCTACCGGACGGTGCTGCGGCATGATCAGGCGGCGGTGCTGGTGGAGCTGCTGGCGAACCGGCAGGTGGACGTGGTGACCCTGGCCAGCCCCTCCGCCGCCGAGGCGCTGGCCGGGGCAGCGGGCCCCGGGGGGCCGGGCCGGTTCTTCCGCGGTGATGGCCAAGGGGATGGGGCGGGCCGGCCCCGGGTGGTGTGCATCGGCCCCCGCACGGCCCAACGGGCGGCCGCCCTGGGGCTGCCGGTGGACGGCGTGCCGCGCCGCTACACGGCGGCAGGACTCGTGGCAGCGCTCCTCGAACTGAAAACGGCTGGCGGAAAGGCTTAAAACGCCCAAGGGGCGGAGTCCCGGCCGGCCAGATCCCGGCTCCCGGCGGGATGCCCGGCCCTGGCCGCTGTGGCGGGGACGGGACACGAACCGGCCCGGCTGGGGCCGGACGCGGATCCGAGGTGACTTCCATGGCGTTCCCCGTACACCGGCCGCGTCGGCTGCGCGCCACCCCCGTGGTCCGCAGCCTGGTGCGCGAGACGGACCTCACCGCCGACCGGCTGATCTACCCCATGTTTGTGGTTCCCGGCAGGGACGTGGTGGAACCCGTGCTTTCCATGCCGGGGGTCGAGCACCGTTCCGTGGACCGGGCGGTGGAGCGGGCCCGGGAGGTCTATGATTTGGGGATCCGGGCGGTGCTGCTGTTCGGACTCCCCCGGCAGAAGGATGACCGCGGCAGCGAGGCCGCCGACCCGGACGGCGCAGTGCAGCAGGCCGTTGCCGCCCTCAAGGAGGCCTTGCCGGACCTGCTGGTCATCACCGATGTGTGCCTCTGCGCGTACACCAGCCACGGCCACTGCGGCATCCTGACCCCCGACGGCCGCATCGACAACGACGCCACCCTGGAGCAGCTGGCCCAGGTCGCCCTGTCCCACGCCCGGGCGGGCGCCGACTGGGTCGCCCCGTCGGACATGATGGACGGTCGCGTGGGGGCCGTGCGCAGGGTGCTGGACGAGAACGGCTTCCAGGACACGGCCATCCTTTCGTACGCCGTCAAATATGCGTCCGCCTTCTACGGGCCTTTTCGCGAGGCGGCCCACTCGGCACCGGCCTTCGGTGACCGGCGGACCCACCAGATGGACCCGGCCAACGTCCGGGAGGCCCTGCGGGAGGTGGCCCTGGACCTGGAGGAGGGGGCCGACCTGGTGATGGTGAAGCCCGCCCTGGCCTACCTGGACGTGATCCGCGCCGTGTGCCAGCAGTTCCCGGTCCCGGTGGTGGCGTACAATGTCAGTGGCGAGTACAGCCTGATCAAGGCGGCGGCGGCCCAGGGCTGGGTCGACGAGCGGGCCGTGGTGCTGGAGACTTTGACGGCCATGCGCCGGGCGGGAGCGGATGCCATCATCACGTATCATGCGCCCGAGGTGGCCCGCTGGCTGGCTTAGCTTCTGGCGGAGGGTGATGGCGGCTGGCCCCGCCGGCCGCAGCGAAGGGGACCATGCGGGGGCGGGGCGGCACGACCTGGGCCGCAAATGGCCGGGAAGGCTGCGGGGCGGTGCGGGCGGCCACCGCCTGGCCGGCCTGCACGGCGCGGGGTCCGGGCGCGGACCGTCCCGGTCCGGCCCGGGTTGCGGCGGCAGAGGCGACGGGATCGGGGATCCACCCGGTCCCGGAGCCCGGAGGCTGGGAGAGGGGTGAACCGGGATGGCGAAGGAACCGGCAGCGGGCGCCCCGGCGGAGGCCGCGGCCCCGGGGCGGGAGCGGCGGCCGCGTTTTGAGACTCTGTCGGGAATCGAGGTCAAGCGCTGCTACGGGCCCGAGGATGTGCCCGGCGCGGCGGCCGCCCGGCGGCTGGGCGTGCCGGGCCAGTGGCCGTCCACCCGCGGCATCCACGACACCATGTACCGCGGCCGGCTGTGGACCATGCGCCAGTTTGCCGGCTTCGGCACCGCCGAGCAGACGAACCGGCGGTTCAAGTACCTGCTCAGGGAAGGCCAGACGGGGCTGAGCGTGGCCTTCGACTTCCCCACCCTGCTGGGGTATGACTCCGACCACCCCATGTCCGAGGGCGAGGTGGGCAAGCTGGGGGTGGCCGTGGACACCCTGGCGGACATGGAGGTGCTGTTCGACGGCATCCCCCTGGACCAGGTGTCCACGTCGATGACCATCAACGGGCCGGCGGCGATGATCTTCGCCATGTACCTGGCGGCGGCCGAGAAGCAGGGGGTGCCCTTCGACCGGCTGCGGGGGACCATCCAGAACGACATCCTCAAGGAATACATCGCCCAGAACACCTACATCTTCCCGCCGCGCCCCTCCATGCGCATCATCACCGACATCTTCGCCTTCTGCGCCGACCACGTTCCCCAGTGGAACACGGTCAGCATCTCGGGCTACCACATCCGCGAGGCCGGGTCGACGGCGGTGCAGGAGCTGGCCTTCACCCTGGCCAACGGCTTCGAGTACGTGCGGGCGGGCATCGAGGCGGGGCTGGACGTGGACCGCTTCGCGCCCCGGCTCTCCTTCTTCTTCAACGTGCACAACGACTTCTTCGAGGAGATCGCCAAGCTGCGGGCGGCGCGGCGCATCTGGGCCGTCGAGATGCGGGAGCGCTTCGGGGCCAAGGACCCCCGCTCCTGGAAGATGCGGTTCCACTGCCAGACGGCGGGGTGCACGCTGACAGCCCAGCAGCCCGAGATCAACATCGTCCGGGTTACCCTGCAGGCACTGGCCGCGGTGCTGGGGGGCGCCCAGTCGCTCCACACCAACTCCTTCGACGAGGCCCTGGCCCTGCCGACGGAGAAGGCGGTGCGCATCGCCCTGCGGACCCAGCAGATCATCGCCGAGGAGAGCGGCGTGACCAGCACCGTCGATCCCCTGGGCGGCTCGTACTTCGTGGAGTGGCTGACCGACGAGATGGAGCGGCGGGCCCGGGACTACTTCCGCCGCATCGACGAGCTGGGCGGCGTGATCCCCGCCATCGAGGCCGGGTTCTTCCAGAAGGAGATCGCGGACGCCTCCTACCGCTACCAGCAGCAGGTGGAGTCCGGGGAGATCACCGTGGTGGGGGTCAACAAGTACGTCCTGGAGGAAGAAGAGCAGCCCGAGATCCTGCGGGTGCCCGACGAGGTCCAGCAGCGGCAGGTCCAGCGGCTGCGGGACATCCGCCGCACCCGGGACAACCGGCGGGTCAGCCAGGCCCTGCGCGATCTCAAGGCGGCGGCGCGCAGCGGCGAGAACCTGATGCCGCGCCTGCTGGAGTGCGCCCGGGCCTACGCCACCCTGGGCGAGATGTGCGACACCTTGCGAGAGGTCTTCGGTGAGTATCGCGACCGGGCGATCTTTTGAGCGTGAGCGAGGCGGGAGAGGCCATGGAAACCACACCGGTGACGGTGAACGAGGCGCCGGGCGCCCACGGCCCCATCCGCGTGCTGGTGGCCAAGCCCGGCATGGACCGCCACGACCGGGGTGCCAAGGTGATCGCCCGGGCGTACCGGGACGCGGGGATGGAGGTCATCTACACCGGCCTCCACCAGTCGCCGGCGCAGATCGCCCGGGCGGCGCTGGAGGAAGACGTGGATGTGGTGGCGCTGAGCATCCTCTCCGGCGCCCACAACACCCTGATCCCCCGGGTCTGCCAGGCCCTGCGGGACGTGGGGCGGGATGATGTGATCGTGCTGGTGGGCGGGGTGATCCCCGCCGAGGACGTGCCCCGGCTGCTGGAGGCCGGCGTGGAGCGGGTCTTCGGCCCGGGCTCCAGCACCGAGGAGATCGTGGCCTTCACCCGGGAGGCCGTGGCCCGCCGGCGGGGGGAGGCCCGGTGACCCGGGCCGCCCGGCCCGACCAGCTGGCCGAGGGGGTGCTGGCAGGGGACCGGCGCGCCCTGGCCCGGGCCATCACCTGGGTCGAGAACCGCCACCCTGGCGCCGACGAGCTGCTGCGGCGGATCTATCCCCACACGGGCCGGGCCCATGTGGTGGGGCTGACGGGCGCGCCGGGGGTGGGGAAGAGCACCCTGGCCGCCGCCCTGGCGCGGCACCTGCGGGACACCGGCCAGCGGGTGGGGCTGGTGGCGGTTGACCCCTCCAGCCCTTTCACCGGCGGCGCCCTGCTGGGCGACCGCATCCGCTTCAGCCACGGGCCCGTGGATGACGGCGTGTTCTTCCGCAGCCTGGCCTCCCGGGGCCAGGTGGGGGGTCTCTCCCGGGCCACGGGAGACGTCATCCACCTGCTGGATGCCGCCGGCATGGACACGGTGCTGGTGGAGACGGTGGGAGCCGGCCAGTCGGAAGTGGAGATCATGCGCTATGCCCACACAGTGGTGGTGGTGCTGGCCCCCGGCCTGGGAGACGACGTCCAGGCCGCCAAGGCCGGCATCCTGGAGGCGGGCGACATCCTGGTGGTCAACAAGGCGGACCAGCCCGGCGCGTCCCGCACGGTGCAGGAGTTGCGCCAGATGCTGGACCTGGGAGCGCCCCGGGATCCCGGGTGGAAACCGCCGGTGCTGGAGGCGGCGGCGACCGCCGGGACGGGTGTGGACGAGCTGGTGCGGACCCTAAGGCGGCACCGGGAGCACCTGGAAAGCACGGCAGCGGGCGCTTTGCGCCATCGCTGGCAGGCGGAAGAAGCGCTGCGGCAGCAGGTGCTGGCCCGGCTGTGGGAGCGCCTCAAGGCCGGCGGCCGCTGGGACGAGCTGGCCCGCGCCGTGGCCGGGCGGCAGCTGAGCCCGGGGGAGGCCGCGGAACGGCTGCTGGCATTCCTTCGCCAGGAACCGGCCCGCCCGGGGCCGGCACCTCCGGGAGCGACACCCGACGCCCTTCGGTTCCACGGCACCTGAGGAGGCAGGGAGATGGGGAGCCCTCCTTTTCTGCTGGATCCGACCTATGAGGAGATCCGCGCGGCGGTGCGGGAGTTCGCCCAGCGGGAGCTGGCGCCCCGGGCCGCCGCCTACGACGAGTCCGGCGAGTTTCCGTGGGAAAACGTGCGCCGGCTGGCGGAGCATGGCTATCTCGGCATGATGATCCCCGAGGCCTATGGGGGCGGGGGCATGGACACCCTGGCCCACGCCATCTGCCTGGAGGAGGTGGCGCGGGCCTGTGCGGCGACGGCCGTGGTGATGGACGTCCACAACAGCCTGGTGGGCGAGCTGATCAACCGCTGGGCCGGCGAGGCGATGAAGGCCCGCTGGCTGCCCGTCCTGGCCCGGGCCGAACGGCTGGGGGCCTTCTGCCTGACGGAGCCCGACGCGGGGTCGGACGCCGCCGCCCTCAAGACCACGGCGGTCCGGGACGGGGAGCACTACGTGCTGAACGGGCGCAAGACCTTCATCTCCAACGGCGGCGTGGCCGACCTGTACGTGGTCTTTGCCGTCACCGACCCGGCGGCCGGCTCCCGGGGCATCAGTGCCTTCCTGGTGGAGAAGGGCACGCCCGGCCTCTCCTTCGGCAAGCCTTTCAAGAAGATGGGCATCCGCGCCTCGGCCACCACCGACGTGATCCTGGAGCAGGTCCGGGTGCCCGCCGAGAACCTGATCGGCCGCGAGGGGCAGGGGTACAAGATCGCCCTGGCCACCCTGGACAACGGCCGGGTGGGCATCGGTGCCCAGGCGGTGGGCATCGCCCAGGCGGCCCTGGACCGGGCGGTGGCCTACGCCGGCCAGCGGCGCCAGTTCGGACGTCCCATCGGCAGCTTCCAGGGCATCCAGTTCAAGCTGGCCGACATGGCGACCCAGGTGGAGGCGGCCCGGCTGCTGGTCTACCGGGCAGCCGTGCTCTACGACCAGAGCGTCCACACGGGCCGGCGGGCCAGCAAGGAGATCGCCATGGCGAAGCTCTTCGCCTCGGAGGTGGCCATGAAGGTGACCACCGAGGCGGTCCAGATCCACGGCGGCTACGGCTATCTGCAGGACTTCGAGGTCGAGCGCCTGATGCGGGACGCCAAGATCACCCAGATCTACGAGGGAACCTCCGAGGTCCAGCGCATGGTCATCGCCCGGGCCCTCCTGGCGGAAGCGGGCCAGGCGGTGGAAGCCCTGGCATGAGCGCGGCTGCAGAGGGCGGCGCCCGGGTCCGGGGGATTTCCTCCCGGGTGCATCGGGACGCTTCTTCGGGGGCCGGTGCCGCCGGCCGCATCCGGCGGGCGGCGGCCGGCCTCTTCCTGGAGCAGGGCTATCACGCCACGGGCCTGCGCCAGGTGGCGGCGGCCGCCGGGGTGGCCGTGGGCACGGTGTACGCCCACTTTCCGGACAAGCCTTCCCTGCTGCGGGCCGTTCTGGAGGAACAGGCCGCCCGCCTGGGGCGCCAGCTGGCACGGGTCCACCTGACCCCGGGCCTTCCCGCCGGGGAGCGCTGGGCAGCCTTCCGGCAGGTGCTGGTGGAAGCCCTGCCCTGGCTGGCCTGCGAAGCGGAAGCGGCCGTCGAAACCCGGGCCGCGGGCCGCGCGGCGGGCCGGCAGGCGGCCGCCGCCGGGGGCCTGCCGGCCGGCTGGCCGGTGACGGCCCTTTTAGTCCAGGCCCTGGCCCGCTTGCTGGAAGAGGGCGCCCGGCGCGGCGAGGCGCGGCTGCTGCAGGAAGGCGGGGTGCCCGGGCCCGGAGCCGGCCCGTGCGGATCCGGGATCGGAGAGCCCGGCAGGCCTGGACCGCCTGCCCGGGCCGGTGGCGGACTCCCGGCTGGTCCGTTGCGGGAGGCCGGAGGCCTGCGGTCGGACGGGCCGGGCCAAGGGGGCGTCACCGCCGACCAGCCCGCGGTGGCCGCCACGGCGACGGCCCGTGCGGTCGTGGCGGCAGCGGTCGGGCTCTGGCAGGCGGGCTGTGCCGGGGACCTGGACTGGCTCTGGTACGGGCTGGGGCGGCCTCCGGCGGGGGAGCCGGCGGCCGCCGCACCTAGAGTCCCCGTGTCATTCCCGTCAGGACCTGGTGAAGGACCCAGTAGTCCGTGGGCGTGAAGGGGCGCCTGCCTTTCCAGGTGATGGTGGCCAGGGACCGGATTTCTTCCTCGGGCACCTCGGGGTGTTCCTGCCAGAAGACCCGCAGCGCCCAGGGAAGCTGATCCAGGGCCCTCGGAGTTCCCTCCGGGGTCGGCGTTCGCTCCGGGACCCTGTGGCCGGCCTGCGGGGGGCCGGGCGCGAACCCGGAGGCTGGCCGCGGCGCACGGGATCCGGTCGCGGGCGGAGCACCGGACGAACCCGGAGCCGGGGAAAGCGGCGCCAGGGTGCGATCCCCGGCCGCCGCCACTTCTGCCCGGGCCGCCCCTTCCCATGGCGGCGGGGGGCCGGCTTCGCCCGGAGGGGGTCCACCAGCCCCGGGCGCCTGCTCACCGGCGCCATCGCCAACGGTGGCGGGTCCTACCAGTTCCGCCAGATCCACCTCAAGGGCCGCGGCGATGCGCAGCACCACGTCGACGGAAGGCTTGCGGGCAGGGTCGTTCTCCAGCTGGGACAGGTAGGCCTTGGACACCCCGGAGCGGCGTGCCAGGTCGCGCAGGCTGATCCCGCGTTGCCGGCGCAGATCCCGGATCCGCTTGCCAACCTCCACGGGGCTCACCTCGGCGGTTGCCAGCCGGCGGGTTCGTTTACCATTATAGCATGAGGCATATCCATCCTTTGGCGGGCCAGCCGCCCGGTGGGAGGGATGGGCGATGATCGAACGGCAGGCCGCCGGCGGCGTGGTGTACCGGCGTGCCGGTGCCCCCGCAGGCGCCGGCGGAGCGCCGGGGCCGGATGCGCCCGGACCGGGTTCGTCCGGTGAAAGGGACCGCCGGCCCGAGCCGGCCGTAGAGGTCCTCATGATCCTCGACGCTTACGGTCACTGGGCCTTGCCCAAGGGCGGCATCGAAGCGGGCGAGACACCGGAAGCGGCCGCCTTGCGGGAGATCCGGGAGGAAACGGGAATCGTCGGGGCCCTGGAGACGCGCCTGCCGCCGGTGCGCTATCGCTTCCGCGACGGCGATGAGGACGTGGACAAGACGGTCCACTACTTTCTCGTGAGGGCGCTGAACCACGGCATCCGGGTGCAGCGGGAGGAACTGCGGGACGCCCAGTGGCTGCCGCTGGACGAGGCCATCCGCCGCTGCACGTACGAAAACCTGGTGCCCACCCTGGAGGCGGCGCGCCGGGAGCTGAGCGCGCGCCCGTCGGAACCGGAGGCGCCGGCCCGGGTGAAGGCGCCCGGCCCGGCGGATGCCCCTGCAGGCGCGGCTGCGGCCGGGGCTCCGCCGGAGGCCGCGGCCCTCTCCCCCGAGGAAGGCACCCAGGGGGACCGCCAGGCAGGATCCGGCGCGCCGGCGGATGCCGAGACGGCGGGGGCGGGCGCCGGAGGAGGCTCCGCGGAAGGACCTGCCGCACCGGAAGGCTTGCCTGCGGCCCGGACCGGCACCGGACCGGCCGCCGCGGGCGGCGGCGAGAGCGAGCAGGTGGGAGCGGGCGGTGCCGCCCTTCCGGGCAGCGGGCTCCAGGGATAGACGGTGGGCTGCACGGTGGCGCTGGGCGGCCCGTTCCGGGCGTTCTTTTGTGGGCGCTGGCGCAAGGCGGCCGCAGGGGAACGGCCGGGGGGACCGGGCGGGTCCACCAGGCCGGGCGCCTGAAGGCCAGGAGGCCGGACCCCGACGGGGTCCGGCCTCCTGGCCTCGTGTCCGGCCGTGTCGAGCGGTCGGGCCGGCCGGATTTGAACCGGCGACCTCCACGTCCCGAACGTGGCGCGCTAACCAAGCTGCGCTACGGCCCGCGGTTCCAAAAAACACAAGGCGGCGTGCAACCGCAACTGGCATTATAGAGGCGGCGCCGCACCGTGTCAACGAAGACCGGTGCGCGAAACACCAGCCCTGGCGAGGAAGGATGGCATTCATGATCCCGACCGCTGAACCCCACGCCGGGCCGTCCGGCGGGCTGTTGCCCTTCGTCATCGGCACGGCCGGCCACGTGGACCACGGCAAGACCACCCTGGTCCGCGCCCTCACCGGGGTGGACACCGACCGCCTCCAGGAGGAGAAGCGGCGCGGCATTTCCATCGATCTGGGCTTCGCGCCCTTCCGGTTGCCCGGCGGCCGGCCTGCGGCCATCGTCGACGTGCCCGGCCATGAGCGCTTCATCCACAACATGGTGGCCGGCGTGCACGGCATGGACCTGGTGCTGCTGGTGGTGGCCGCCGACGAGGGGGTCATGCCCCAGACCGTCGAGCACCTGGACATCCTCGAACTCCTGGGCGTGCGCCACGGGCTCATCGCCATGACGAAGGTTGACACCGTGGACGACCCTGCCTGGCTCGACCTGGTGGAGGAGGACATCCGGGCGGCCCTGCGGGGGACGTTCCTGGAGGGGGCGCCGCTGGTGCGGGTCGCACCGCCGGCCGGCACCGGTCTGGACCGGCTCCTGGCGGCGCTGGAGGAGGCGGCGGCCCGCGTTCCCGTTAGGGATGCCGGCGGCTTGCCGCGCCTTCCCATCGACAGGGTCTTCACCGTCACCGGCTTCGGGACGGTGGTCACGGGCACGCTGGTCTCCGGCACCTTGGAGGCCGGCCAGCGGGTGGTCATCGAACCGGGCGGCCGGGAGGCGCGCATCCGCCAGCTGCAGGTGCACGGCCGGGCGGTGGAACGAGCGGTCGCCGGGCAGCGGGTGGCCGTCAACCTGGCCGGGGTCGACCACCACCACCTGCAGCGCGGCCAGGTGGTCCTGCAACCCGGTACGCTGGCCGCCACCACATGGCTGGCGGGGCGCGCCCGGTGGCTGCCCCGGGCACCCTGGCCCCTGCGCCACCAGGAACGGGTACGGGTCCACGCCGGTGCAGCCGAGGTCCTGGGCCGCGTGCGCCTGCTGGAGCCCGCCCGTCCCTGGGCGCCGGGCGAGGAAGGCTGGGTGGCGATCCGGCTGGAGGCGCCCCTGGTGGTGGCCCCGGGCGACCGCTTCCTCCTGCGCACCTACTCTCCCCCGCACACCGCGGGCGGCGGCATCGTGGCCGACACCGGCCGGCCATGGACCCGGCGCCAGCGCCCGGCCCGCTGGCTCGACGCCTTTCTTGCGGACGAACCGGCCCGCGCCCTGGCCGCCCGGCTGGCCTGGGCCGGGCGCCCCGTGACGGTGGCGGGCCTGGCCCGCGAAACCGGCCAGCCGGTACCCCGGGTGGAAGCCTGGCTGCAGGCCGCCCGGCGGGCCGGCGAGGCGCGCTCCCTGGGGCAGGGGGTCTGGATCGACCCGGCCGCCCTGGACCGCCTGGCGGGCCGGCTGGCGGAGGTGCTGCATGCCTATCACCAGGAGCATCCCCTGGACCGGGGCATGCGGCGGGATGCCCTGCTCCACGCCCTGCAGGCCGGAGGCGATCCCGCTGCCGGCCAGGCGCTGCTGGAACACTGGCTGGCGGAGGGCCGCCTGGCCCTCGACGAGGACCGGTTCCACCGGCCCGGCTGGCGACCCGGTGGCGACCCCGGCGTAGAAGCCCGGCTGGAGCGCCTGGAGGCCGTGTACCGCGAGGCGCACCTGGCGCCGCCTGACCGGCCGGAGGCCGCGGCGGCCGCCGCGGGGCTTCCGGAGCAAGAGGTGGCGGCCCTGCTGGCCCTGCTGGAGCACCGCGGCCGGCTGGTGCGCGTGGCGCCCGGACTCTGGCTCACGCCCGCGGCCCTTGCCGATGCCCGGAACCGCCTGGCGGATCTGCAGCAGCGGGTGGGCCCGTTCACCGTGGCGGAGGCGCGGGATGCCCTGGGCGTGACCCGCAAGTGGGCATTGCCGCTGCTGGAGTACTTCGACCGGCGGCGCTGGACCCGGAGGGACGGCGACCGCCGCCAGCTGCTGGTCGGGCCCGCCGACGAGGACGGAGGCGGCCCGGTCCCGGCGCGGGTGCCGCCAGGGACGGGAGGCCAGCGGGATCCCTCCCCAAATCGGGGCCTGAACAGGTAGGAAGTGTCACTGCCGACACCGAATCCCATGGCGGTCAGCACCAAGAGACATTGGGGAGGACGGTCCGTTGGGTCGAGCGGGGGATTCGCCAGATGGCGTGAAGTCGTACGGTTTCTTTGAGATGCTCCAGCGGTTCCACGCCTACCGCCGCTACTGGCTGGCCATGGCCGTGTCCTGGGCGGGCGACCGGTTCAGCGCCGTGGCCCTGGCCACGCTGGTGCTGGACCGCTTTCCGCACCAGCCCATGGCCATCGGCATCGTGCTGATGATGCAGCACTTGCCCCAGGCGGTCTTCGGCTTGCTGGCGGGCGCCCTGGCCGACCGCTGGCCGCGCCGGCGGGTCATGGTGGCCAGCGACCTGGTGCGCGCCGCCGTGGTGCTCCTGGTGCCCTTTGCAGACCAGCTGTGGCAGGTGTATCTGGCCGCCCTGGCCCTGGGCACGGCCAGCACCTTCTTCTTCCCGGCCTGGCGCAGCACGTTGCCCGCGGTGGTCAGCCGCGACGCGCTCTTGGAGGCCAACGCCTACCATTCGGCGACCCGCTCCTTCGTGGACATCCTGGCGCCGGTGGGCGCCACGGCCCTGATTGCGGCGGGGCGCGCCCTTCATCCCGTGCTGTACATGGCGCCGGCCTTCTGGCTGGACAGCCTGTCGTACCTCATCTCGGCGTGGCAGCTGGCCGGCCTGGCCCTGGATGAGAGGGCCCGAGCCGGGCGGGCTCCGGCCCGGGGGGCGGCCGGCGTCTGGCAGGACGTGGTGGCGGGACTGCGCTACCACCGCCAGAACCGGACGGTGTGGGCCCTGCTGCTGCTGATGGGCAGCTTCGCCTGGGGCGCCAACGGTGCCAACGCCCTGATGCAGAAAGCCGTGCCGGCCCTGCTCCAGGTGCCTCCCGAGCGCTGGGGGGTGCTGCTGGCCGCCATGGGTGCCGGCATGATCGCCGGGAATGCCGTGGTGGCCCGGCGCGGCAAGGTCTGGCCGCGCCGCGTCATCATCGGCACGGGCTACCTGGGGGCCTGGCTGGCCCTGGTGATCCTGGCGGGGACCCGGGATTTCGAGGTCGCCATGGTGGCCTACGTCCTGATGGGCGTGAGCAACGCCGCCTTCCTGGCCCCCCAGGTGGCCTGGGTGCAGGAGGCCACCGACCCGGCCTACCTGGGGCGGGTCGAGGCCACGCGCAACGCCCTGATCTACGTGGGCATGACGGCCAGCCCGCTGCTGGCGGGCTGGCTGGAGCAGGCCCTGGGCTCCCTGCCGGGCGCCATGTGGGGGATCTCGGTGCTCTTCCTGGTACCGGCGGTCCTCTCCTTCGTGCACCCCGCCCTGCGGCAGCCGCCCGCGCCGGTGCCGGCCCGTGCGGCCAGCGGGGCTTGACGGGCTGCGCCCGGCCCAAGGCGCCCTGCTCTAGACCCGGCCGCCGTGCTGCCGCACGATGGCGGCCGCCTGGTCCCGGCTTTGTCCGGGCTCCAGGGGTACGGTGAGCAGGTAGGGCATGTCCCCCACCAGCTCATCGTCCGACCAGCCGCTGACCGTAGGGGACATGGCGGCCAGGGCCCGCCGGTCCCGGTCCATGGCGCCCGTCAGGGTGTCCGGTACGGGCTGGTCCCACTGGTTTCCCCGTTCTTCCCGGACCGGCTGCAGCCGGTCGATCTGCACGTGCCGGTAGCCGGCGGCCTTCAGCGCCTCGGCCGCGCGCTGGGCGCCATCCGGGTCGCGGAAGCTTGCCAGGACGGCCGGTTGCTGGAAGTGGGGCTCCCGGCGCAGGGCGCCGGGCTTCGGGATGGGGGCCTCGCCGGCCGGGCCCTGCTGCGCGGGGCTTTCAGGCCGATCGGGTGACTTCATGGTTCCATCCTCCTGGTGGCAGCTTCTCCGCCGGGACGGCGCCGGGCTCCGGGCCGGCGCGCGCCGCCTGGAAGGAGGGCGCCGGCCGGCGGGGCGAGGGCCTGCCGGGGGCGTGGACCCCGGGAGGCCTCCGCTGGTCACAAGGTTCCCTGGGGACCCCCTGGGAAACCACGGCTTCAAGGGGCCGGGGTGCGGTGTTATAATCGGCTTCGGATTTTGCGGCCCCTGGTTTTTCCGCCGGCCGTCGCCGGCCGCGGTGGCGCCGGCCGCCGTGCGGCAGCTCGCGGGGGACGGCCGCCGGCACCGGCCGCCGCCTTCCGCAGCGGCCGCCCGTGGAGCGCCGCGAGGGTCCCACCCTGGGCGCGCCGGGTTCCCGGGGCGGGCGCCCCGCCTGGGGCCCCGGCCCGAACCCAGGCCCGGCCCGAAGGCGGACCGGTCCGGCCGCAGGCGGCCCGGGGGTGGCGTCCAGCCGGACCCGGGCCCCGGCGAGACGGGGCGGGGCGCATGGGGGACGCGGCCACCGGAGACCCCGGCCGGGGCCGCTTTTTTGTGCCGGCGGGTATGGCTGCGAGCCGGGGCCGCCTTGGGGCGGCTTCGGGTCCAAGTCGTTGCAGGGAGGGGGCGGCCGCATGCGAGCGCGCCGCAGGTGGCGGGCGGTACTGGCCCTGGTCGCCAGCCTGGCGGTCCTGGGCGGTATCGCCGCGTGGACGCTGCTGGAGTTCAAGCTGCAGAACCGCATCAACCGCGGCCTGGATCTGGCCGGCGGGGTGCGGGTGGTGCTGCAGGGCGTGGACAAGCCCGGCAACCCCGTGACCCGCGAGAAGATCGACGACGCGGTGGAGATCATCCGCAACCGGGTGGACGCCCTGGGGGTGGCCGAACCGGTGATCCAGCGCCAGGGCGAGGACCGCATCGTGGTGGAGCTGGCCGGCGTGGACGATCCCCAAAAGGCCATCGAGACCATCGGGCGCACGGCGCGCCTGGAATTCCTCGGTCCCGACGGCAGCGTGGTGGTGACCGGCGACCAGCTGGTGGCCGGGGGCATCCAGGTGGCGGCCGACCAGGCCGGCCGCCCCGTGGTGCAACTGCAGTTCAACGCCGAGGGCACGGAGAAGTTCGCCGAGGCGACCCGCAAGTTCTACCGCCAACCCATCTTCATCGTGCTGGACGAGCAGGTGATCTCCTCGCCCACGGTGGAGGCCGTGATCACCAACGGCCGGGCGGAGATCACCGGCATCCCCACCTTCGAGGAGGCCCAGCGCCTGGCCGTGGCCCTGCGCTACGGCGCCCTGCCCGTCGACCTGCAGGTGGTGGAGAACCGCACCGTGTCGGCCACCCTGGGCAGCGATTCCCTCCAGCGCAGCGTCGAGGCGATGATCGTCGGCGCGGCTGCGGTGGCAGCCTTCATACTGGTGATCTACCGGATCCCCGGCTTCTGGGCGGTGGTGGCGCTGGCCGTCTACATGCTGATCACCGCCGGCGCCCTCTACGGGCTCAACGCCACCCTGACCCTGCCCGGCATCGCCGGGTTCGTCATGTCGCTGGGCATGGCCGTGGACGCCAACGTGCTGATCTACGAGCGCATCAAGGACGAGCTCAGGGCCGGCAAGACCATCCGGGCGGCCCTGGAAGCCGGTTTCCGCAACGCCTTCTCGGCCATCCTGGACTCCAACCTGACCACCCTGATCGCCGCCGCCGTCCTCTACGGCCTGGGAACCGGACCGGTGCGCGGCTTTGCCGTCACCCTGGCCGTCGGCGTGGTGGCCAGCATGTTCACCGCCATCACCCTGACGCGGTTCTTCCTGCGGAACCTGGTGGACTCGGAGCTCTTCCGGCAGCCCGCCCGGCTGTTCGGCGTGAGGGGTGAGGCGCGGTGAAGGGCTTCTCCTTCGTGCGCACCCGGGGCGTGGCCTTTGCCCTGAGCCTGCTCTTGCTGGCCGCCGGCATGATCGCCTGGGCGGTGCGCGGGCTGAACTACAACGTGGAGTTCACCGGCGGCGCGGCCTGGACCCTGCGCTTCGAGCGGCCGGTAGAAGCGGGCCCGGTGCGGTCGGTGCTGGAGGAACAGGGCCTGGACGACGCCATCGTCCAGCTGGCGGAGGGCGGCAAGGTCGCCCTGGTCCGCACCCCCCACGTGGACCAGGCCACCCAGCAGAAGGTGCTGGAGGCCCTGGGCACGCAGGTGGCACCGGTCCAGCTAGAGCAGTTCGACAGCATCAGCCCGGTGATCGGGCGCGAGATCAAGGAAAAGGGCCTGCTGGCCCTGGGGCTGGCCACCGTCGGGATGATCGTCTACATGACGGTGCGCTTCGAGTTCTGGTTCGCGGTGGCAGCCATCCTGGCCATGCTGCACGACGTGTTCATGGTGGTCGGCCTCTTTGCCCTCCTGCAGTGGCAGGTCGACTCCTCCTTCATCGCCGCCGTCCTGACGGTGTTCGGCTACTCGATCAACGACACCGTGGTGGTCTTCGACCGGATCCGCGAGAACCTGCGGCTGCGGCGGAAGGAGCCCCTGGAGGAGCTGGTCGACCGGTCGATCCGGCAGGTGCTGCGCCGGTCGCTCTTGACCGGCACCACCACCCTGATGGCCCTGGCCGCCGTCTTCGCCTTCGGCGGCGAGACGATCCGGGCCTTCGCGGGCGCCATGTTCTTCGGCATCCTGTTCGGCACCTACTCGTCCATCTTCGTGGCGAGTCCCCTCTGGTACGTCCTGCGCCAGCGCGCGGCCCGGCGGCAGGCCCAGGCGCGGGCGGCGGGGTAGGGACCGGCCGGACCGGCCGGGGCTGCCAGTGCCGTTCCGGGCCCCTGGCGGCCTACGGCTAGGGGCCTGCCGGCCGGGCGGCCCGGCACCCGGGCCCACCGGCCGCCGGGCCGCGGGGCGGCGTCCGGACAACGGAAAAACGTGGCCACCACCGGGCCTTCCGGTCCGGTGGTTTTTTTCTTGAGGGCGCGGCCAGACTAACCTGCGCCGCCGGCATCCGCCGTTCCGGCCTGGTGGCCCCGCAGGCTGCGTACCGGGGCAACCCGCAGCCGTTGCCGCCCAAGGGGACCCGGACGGCGGGGCCTCCCTGGGACGGGCCGGCGGGCGGGCGGTCCGGCCGGCCCTGGGTGAGCGGTCAACGCCCGGTGGCCGGGCGGGGAGGCAGGCCGCACGTCCGGCTCCGGGCGGGTGTTCGGCGCCCGGTGGCCCGGCGGCGAGGCGGGCGGACCGGGCGGGTTCGTCCGGGCACGAAGGTCCCGGCGAGCCGCCGTTCGGGGATGCCGATCACGGCGGGCGGGGGTGTGGCTGCATGCAGGATTACGCGTCCCTCATCCGGCACGAGGGCAATCGCCAGCTCTTCGAAGCGGTGGAGATGTCCATCATCGCCCAGCTGTGGGGCGAACCCCTCCACCTGCACGCCGAGGGCGTGCGGGGGACGGGCAAGACCACCATCCTGCGCGCGGCCCGGCGGATCCTGCCGCGCATCGAGCGCATCCGCGGCTGTCCTTACAACTGCGATCCTCAGGCCCCCCACTGCCCGCTTCACGCCCACTGGACCCCGGACCGGATCGCCGCCCACGGCACCGAGTGGATCCCCATGCCCTTCCGGGAGATCTCGCCCTCCGCCAAGGTGGGGACGGTGACGGGCAGCCTGGACCTGGGACGGCTCACCGACCCCGCCCGCCCCGAGGCGGCCCTTTTGCCCGGCACCCTGGCCCAGGCCCACCGGGGCATCGTGCTGGTGGACGAGATCAACCGCCTGGCCGACGTGGCGCCCGAACTGGCCGACTGCCTGCTGGACGTGATGGGTACCAAGCCCGGCCGCCTGCAGATCGAGGAGACGGGGCTGCCGCCCGTGGAGATCCCCGTGCGGGTGGCGGTCTGGGCTGCGTCGAACCCCGACGAGGAACCGGGTCCCCTGGAGGAGATCCGCCGCCAGCTGTCCGACCGCTTCGACCTGGTGCTGGACGTGCGGCGGCCGGGAGAGCCGTGGCTGGTCAAGCGCATCCTGCTCCTGGGCGAGGCCCGCACCCGGGCGCTGGCCGAAGCGGCCCGGGCCGGCTGGGCGGGTACCGGGGCGAACCGGCCGGCTGGGCTCCCGGGGCGCGAGGCGCGGCCCGCCGTGCTGCCCGGGCAGGAGGGGCGTGGTGCCCCCGCGCTCCCCGAAGGGGCCGCCGCGGGCGGGGCGCAGGAGGCCGCGGTGCAGGCGGACGGCGGGCCGGGTACCAGGGGGCAGGAGGCGGAATCCACCGCCCGGCTGGAGGGAGAGCGGCCCGCGGCGCCGTCCGGTGCGGGGACCGGCCCGCGCCGGGAGCCGGACGGGGCCTCCGGGGCCGCCGGGATCGCGCCCCCACCCGATCCTGCTGCTCCGCTGGGTACCGGGCTCACCGGCGCGGAACGCGAGGGACGATGGAACGCTCTGGGAACCGGCATGACCGAGGTGCGGCGCGGTCCGGCCGGGGGGGCGTTTGACGCCGGGGAGGCGGCGGCCGCGGCCGTGCAGGAGGCGCCCCCGGCAGCCCGGTCCCTGGCGGCAGGGGAGCGAGGGGAGCGGGAGCCTGCCGGCGCCGGGGCGATGGACGACCCCTGGGACCGGCGCTGGCGGGAAGCAGCCGCCCGGCGGCCGGAGTTTCCCGAGTCCCTGCTGGAGCTTTTGGCGGAGATCTACGTCCAGTTCCGGCTGGAAAGCCTGCGGGCGCTGGAAGCCTGGCGTCACGGGGCCGCCCTTTACGCAGCCCGGGCCGGGCGCCGGCAGGTGCTGCGGGCCGATGTCCTGGAGATCGCGCCCGCCGTGTTGCGTCACCGGGTGGAAGCCGGGGTCCTGAGCGAGATCCTCGAGTACCTGGCCCGCGCCGCGGAGGACGGGGGGGCCCGCCACGACGGCACCGCCGGGCACCACGCCGGCGAGCTGCCGGGCGGCGAGGGTCATCCGGTCCCGGGTGCAGGCCCGGGTCACGCCGGCTTGCCCTGGCAGGCGGTGCCCGGCGGCGGTGCGGTGGCCGGGATGCCCGGCGGAGCCGGGTGGGCGCGGGGCGAAGATCTGGACGAGGCCGGGCTGCCGGCCGCCCAGGGAGGAACCCCCTGGAGGGCGGGCGCTCCACCGGGGCGCCGAGAAGCGATACCGGCCCCCGGGGGCGTCTGGAGACCCCTGACGGAGATGCTCTCCCGGGCCGCCTGCCACGGGGCCTGCTGCCCCGGGAACCCGTGAACCAGGTGGCCCTGGGACGGCAGGTGGCCCGGGCGGTGCTGGAGGCCGGCGGCTACCCCCTGGCGGCCCGCTGAGAGCGGACCGGGCCGGCGGCGTCACCGGGCGCAGGGCGCGGGAGGCCGCACGCGGGCGCAGGCCCACCACCCCGGGGCCGGCCCCACCGGAGCGGCGCGAACGGCCTGCCCGCGGCCCCGGCGGTGCCCCGGTGGCGAGGAGGCCGTAGCGCCAGGACGGCGGTTTTGTGGCGAGCGGGCCGCCGGGGGCCGCCCTCGCCGGGGCTCGGGCGGCCCCCGGCGGCCCGCTCGCCACAAAACCGCCGTCCTGGCGCTACGGCCTCCTCGCCACCGGGGCACCGCCGGGGCCGCGGGCAGGCCGTTCGCGCCGCTCCGGTGGGGCCGGCCCCGGGGTGGTGGGCCTGCGCCCGCGTGCGGCCTCCCGCGCCCTGCGCCCGGTGACGCCGCCGGCCCGGTCCGCTCTCAGCGGGCCGCCAGGGGGTAGCCGCCGGCCTCCAGCACCGCCCGGGCCACCTGCCGTCCCAGGGCCACCTGGTTCACGGGTTCCCGCCGCAGCAGGCGCCGCACGATGCCCAGCTGGACCTGGAGGGTGTCGCCGCTCTCGATGGCCGCCAGGGCGTTGCGGGCGATGATCTCCACCCGGTCCAGGCTGCCGGCCACGAACAGCCGCGCCAGGTCGGCGTGCATGCCGGAGCCGCCGGCCTTGAGGGCCCGCAGCACGGCGCTCTCCATGGCGTACAGCTCGATGGCGAGGTCGGCGATGGCGGCCAGCAGCTCCTGCTCGTGCTCCAGCTGCTGCATGTACTTCTGCACCGCCAGGCCGGCCACCATCAGGCCCAGGCGCCGGGTGTTGGCGACGAGGGCCTGTTCTTCCGCCAGGGGGCCTGAGGCCGCCTCGCCGGCCGGTCCCAGGGGCGACATCTCGGCCAGATCCTTCTGCACCCGGGACAGGGCCTGCATCAGGGGCAGCTGGCCCTTCATGGTCCGCCGCATCAGCTCGCGGGGGATCAGCAGGCGGTTGATCTCGTTGGTCCCCTCGAAGATGCGGTTGATGCGCGCATCCCGGTAGGCCCGCTCCACCTCGTATTCCTGCATGTAGCCGTAACCGCCGTGGATCTGCACGGCCTCGTCCACCACGAAGTCCAGGGTCTCCGACCCGAAGACCTTGTTGATGGACGCCTCCACGGCGTACTCCGAGATGGCGGTGATGGCCTGCCGGCCCGCATCGGGGGCATCCTGGTCGATCTCGCTCAGGCTGGCGTCGAAGGCGCCCGCGGTGCGGTAGACCATGGCCTCCAGGGCGTAGGTCCGGGCGGCCATGGCGGCCAGCTTCTGCTGGATCAGGGGGAAGCTGGCGATGGGCTGGCCGAACTGCTTGCGGCCCTGGGCGTACTGGGTGGCCAGGGCGATCAGTTCCTTGCAGGCGCCCAGGTTGCCCGCGGCCAGCTTCCAGCGGCCGATGTTGAGGATGTTGAAGGCGATGTGATGCCCCTTGCCCACCTCATGGAGCACGTTCTCCACCGGCACGGGCACGTCGTTGAGGTACAGGGTCCGGGTGGACGAGCCCTTGATGCCCATCTTGCGCACTTCCTCCGACACCGACACGCCGGGGAAGCTGCGCTCAACGATGAAGGCGGTCATCTTGTCGCCGTCGACCTTGGCGTAGACGACGAACACGTCGGCGAAGCCGGAGTTGGTGATCCACTGCTTCTGCCCGTTCAGGATGTAGTGCTTGCCGTCGGGCGAGAGCACGGCCCGGGTCTTGCCGCCCAGGGCGTCGGAACCCGCGTCGGGCTCCGTCAGGGCGTAGGCGGCGATCCACTCGCCGGTCGCCAGCTTGGGCAGGTAGCGGCGCTTCTGCTCCGGGTTGCCGAAGTAGACGATGGGCAGCGTGCCGATGCCCGTGTGGGCGCCGAAGGTGACGCCGAAGGAGCCCGCCGGCGCCAGCTTCTCCACCACCAGGGTGGCCGTCGCCTTGTCGAGGCCCAGGCCCTCATAGGCGGCCGGGATCTCCACGGCCAGCAGCCCCAGCTCGCCGGCCCGCCGCAGCAGGGCGACCGAGTGCTCGTGGTGCCCGTGCTCCAGCTCGTCGATCAGGGGCCGGACTTCCTGCCATGCGAAGTCCCGGGCCACCTGGCCGATCATCTTCTGCTCCTCGTTCAGGTCCTCCGCCGTGAAGATGTCTCCCGGCGCCGTGGCTTCCACGAGGAAGCCCGCGCCCAGCGGCTTGCGCCCGCGGGCCTCGCCGCCCGCCGGCATGGGCTGCGCATCCGCCATGCTCCTCATCCCTCCCAAGGCTCTTGCCGGTTCCAAGGTCTCCGGGGTCCCCGGGTCAGCTGGCGAATTCGAAGACGCCCGCCGCACCCATGCCGCCGCCGATGCACATGGTCACCACGCCGTAGCGGGCCTTGCGCCGGGGCGCCTCGTGCATCAGGGTGACCACCTGCCGCGCCCCCGTGCAGCCCAGGGGATGGCCCAGGGCGATGGCGCCGCCGTTGACGTTCACCCGGGCGGGATCCAGCTCCAGCTGGCGCACCACCTGGATCACCTGGGCGGCAAAGGCCTCGTTGAGCTCGATGAGATCCACGTCCTGCAGCCGCACCCCGGCCATCTTGAGGGCCTTGGGAACGGCCACCACGGGACCCACGCCCATGATGTCGGGATCCACACCGCCCACGGCGAAGCTCCGGAAGATGGCCTTGACCGGCAGCCCGCGGCGCCGGGCCTCGTCGGCCGACATGACGATCACCGCCGCCGCGCCGTCGTTGGTGGGCGAGGAGTTGCCCGCCGTCACCGACCCGTCCCGGCGGAAGGCCGGCTTGAGCTGGGCCAGGCGCTCCAGGGTGGTGTCCCGGCGCACGCACTCGTCCGTGTCGAAGGTGAAGGTCTCCTCCAGCCGCTTGCCCTGTTCCACCCGCACCCGGCGCACGGTGACGGGCACGATCTCCTCCTTGAAGCGGCCCGCGTCGATGGCGGCCGCAGCCTTGCGGTGGCTCTCCAGGGCCCAGCGGTCCTGGTCCTCCCGGCTGACGCCGAAGCGCCGGGCCACCTCCTCCGCCGTGTGGCCCATGCCCATGTAGACCTGGGGATACTCCGCCACCAGCGCCGGGTTCAGGGAGGGGTTGTGCCCCATCATGGGCACCCGGCTCATGGTCTCCACGCCGCCGGCGATGACGATGTCGGCCCCTCCCACCATCACCCGCTCCGCCGCGATGGCGATGGCCTGGAGGCCCGACGAGCAGAACCGGTTGACGGTGAAGCCCGGCACGCTGGTCGGCAGGCCCGCCCGGATGGCCGCAATGCGCGCGATGTTGAGCCCCTGCTCGCCCTCGGGCAAGGCGCAGCCCAGGATGACGTCGTCGATCTCGCCCGGCTCGATGCCCGGCGCCCTCTCCAGAGCCGCCTTGATCACCAGGGCAGCCAGGTCGTCGGCCCGCATGTCCTTCAGGGCGCCCTTCTGGGCGCGGCCGATGGCCGTCCGGGCACCGGCTACGATCACCGCTTCACGCATGCCGCTCACCTCGCTTCCGAGGGTGGTGTCAGTTGCGCAGGGGCTTGCCCGTCTTGAGCAGGTGCTGCATCCGCGCCTGGGTCTTGGGCTCGCCCACCAGGCTGAGGAAGGCTTCCCGCTCCAGGTCCAGCAGGTACTCTTCGTCCACCTCGGTGCCCGGCGGCACGTCACCCCCGGCCAGCACGTGGGCCAGCTTGCGGGCGATCTTGAGATCGTGCTCGCTGGCGTAGCCGCTCCAGTGCATGCTGATGGCCGCCAGCTCCAGCAGGGCCCGCCCGCTGTCGCCCACCACGGGGATGCGCCGGCGCACCGGCGGCCGGTAGCCCGCCTCGTCGAGGGCCAGCACCGCCTGCTTGGCCTCGTGGATCAGGTGGTCCGGGTTCACCACGATGCGGTCGGTGTTCCGGAAGAACCCCAGCTGCCGCGCCTCGGCCGCCGACAGGGCCACCCGCGCCGTGGCGATCAGCTCGAAGACCCGGTTGACCAGCACCTGCAGGTTGACCCGGCCCATCACGTCGGTGGTGGCCGGCCCGGGCGTCTGGGCATACTTGCCCGAGAAGACCTCCGGCACGTTCTCGATGGCCCTCAGCAGCATCTCCTTGGTGCCGCCGCCGCCCGGGATGACCCCGGCGCCCACCTCCACCAGGCCGATGTAGGTCTCGGCCGACGCCACCACCTGGGCGCCGTGCAGGGCCACCTCGCAGCCGCCGCCCACGGTGATGCCGTACGGCGCCACCACCACCGGGCGGGCGGCGTACTTGAGCTTCATGTTGGCGTACTGGAACCGGCGCACCATGGCGTCGATCTCATCCCACTCGCCCATCTGCGCCGCCAGCAGCATCAGCATGAGGTTGGCGCCCACCGAGAAGTTGGGCTTGACGTGGCTGGAGATCACCAGGCCGCGCCAGTTGGCCTCCACCTCGGCCACCGCCTTCTCCACCATCTGGATGAAGTCGGGGCCGATGGCCTGCTTGGGCCCGTGGAAGTCCAGAAGCAGGACCTCGTCGCCCAGATCGACCAGGGTCGCCCCGGTGTTGCGGTCGACCACCCGGTTCCGCTTCAAGAGCAGGGGAACGTCGATGGCGCGCGGGTCCGCCTCCACCGGGACGTACTCGCCGCCCGCCGCCAAGGCCAGCGTGCGACCGTCCTTCTCCACGTAGAACCGGCCCGGCCCGGTCTTGATGGCCTCCACAAGCCAGCCGGGCAGGCGCTCGCCGTCCCGCTCCATGCGCTCCAGGACCGCCGCCGCGCCCAGGGCGTCCCACAGCTCGAAGGGCCCCGCGTTCCAGCCGAAGCCCCATTTGATGGCCCGGTCGATGCTGGCCACGTCGTCGGCGATCTCGCCCAGCTTGTTGGCGGCGTAGGCCAGGCTGCGCCGGGTGACCTCCCAGGCGAAGCGCCCCGCCACGTCGTCCGCCGCCAGCAGGGTCTTGATCCGCTGCAGCGGGTCTTCGATGGCCCGCACCGCCTGCAGGGACGGCGCGTTCAGCCGCCGGCGCGGCCGGTATTCCATGGTGGCAGGATCGAGCACCAGGATCTCCCGCCTGCCGTCGGGCTGCTTGACCCGCTTGTAGAAGCCCTGGCCGGCCTTCTCGCCCGTCCAGCCCCGTTCCACCAGCTGGCGCATGAACTCGGGCAGGGTGAAGGCCGCCTGTTCTTCCGGATCCTGCACGGCGGCGCGGGTGTTGTCCGCCACGTCCTTCATCACGTCGATGCCGACCACGTCCAGGGTGCGGAAGGTGGCGCTCTTGGGCCGGCCCATGTTCTCGCCGGTGATCTCGTCCACCTCGTCGGGGCCGAGGCCGAACTCCTGCATCGCCCGGACCGTCACCATGAGCCCGTAGCAGCCGATGCGGTTGGCGATGAAGTTGGGCGTGTCCTTGGCCAGCACGACCCCCTTGCCCAGGATCCGCGTGGCGAAATCGCGCATGGCTTCGACCACGGCCGGGTCGGTGTCGGGGGTCGGGATCAGCTCCAGCAGGTGCAGGTAACGAGGCGGGTTGAAGAAGTGGGTCCCCAGGAACCGCCGCCGGGCCTCTTCCGGCAGCGCGCTGGCGATGGCCCGGATGGACAGGCCCGAGGTGTTGGTGCTGTAGATGCCCCCCGGCCGCAGGAAGGG
Source organism: Thermaerobacter subterraneus DSM 13965 (assembly GCF_000183545.2). NCBI lineage: Bacteria > Bacillati > Bacillota > Clostridia > Eubacteriales > Clostridiales Family XVII. Incertae Sedis > Thermaerobacter > Thermaerobacter subterraneus. Next base: position 1,509,122 of record NZ_JH976535.1, read on the forward strand.
GGCCACCCGCTGCCACAGCTGCTGCTTGACGGGCAGTTGCTCAAGCACTGCCTCGACGACCCATTCGGCGTCGCGCAGGCGCGCCAGATCCCCCTCGTCCTGGAAGGAGGCCGGCGAGATGAGGTCCAGCACGTCCCGGGTGTAGATCGGCGAAGGCTTGAGCTCCGCCAGGCGCTGCCTGGCCTTCTCCACCAGTTCCCGGCTGAGGTCGAACAGGTCGACGGGAATGCCCTGGTTGGCCAGGTGGGCGGCAATCTGGGAGCCCATGGTGCCGGCCCCCAGCACCGCAACCCGGCGAAAGACCTTCGGCATCGCGTCCCCTCCCATCGTGGTCCGGCCGCCCGTTCCGGCCGCCGCCCGGCGGTAGCAGCGCCCCGGCCCCAGGCCGGCCTCCAGCCACCGGCCGCGGCGGTGGCTGGAGGCCGGGGGCCTGGCGCCGACCGACCGGTCGGTCGAGTCATGGATGACTTCGACGGCGCTGGGCAAATCCCTTCGCGGGGCCGGGCGGAGTTTTCGACCAGCGCCATCCGCGGACCGCCCCGGTGTAGCAGGCCGCCGCGCTATAGTGGTGAAAGGGGCTCTACTCCGACCTGGCATCGGGTTGAACCGCACCTGGTATCGGGTCCAACAGCAGAAATCACGGGAGGGACACCCTTGAACGGCCTGGTCCTGGCCGCCGTCCTGCAGGAGTTGAGCAGCTTGCTGCCCGCCCGGGTGGAACGGATCTACCAGCCCGAACCCCACCTGCTGGTGCTGCGGCTGTACGCCGGGCGGGAGGTGCACCTGCTGATCGGAGCCGATCCCAGCCTGCCACGGCTGCACCTGACGGCCCGGCCGCCGGCCAACCCGCCGGCGCCGCCGGCCTTTTGCATGCTCCTGCGCAAGCACCTGGAGTCGCTGCGCCTGGTGGCGGCCCACCAGGGGCCGGCCTTCGACCGCTGGGTTCAACTGGCCTTTGTTGCCCCCGGCCCGGACGAACCGGCCCGGCGCCGGTACCTGATCGTCGAGCTTTTGGAGCGGCGGGCCAACGTGGTGCTCACGGACGGCGAGGGCCGCATCCTCGATGCCCTGCGGCGCACGCCCGACTCCGCCTCGCGCTCCCTGCTGCCGGGGAGCCGGTACCAGCCGCCGCCGGCTCCCACGCCTCTTCCCGACGGGGACGCCGGCTCCCTTGGCCGAACCTGGCTGGAGGCCGTCACGGCACCGGGCCCCGAGGCAGCCGCCGGCCGCTCCCGCGGGTCCCGGCCCGCATGGCGCAGGCTGCTGGAGCAGGTGCCGGTGCTGGGCCGGGAACTCGCGCAGGAGGCCCTCCACCGGGCGGGGCTGGACCCGGCCACCGGCAAGCCCCTTCCCGCGGAGGCGACCGCTGTCCCGGAGGGGGCAGGGCGGGGGGAGACCCTGGCCAGGGTGGTGCTGGGGTGGCTTGAGGCGGCCCGGCAGGGCCGGTTCGACCCGGTGCTGGTGCGGGACCCGGCCGGGGCCGCCATCGCCCTCACCGCCTTCCCCGTCACCCCGCCGCCCGGGGGCCGGCTGGAACGGCCGCAAGGCGCCCTCTGGCCCCTGTGTGACACCTTTTACCGGGAGCGCCTGGACGCCCTGACCCGCCAGCGCCTGCGCCAGCAGCTGGAGCAGCTGCTGCGGGAGGCCCTGGGCCGCGCCCGGCGGCGCCTGGAGGCGCGGGAAGAAGACTTCGAGCGCACCGAGCAGGCCGAGCCCTACCGTATCTACGGTGAGCTCCTGACGGCCTTCGCCAGCCAGGTGCCCCGGGGCGCCAGGGAGGTGACCCTGCCCAACTACTACGACCCGCAGGGCGCCACCGTGACCATTCCCCTGGACCCGGCCCTGAGCCCTCAGGAGAACGCCCAGCGCTACTTCCGCCTGTACCAGAAGGCCCGGCGCGGCCGGGAACAGGCGGCGGCCCTGCTGGAGGCCGCCCGGGAGGAGGTGGCGTACCTGGAGTCGGTGGAACAGGCCCTGGCCGAGGCCGTCTCCGCCGGCGACCTGGAGGCCATCGCCGCCGAACTGGCGGAGCAGGGCTACGCCCCGGCCTTTGCGAACCTGGCCGCCCAGCCTCTCCCGGCAGCGAAGGGGTCAAGCCCCCGGGGTGCGGATCCCGGGCGCGGCCGGGACCGGGGCCCGGCCGGTCCTGCGGCCGCGGCGACCACGGGAGTCCCGCTCTCCCGGGCCCGGCGTGCCGGCGACGGAGGGGCCGGGTTCCTCCGCTACCGCGGGCCGGGGGGTGAGCTCATCCTGGCGGGACGCAATAACCGGCAGAACGACGCCCTTGTCACCCGGGTCGCCAACCCTTGGGACATCTGGCTGCATGCCCGGCAGGTGCCGGGTTCCCACGTGCTTTTGCGGCTGGCCCACCGCGAGGCGGAGCCGTCGCCGGAGGCGCTGGAGGCGGCGGCGCGGGTGGCGGCCTACCACAGCAGGGCCCGGAGCTCGGGCCGGGTGGCCGTGGACTACACCGAAGCGCGCCACGTGCGCAAGCCCAAGGGCGCCCGGCCCGGCTTCGTCCGCTACGAGTACGCTCGCACCTTGTTCGTGTCCCCCGATCCGGAGGGTCTTCCTCCCCGGCTGGATGGGGCGTCCGCTGCTGACCGCGGCGGGGAGCCCGGAGCAGGGGGCGCCGGGGACGGCGACGGCCCGGAGAAGCCCGGCGGTGACGGGGCCCCGTCCCCCGCCACGGCCCTGGAAGGGGGCGGAGGGCCCGCGGCCGCTGGGCGGAGGCGGCAAGGATGACCGTGCCACCCGCGGCGGCCCCACCCTGCCGCGACGGCCCTGCACCAGCGGCCGGGGGTCTTGGCGGCGCGGCAGGAAGCGGCGGGGACCCGGCCGGGGGCGGGCACCGGAAGGCAGCGGGACCGGGACAGCCACGGGCGGGGGAGGGTGGACCATGGTGCAGGCAACCGAATCGATCATGGTCCAGGCAACTGCATCCGAATCCGGAAGGTTGGGCGGGGCCGCGGGCCCGGTGCCCCCGCGGGTGCTGGTGGCGCCGGACTCCTTCAAGGGCAGCCTCACGGCGGAGGAGGCCGCGGCCGCCATGGCCCGCGGCGTGGCCCGCGGCTGGCCCGGGGCGGCGGCCACCCAGCTGCCGCTGGCTGACGGGGGCGAGGGCACCGCGGCGGTATTGGTTCGCGCCACGGGCGGCCGCTGGATACGGTGCCGGGTGACGGGGCCCCTGGGGGAACCCGTGGAGGCCCGGTGGGGTCTTCTCGGTGACGGCCAGACGGCGGTGGTAGAGATGGCCGCCGCCTCGGGGCTGCTCCTGGTGCCCCCCGGCAAGCGCCGGCCCCTGGAGGCCACCACCACCGGCACGGGGGAGCTGATCCGGGACGCCCTGGACCATGGCTGCCGCCGGCTCCTGGTTGCCATCGGCGGCAGCGCCACCACCGACGGCGGCACGGGCATGCTGGCGGCCCTGGGAGCCCGGTTCCTGGACGGCGCCGGGCGGCCGCTCCCGCCCGGGGGCGGCGCCTTGACCCGCCTGGAACGGATCGACCTTGACGGCCTGGATCCGCGGCTGCGCAAGGTCGCCATCCAGGTGGCGTGCGATGTGGACAATCCCCTGACGGGCCCTCGCGGCGCCGCCCGCGTGTACGCCCCCCAGAAGGGTGCCACCCCCGAGCAGGTGGAGATCCTGGAGTCGGGACTGGTACGCCTGGCAGACGTGGCGGCCCGCACCCTGGGCCATGACCGGCGGGACGAACCCGGCGCCGGCGCCGCAGGCGGCCTGGGCTTCGCCCTGGTCGCTTTCCTGGACGCCCGGCTCCGGCCCGGTGCCGAGCTGGTGATGGACGCCGCCGGCTTCGACCGTCACCTGGAAGACGCCGACCTGGTGCTGACGGGGGAAGGCCGCACCGATTCCCAGACCCTGGCGGGCAAGCTGGTGGCCCGGGTGGCTGCCCGGGCCCGCCGGTACGGGCGCCCCGTGGTGGTGATCTCCGGCGCCGTCGACCCGGCGGTGGAACCGGCCCTGAAGGAAGCGGGGGTCGCCGCCCTTCTGGCGGCGACCCCCGGGCCCGTGCCGGTGCGGCAGGCCATCGCCCAGGCCGGCCGCAACGTGGAGGCGGCGGCGGCCACGGCCCTGGCGCTGCTGCGCCTCGGGGCGGGGCTTGCCCGGGCGGAGCCACCCCGGGCATGAGCCCCAGACCGCTTCCTGCGCCTCTTCCCTGCTCCCCTACTGTGCCTTTTCCCTGCTCCCAGCCCTGCTGCCTGGCCCTGCGCCCGGGCCCTGCCACCGGACCGGCGGCTGCCCGAGCCCAGGCCGGGCCCTTGCCCGCGCCCCACCCGGGCCCCCGCCCTTGCCGCTGTGCGGGCACCTAGGGCTGTTCCATGATCCAGACCTCGTCGACGCCGTCCACCTCCTCCAGGCGGCACTCGATGACCTCCCGCCGGGAGGTAGGCACGTTCTTCCCCACGTAGTCGGCGCGAATGGGGATCTCCCGGTGGCCGCGGTCGACCAGCACCGCCAGCTGGACCGTAGCGGGGCGGCCCAGGTCCACCAGGGCGTCCAGAGCCGCCCGGATGGTGCGGCCGGTGTAGAGGACGTCGTCACAGAGGATGATGTGCTTGCCCTCGATGGAGAAGGGAACGTCGGTGTTGTTCACCGTCGGCTTCTCGCTGAGGCGCGACAGGTCGTCGCGGTACAGGGTGATGTCCAGGATGCCCACCGGCAGCTCCTTGCCTTCGAACTCGGCAATGGCCCGCGCCAGCCGCTGGGCGATGGGCACGCCACGGCGGCGGATGCCGATGAAGACCACCTGGTCCAGATCGCGGTTCCGCTCCACGATCTCATGGGCGATGCGCACCAGGGCGCGGCGCAGGGCCTCCTTGTCCATGATGCGCGCCTTTTCTTTCAGTCCTCCTGCCATGGACTTCCCTCCCGTTGGGGTGCTCGGCGCCGGGCCGGGTGCCCGGCGTGGGCGGCGTACCCGCCGGCTCGCAGGCCCCGACCGGCCCCGGCCCGCCGGTCCGTCAACCCTCTGCGCCCGCCCGGGCCCGCTCCAGGGCCGCGAGGAAGTCGGCCGGCGGCGGCACCGTGAAGTCCATGGGCCGGCCGTCCCGCGGGTGGGCAAAGGCCAGGCGGGTCGCATGCAGGGCCTGCCCCTCGAGACCCAGCTCGCCCTGGGCGCGGCGGCCGCCATAGACCGGATCCCCCGCCACCGGCAGGCCGATGAAGGCCAGGTGGACCCGGATCTGGTGGGTCCGGCCGGTGTCCAGCCAGCAGCGCAACAAGGTGTACCGGCCCACCTGTTCCACCACGGCAAAGTGGGTGCGCGCCGGCCGACCTCCGGTGGTCAGCACGGTCATCCGGGTCCGATCGGCCGGATGGCGGCCGATGGGCGCCTCCACCGTGCCCTCCCGCACCTCGGGCCAGCCCCGCACCAGGGCCAGGTACTCGCGGTGGACCCGCCGTTCTTTGATCTGCCGTACCAGCTCCCGGTACGCAAGGGGGCTGCGGGCCACCACCAAGAGCCCCGTGGTGTCGCGGTCCAGGCGGTGGACGATGCCAGGCCGTCCCGGGCCCCCGACCCCCTCCATCTCGGGATACCGGGCCAGAAGGGCGTTGGCCAGGGTACCCTGGGGGTGGCCCGGCGCCGGGTGGACCACCCAGCCCCGCGGCTTGTTCAGCACCACCACGTCAGGGTCCTCGTAGACCACGTCCAGGGGCAGCGCCTCGGGCACCACACCCGAGGGCGCGGGTTCCGGCAGCTCGATGACCACCTCTTCTCCGGGTTCCAGCCGCCGGCTGGGCCGGGCGGTGCGGCCGTTGACCCAGACCCGGTGGCTGCGGATCAGCCGTTGAATGGCCGACCGGGTCAGGTCGAGGCCGTCCTGCTCGGCCAGGAAGACGTCCAGCCGCTCCCCGGCCGCCGAGCCGGGGACGACGAACACCGCTGTGCGGGGCGCACGCCCGGCTACGGGTGGGTCATCGGCCATAGGCGCTCAGTTCCCCCCTCCCCCCGGCCCCTGCACCGGATCCGGCGCCGCGTCACGGTCTGCCAGCAGCCAGAGGACCAGGAGGGCGGTGCCGGTGACGATCGCGGCATCGGCCACGTTGAAGACCGGCCAGCGGTGCAGCGGCCAGAACTCCAGGTCGACGAAGTCGACCACGTATCCCCAGCGCAACCGGTCGATCAGGTTGCCAACGGCGCCCCCCAGCTGCAGGCCCAGGGCCAGCCGGGCCGACCCCGCCCGGCCGGGCAGCCGGGGCAGCCAGTAGAGGATGGCGGCGATGACCACCACGGCCACCACGATGAAGAAGAGGGTCTGGTTCTGCAGGAGACCAAAGGCGGCGCCCCGGTTCTGGACGTAGGTCCACTGCACCACACCGGGAAGGACCGGCACGGTGCCCCAGGGCGCGATCCGGGCCAGGACCCAGGCCTTGGTCGCCTGGTCGGCGGCCAGTACCAAGAGGGCGGTCCAGATGGGTAGCAAGCCGTTGCCTCCTGTAGCGGTTGCCTGGCGGCTGCCGGGGATCTTTCGGGCTGCTCTCCTCCATCACATTCCCCATGCCTGCCGTCATCCCTGCCGGCCCGCCCGCGACTCGGACCCGCCGGAACCGGGACCGGCGGCCTCCTCGGGCCGTGGGACCGGCCCGGGCCAGGGGCAGCGGCCCGGGTCCGGACGGGCCCGGACCGCTGCGTCCGGTCCGGTTCCTCCTTCCGCCGGGGCCGGCCTCCGGCCAGCGGCCTACGCCGGGCCCGCTCCGTTCCCCTGGCCGCCGGGGCTCCGGCCGAATTCCCCGTCCCCCCCGGTGTTCTGGCGGCGATGGGCCTTGACGGACTCCTGAGCGACGGCGATGTCCTCTGCCGACTCGAAGCGCCGGTCCAGCAGCCGGTCGGTGTGTTCCACCAGCCCGCTGTCGTCCCCCGCGTCTTCGTAGACGTCGGGATAAGTGGCCGGTTCCCACACGTCCTGGGGCGTGTCGGAACTGCCGTACTGGGCCACCGACTGCCAGGCGTCTTCCCCGTCGAAGTCGATCTCGCCGGTATCGTCGCGCCACGAGCGGGCGAAAGGCGGCGAGAGGACCTCCTCTTCCACGGGCCGGGCGGTGCCCCGCACCTTCTTCTCCCGTTCGGCCATGGCGGTGGCGCATCCGGCGCAGAAGGGCGTGGCCGGGAGCACCTCCAGCCGTTCCCGCGGGATGGGCCGCCCGCAGCGCTGGCAGTAGCCGTAGGTTCCGTCGTCCAGCCGCGCCAGGGCGGCGTCGATGTCGTGCAGGGCCCGCTGGATGTCCCGCCGGCGGCCGATGTCCTTGGCCATCTCGAAGGTTTCCGTGCCCACGTCGCCGGGATGGTTGTCGTAGGTGGAAAGCTCGCTGATGGACTCCCGCTGGGAAAGCCGGCCGATGTCGCTGTTGTAGCGCAGGTCCCCGGCAAGGCGGCGCCGCTCCTCCAGAAGGCGCCTGCGGAAGTGCTCGCGGACTTCCGGTCGCATGGACCATTCCCCCTCTTCGCCGGCGGCCGCCCTCAGGGACCGGGCGGGGCGCCGCCCGGCCCCGGCGTGCCACCGTCCAGCTCGGTGCGGACGATGCGCAAGAGGTCGGCCACCAGGCTGCCGATGTACGGCAGGTTCAGTTCCACCGCGCGCTGCAGGGCCAGAAGGACCAGGGCGCCCAGCAGCGTGAACCCCACCGCCGCCCCCAGCCCCCGGGCCACCCCGGCCAGGAAGTTCATCCAGAAGAGCCGGCCCGGGTCGCGAAAAAGGGCCAGGTACTCGACGATGCTGATCCGCTCCCACCGCCAGGCGAGTTCGTCCAGCCGGTGGAGGATGCCCGACAGCAGGGCCCGAGGGGGCGGTCCGGGGCGCCCGGCGCGCCTGCCCCCGGCGGCACCCGGTCCTTTCCCCGCCCCCGCCCCCGCCCCCGGAAGGGGCCACCGGTCCCGGAAGGCCGGGACCGGGCCGGGGGAATGCGGGATGGTGGCCGGCACCCGCTGAATGGCCACCCCGGCGGCGCTGCGCCGGCTGACGGGAGCCGGCGCCGGCTCTCCCGGGCGGAAGGAGCGGGATGCCCGGCGGGCACCGTCCCGGAGACGGCGGCCGCCCCGCTCCTTGGGCCCCCGAGGGGCACTCCGGGGCGCTCCCGCCCCGGTCCGGGGCCGTCGGGCGGCGCCGCCGGACGGGAGGAACCGGCCCACGGCAGGCCGCCCGTCCCGGCCACCGGCCAACCCGGACCCCATGGCGCGGCCGGGCTTTTCCGGCCCGGCGGCATCGTCCCCACCCGCCACCACGGCTGCCGACCTCCCTTGCGTCGCCGGCGTGCCCGTCCGGCCGGCGCGCGCCGCCGGCCCCCGCGGTGCCCGGCCTTTCCAGGCCCCCGGCCTGAAAGGGACGGCGCACCCTCCCAGGTCTTGGCGGGAAGGGGCAGGCGGCACCGGCCTTCCCGCGCCCGCGGAGGCAGGACCGGGCGCCACCCGCCCCGCCGGATCCAGGACGCCGGGACGCCCTCGCCTTCTCTAGCCTGTCCCGGCCATCCCTAAGCAACGCTGGATTCCCGCTGGGGGTACCCCGGCGCCGGAGGCGGGGCATGGAAGCATTGCGGCGCCCCGCTCGATCGCGGGGCGCCGCAATGCGCGCCGCAGGATCCCCTCGCCGGTGGGCCGGCTCGCCGCATCAGTGCCGGCCAGGCTCAGTCCCCCGTTGCTTCGACCCGGAACTCGGCGTCCAGGCGCTGCAGCCGGGCGGTGATGCCGCCGTACTCGAGCTCGGAGATGGGCAGCATGGCCGGCTGGAAGAAGCCCTGCTGGCGCATGGCCACCGCCTTCGCCACGATGCGGTGGCGGATGGGCTCCCACACCGGGTCGGCAAACAGGTCGACCGGACCCGTCAGCCGCCCCTCGTGCATGGAGAAGCCCAGGGCCGTCACCATGGGGTGGCAGAAGAAGGTGCTGGCCGGGGTGTTGACGGGAACCGGCAGCAGGGGCAGGTTGTGGCTGCCCCGGGTATCGCCGGCCACGAAGGCGCCCAGGGCGAAGGGCGGGCCGAACTCCTCGGTGGCCGGGAAGATCTTCTGCACCCGCACGATGGCCACGGGGTCGTCCTTGCCCACATAACGGCCGGCGATCTGCCGCAGGCGGGTGGTGCTGACGGCGGCAGCCTGTTCGTCCGGGTACTTGCGCGACCAGATGCCGGCGATGACGTAGCGGTGGGTGTCGCGCAGCAGGGCGGCGATGTCGTAGAGCCGCTCCGGGGCATCCAGGGTGATCGACCGGTCGCCCTCGGTGTGCTCGACGTCCATGATGACGAACCGGAAACCGGCATGCAGTTCCTCGGAAAGCAGCAACCCGGGGGAGTACATGGGGTCGGCGAAGGCCAGGTAAAGCGGCAGGTTGAAGGCGCCCGGCTCCGTCTTGTCGGCCGCCAGGATCATCAGCGCCTCATTGGGCCGCTCGCGCAGGGTCAGCTCCGCCACCTGGGGCCCCAGGCCGCGCACGTTGCCCGAGAAGGCGTCCTTCAACAGATCCTGGCCCGCCCCGTAGAGCCCCTGGCGCTGGGCCACCTCCGTACCGGCCCGGAAGGCCTCCCACGCCAGCCCGTGGATCGCCTCGTCGCCGAGCCCGCGCTGGTGGGTCATGAGGATGGAGATGTCGTCGCCGCAGTAGAACACCCGGGCGTCCAGCAGCAGGCCGCCCCTCTCGGCCTCCACCCGCTGCTGCACCGCCGCCAGCAGCTCGTCGCTGGGGCGGGTGTGGCCGCCTACGCTGCCCACGTCGGCCTTGATGACGCTGACCGTGACCTCCATGGCGCAAACCCCCATCGGACCGCGACGCCAGGTGCGCATCGCGGCCGGTGTTGAACGGCCTTCCCGCCAGCCAATTCAACAGGGGCGTGGCAGATTCCTACATTGCAGGGAGGTCCCGGGGCATCCGAGGTCCTGGGGAAACGGGCTGCAAGGACCCCGCAGGCCGCCAAGGGGCCGGCGGGCTTGCCGGGGAGCCGGGAGCGGCCCGGGAGCGCGCCGCGGCCTGCGCCCGGCCGGCATCAGCCGGCCGGGCGGCGGTAAACGGGCTCGCCGCCCACGTAGGTCGCCAGCACGGGGATGTGGCGGAGCTCGTGGGGGGCCACCCGCCACGGATCGGCCCCCAGCACCACCGCATCGGCCATGGCGCCAGGCAGCAGGCTGCCCCACAGTCCTTCCGCCAGGGCCCCGCAGGCGGCGCCGGCCGTGTAGGCCTGCAGGACCTCCCCCACGCTCAACCGCTCTTCGGGATGCCAGCCGCCCGGCGGGTCTCCCTGCAGGTCGTCCCGGGTCACCGCCGCCTGGATCCCCTCCAGGGGCGCCAGCGGCTCGATGGGGGCGTCGGATCCTGCCGAGAGCGGTACACCGGCTTCCCGCAGGCTGCGCCAGGCGTAGGCCCAGCGGCTCCGCCCCGGCCCCAGCCGCTCCTCCACGAAGGCCAGGTCCGAGGCCAGGAACCGGGGCTGGATCTCGGCCACCACCCCGGCCGCCGCCAGCTGTGCGGGGTGCTCGGGCGCCATGACCTGCACGTGGATCAGCCGGTGCCGCCCCGGACCGGCCCGGCGCCGGGCCGCCTCCACCGCTGCCAGGGCCGCGTCCACCGCCCGGTCGCCGATGCAGTGGATGGCCACCTGGTAGCCGGCCGCCGCTGCTTCGGCAACCAGCGAAGCCAGTTCCTCCGGGCTGTGGCGCAGCAGGCCCCGCTCCCGGCCGTCCCCGTCGGCGTACGGGTCCCGCAGGGCCGCCGTCCGCCCGCCCAGGGACCCGTCGGCAAAGAACTTGATCGACCCCATGCGCAGCCAGGCGTCCCCGTGGCCCGAAGGCAGCCAGGCGCGGGCGTCGTCCAGGGCCTCCCGGCCCACGTCCAGCGCGACCCGCAGGGGCCGCCCCCGCTCCCGGGCGGCCCGGTAGAGGGCCAGCACGTCCCCGAGCTCGCCCGGCTGGTGGACGTCGTGGCTGTGGACGGCGGTGATCCCCGCGGCATGGGCCGAGCGGATCACCTCCAGCAGACCGGCCAGCCGCTCCTCCAGGCCGGGGGCCGGCCGGGCGGCCGCCACCCGTTCGATGGCGGTCTCCTCGAGCAAACCCGTCAGTTCCCCCGTGACCGGGTCGCGGCCGAAACGCCCGCCGGCGGGGTCGGGGGTGTCCCGGTGGACCCCGGCGGCCGCCAGCGCCAGGCTGCTGGCCACGGCGACGTGCCGGCAGACGCGGCGCAACAGCACGGGATGCTGCGGTGCCGCCCGGTCCAGCAAGGCCCGGTCCGGCCAGACCGGCGGGTCGAACCGGCTCTGGTCCCAGCCGTAGCCCTCGATCCAGGTGCCGGGCGGCAGCTGGGCGGCTCGCCGCGCCACCCGCCGCTCCAGCTCGTCCAGGGAGGTCACGTCCCGGAGATCCAGCTGGGTGGCCACCTGCCCGCACCAGAGCAGGTGGCAGTGCCCGTCCACGAACCCCGGCAGGACCACCGCGTCCCGGGGCAGCACCTCCACCTCCGCCCGGGGTCCCGCCACCGCCCGCACCGCCGCCTCGGAGCCAAGGGCCTCCACCCGCCCTCCGCGGAAGAACACGGCCTCCGCCGGCCGCACCCCGCTGCCGGGTGCGGGGACGATGCGCCCCACCAGAACCCGACCGGCAGCAGCGGCGGCAGCCCCTTGGCCCCCTCCCCCCGCCACCTCACCGGAAGCACCCACTGGCACGACGAAACCTCCTCCGGACCACCCCGCCCGCCGGTACGTGGCCGCCCCTCAGCGGCGGGCGGCTTCCGCCGGTGCCCCCAGCAGCCGCTGGAGGGCCGCCCGCGCCAGGATCTCCGCCGGGTCGACCCAGGGCACGGGAAAGTCCCCGGGCCGTAGCACCAGCGGCAGCTCCGTACAGCCGGCGATCAGCACCCGGGCGCCCCGCTCCACCAGGTGGGTCCCGGCCTCCAGCAGCCGCTGGCGGGCCGGCTCATAGACGCCGGCCTTGATTCCGTCGGCGCCGAAGATGGCCCGCGTCACCTCGGCCTGGTATTCGGGCGCCGGGACCACCACCTCCAGCCCCACCTCCGCCAGGGCCCGGTGATAGAGGCCGCTCTCCACCGTGAGCTCCGTGGCCAGCAGACCGGCCGGGCCGCCGGCCGGCGGCAGGCCAGGTGCCCCGCCGGCCACCAGGGCCCGGGCCACCTCCCGCATGATGTGGAGGATGGGCACGGGGCTGGCGGCCTGCAGGCGGTCAAAGTAGACGTGGGCCGTATTGCAGGGGATGAGGATCAGGCTGGCCCCCAGGGACACCAGCCCCTGGATCGAGGCCACCATGGCCGGCACCGGATCGGGCCCCGCGCCGCGCAAGAAGGCCGTCCGGTCGGGGATCTTGGGGTTGTTGTCGATGACGATGCGCACGTGGTCCTGGTCGACCCGCGCCGGGGTGGCGCGGACGATCTTGGCGAAGAGGTCGACGGTGGCCTCGGGCCCCATGCCGCCCAGGATGCCGATGGCCGGGCCCGGGTCGCCGCACCGGCCGGCCTCCGCCGCCCGCACGGCATAGTCGTCGCCGGGTCCCGCCCCGCAGGATCCTCCGTCCCTTGCCGGCCCCGAGCGGGCTGCGCAGGGGCCGGCCCCGGGACGGTCCGCCTGGTGCGAAGGGACGCCGTTGGGCGCAAGACCGTTGATGGAGATCCTCTGTGAAGGCTTCGTCATCGTCCATCGGGCCTCCGGCGGCCGGCGGCCCGGACCCGCCCTGTCCGGGTCCCTCCCTCCAGGGCAGGGGCCGCCGGCAGAATGACCTGTTGCTTCGACGGGCCGGCGGGCCCTCCTGCCCGGGGGGCCGCCCGGGCCTTGCCAGCGGGCCCCCGGGTGCACGCACCAGGGGGCCAGGGACCCGGGGCTGCTCACCCCGGGGCGGGCAAGTCGGGACGCCAGCCGGGTTCGGCAGGGTCGCCGCACCGACGGTCTATGCACCGGCGGCGGGACAGGTGCCCAGGACGCGGCCCGCCCGGTCCCCTTCGCCTGCCAGCCCCCGTCCCGCCGTCCGGCCGGCCTCCCCTCAGGCGCCCGCCGCCTCCAGCTGGTGGACCACGGCCGCGCAACGCGGGCAAAGGTCGGGATGGGCGGCATCGCCGCCGACGCCGGGCACGTGCCGCCAGCAACGGGCGCAGCGGGCCAGGTCCGTGCGCTCCACCCGTACCGCCGGATCCCGGGCCGGCTGGCCCGCGGCCTGCCCCGGGCCCCCGGCCCCCTCCCCTGCGGTGCCGGCCGCCGGGCCGGGTTCGACCACCACCTCGGCCACCAGGAACAGCTCCGGCAGGTCCCGGGACAGCGCCTCCAGGACCCGGGCCGCCTCCTCCCGGGCTCCCGCGATGACCACCCGGGCCTCGGCGGGCACGTCGATCACCTTCTCCTGGCGCGCCTGCTCCAGAGCGCGGTAGACCGCTTCCCGCACCTCGAACAGCACTTCGTAGCGGCGCAGCAGCTCCTCGTCCCGCCAGGCGGCGTCAGGCTCGGGCAAGAGGGCCAGGTGGACGCTCTCCGGATCGCCCTCCAGCCGGGGCAGGTGGCCCCAGACCTCTTCCGCCGTGTGGCAGAGCACCGGGGCCAGCAGCAGGGTCAGATGGCGCGCCAGCTGGTAGAGCACCGTCTGGGCCGCCCGGCGCCGCGGGTCGGCGGGCAGGGAAGCGTAGAGCCGGTCCTTGAGCACGTCCAGGTAAAAGGCGCTGAGGTCGGTGACGCAGAAGTTGTGCACGGCGTGGTAGACCAGGTGATACTGGTATTCCTCGTAGGCCCGCCGCACCCGTTCCGTCACCTGGGCCAGCCGGGCCAGCGCCCAGCGGTCCAGCTCACCCAGCTCCCCGTACGGCACGGCGTCCCGGGCCGGGTCGAAGTCCCCCAGGTTGGCCAGCAAAAAGCGCAGGGTGTTGCGGATCTTGCGGTAGACCTCGGCCATCTGCTTGAGGATGTCCTCCGAGATCCGCACGTCCCCCCGGTAGTCCGACGAGACCGCCCACAGGCGCAGCACGTCGGCCCCGTAGCGCCGGATCACGTCGTTGGGGTCGACCACATTGCCCAGGGATTTGGACATCTTGCGGCCCTCGCCGTCGACCACGAAGCCGTGGGTCAGCACCGCCCGGTAGGGCGCCCGGCCGCGGGTGGCCACCGCCGTCAGCAGGGACGACTGGAACCAGCCCCGGTGCTGGTCCGACCCCTCCAGGTAGAGATCGGCCGGCCAGGTCAGATCCTCCCGGGTCTCCAGTACGGCGGCGTGGCTCGATCCCGAGTCGAACCACACGTCCATGATGTCGGTCTCCTTGCGGAAGCCCTGGCGGCTGCCGCAGTGGGGGCAGGCGAAGCCCTCGGGCAGGATCTGGGCCGCCTCCCGCAGGAACCAGGCGTTGGACCCCTCCCGCCGGAAGAGCTCGGCCACCGCCCGGATGCTCTCCTCGGTGATGACCGGCTCCTGGCAGGCCTCGCAGTAGAACACCGGGATCGGCACCCCCCATGCCCGCTGGCGGGAGATGCACCAGTCGCCCCGGTCGGCCACCATGTTGTGGATACGCTCCCGGCCCCATTCGGGGATCCAGCGCACCCCGTCGATGGCCTCCAGGGCCTGCCGGCGGAAGCCCTCCACCGAGGCGAACCACTGGGTGGTCGCCCGGAAGATCACCGGCTGGCGGCAGCGCCAGCAGTGGGCGTACTGGTGCCGGATGGTGCCCTGGGCCAGCAGGGCTCCCGCTTCCTCCAGGGCGCGGGTGATGTGGGGGTTCGCATCGGCGTAGAACAGGCCCGCGAAGGGCCCGGCCTCGCCGGTGAAGCGGCCGCTGGCGTCCACCGGGCTCAGCACGGGCAGGCCGTAGCGGCGGCCCACCTCGAAGTCTTCCTGGCCGTGGCCCGGGGCGGTGTGCACCAGGCCGGTGCCCTCCTCCATGCTCACGTGCTCGGCCAGCACCACCGGCGAGGTGCGATCGAACAGGGGATGTCGGTAGGTGACCCCCTCCAGCTCGGCTCCGGTCCAGGGGCCGGAGCGGCCGCGCTCCTCCAGCCCGGCGGCCGCCAGCACCCTTTCCACCAGCGGCTCGGCCACCACCAGCAGCCCGCGGCCGGTCTCGACCGCCACGTAACGGGCCTCGGGGTGGACGGCGATGGCCAGGTTGGCCGGGATCGTCCAGGGGGTGGTGGTCCAGATCACCAGCCGCGCGCCCCCGGGCAGCCGGCCACGGCCGTCCACCACGGGAAAGGCGACGTAGATGGAGGGCGACGTCTTCTCCCGGTACTCGATCTCGGCCTCCGCCAGGGCCGTCTCGTCCACGGGGCACCAGTAGACCGAGTAGAGGTTGCGGTAGATGTAGCCCCGCCGGGCCATCTCGCCGAAGACCTCGATCTGCTTCGCCTCGTACTCCGGCTCCAGGGTGAGGTAGGGGCGCTCCCAGTCCCCCAGCACGCCCAGGCGGCGGAACTGCTGGCGCTGCCGGTTCATCTGGTCCAGGGCATAGTCGCGGCAGCGGTTGCGCAACTCGACGGGCGAGATGGCCCGCCGGTCGACGCCCAGCACCTCCAGGGCCCGGCGTTCGATGGGCAGGCCGTGGGTATCCCAGCCGGGCACGTAGGGCGCGTCGTAGCCCGCCATGGAGGCGTGGCGCACCACCACGTCCTTGAGGATCTTGTTGAGGGCCGTGCCCACGTGGATGTCGCCGTTGGCGTAGGGCGGTCCGTCGTGCAGGACGAACCGCGGCCGCCCGCGGCGCGCCTGGCGGAGCCGCCGGTAGAGGTCCATATCGTCCCAGCGGCGCTGGATCTCGGGCTCCCGCTGGGGCAGGTTCGCCCGCATGGGGAAGTCCGTCTGCGGCAGGTTGAGGGTCTCGCGGTAGTCCATGCTCCTCCTCCTCATCGATATGGACGGTCTGGATGGACGGCCTGGGCAAGGGCGGCCTGAAAAGAAAAACCCCCGTCGCCAAAGGGCGAAGGGGGTTCCCTCGCGGTACCACCTTTGTTCCCGGGCTGCCGGTTGCCGTCCGGCCCACCGCCGGCCAGGCAGGGGCCGGTCCTCCCTGGGCCGCCCCCGGCGGTAATCGCCGGACCGCGGGAGGACCCGGCCGGGCCCTGAACGGCGGCGCCACCCACGGGCGCGGGCATGACCGCACCCCGGCGGTGCAAGTCCTGTCGGCCCGGGCACTCTTGCGGCCCGTTAACGGGGGCCAGGCGGCCCAGCCTACTGCGCTGCCCCCCGGCCCGAGGCAGGGACCGCCGCGGGCCGGGGGCCGGTTCGGTGGGCGGCTCGGGGGGGATCTTCGGGCGGCAACCGGCGCCCGGGCTCACAGCCGCCGGCCCGGGCTCTCTGCAGCCGGCGGGGTGCCGGCCCTACTGGCCCCCTCATCGCCGTATCCCGGCGGCGGGCGGCGCCGGGAGCCGGTGGCAGCCCGCTACCCGGCGGCGCCCGCCCTGTCGAAGCATGGCATGATTAGGGAATAGTCTAGTGATCCCGGCGCAGGCCGTCAAGGAATCCCGCCCCGGCTAGAAACCCGGCATCCGATCCCGGCCGGCCGCCACCTCCCGGGCGGCACCCCAGCTCCCCGAGCCCCGGTGCATGACGGCCGGCCGCACGCCCTCTCCTTCGCCTGCCGCGGGGCGGGCGCCGGTCCGGTGCGGGGAGGCGTCGCCAGGCCCGCCGGCCGGCCCCTGTGCTCCGGCCGGCCCTTCATCGCCTTCCGTTTCCTCCCGGGCGCCCTCTTCGGCAGCCTCCCGGGTCTCTTCTCCACCCAGGCCGGGTTCTTCGTCCAGCAGCTGCAGGTGGGCCATCAGCATGGCCCGCATCCGCGCCCGGGCCACCTTGATGCTGTTCACCAGCTCCTGGTAGCGGCGCTCCATCTCCTCCGCCTTCGCCCGAGCCGCCTGGATGATCTGGTCCGCCTCCAGCCGGGCCTGATTGATGGTCAGCTCGGCCTGCTTCTGGGCGCTGGCCTTGACCTCCTCCGCCGTCTCCTGGGCCACCACCAGGGTGTTGTGCAGGGTGTCCTCCAGCTGGCGGTACTGCTCCAGCTTGGCGTTCAGCGCCTCCACCTGCTCGCGCAGGGCCGCGTTGTCACGCAGCACCTGGTCGAACTCCCGGCCCACCTGCTCGAGGAACTCGTCCACCTGGGTCTCGTTGTAGCCGCGGAAAGAGCGGGAAAACTGCTTGTTGTGGATGTCCAGCGGCGTCAGGGCCATGCTCCCACCTCCCGGGATCGGTGACCGCGGCGCCCCGGCCGGCGGCCGGGGCGCCGCGGCGGGTTCATCCGAACAACCTGTACAGCAGCGATACCAGCAGCCGCTCCACCAGCTGGACCAGCAGGAGGGCGACCAGGGGCGACAGATCCAGGGGCCCGGTGGCGGGCATCACCCGCCGGATGGGCGCCAGGACCGGTTCCGTCAACTGGACCAGTACACGGTAGATATCGTGAAAGGTCCGGTTGTAGTTACCCTGGATGAACCACGACATGATCACCCGGATCAGCAAGAGCCAGAAGAACGCCGTGGCGAGCCCTTGGATCAATCGCACGAGGAACAGGACGAGCAAATCGGTCAACGCTCACCCTCCTACGGCCGCGCCCGGGTCCGGTGCCGGGTAGCCTACCCTTCGGTGAGGCCGGCCGGTGATGCCCGCCGGAGGCCATCACCCCCGGCGCCGCTGCCGCCGCCTCGCATCAATCCCGGGTGAGGAAGTCCGGCCGGTCGACCAGGGTCTCCACGTTCTGGGGGGCGAAGAACACCACCCCGTTGGCGATGCGGTGCATCTCCCCGTTCAAGGCATAGATCGTGCCGCTCAGGAAGTTGAGGATGCGCTGGGCCGTCTCCTTGTCGGTGTCCTCCAGGTTGAGGATCAGCGGCCGCCGGTTCTTCAGGTGCTCGGCGATCTCCTGGACCTCGTCGAAGGACTGAGGGCGGGCGATCACCACCCTCTGGGAGCGCCCCCCCGCCGCCAGGGGAACCAGCTGGCCCGGCCGGGGTCCCGGGCCGCCCTCCCCCCGCTCCCGGTGGCGGCCGTCCCGGCGCCGCGGGGCCGCCTGCGCACCCTGCGGTTCCTCCCCCGCCGGCGCCTCCACCACTTCCTCCTCCACCTCGAAGCCGATCAGGGACAGCAGCCGGTCCATCCACCCCATGGGCATTCCTCCTCATCCACGCTCGCCGAAGATGGCCCGGCCGATGCGCACGATGGTGGCGCCTTCCTCCACCGCCACCTCGAAGTCGTCGGTCATCCCCATGGACAGGTGGCGCAGCTCGATGCCCGGCAGGCCGCGGCACTGCCGGGCGGCCTCCTCCGCCAGCTGGCGCAACTGCCGGAAGACGGGCCGCACCCTTTCCGGATCATCGGTCGGGGGCGCCACGGTCATGAGCCCCACCACCTGCAAACCCTTCATTCCGGCCACCTGCTGGAGAAAGGGGACCACCTTCTCCGGCGGCAGGCCGGCCTTGGTGGGCTCCCCGGCCACGTTGACCTCCACCAGACACGGGAGGACCCGGCCGCAGCGGCCCGCCCGCCGGTCGACCTCCTGGGCCAGGGCCAGGCGGTCGAGGGAGTGGAGCAGGTGGCAGTGCCGGGCGATGTACTTGACCTTGTTGGTCTGCAGGCGGCCGACGAAGTGCCAGCGGACGTCCTCGCCGAAGGCCGGAAACTTGTCCCGGGCCTCCTGGGCCCGGTTCTCTCCGAAATCGCGGATGCCGGCGGCGTACGCCTCCCGCATGGCCGCCACGGGCACCGTCTTGCTCACGGCCACCAGGGTCACCTCACCGGGATCCCGCCCGGCCCGGGCCGCCGCGGCGGCGATGCGGTCCCGCACGGCCGCCACCCGCTCGGCAATGGTCATGGATGCTGTCGCTCCCCGGATGATGCCGGCGGCCGGGCCGCGCCCTGAAAGACCCGGCACCGGGCGGCGGGCCGGCCGGTGCCGCCTTCCGCCCCGCTGCGCGGGCAAGCCGCTCTGCTGCGGGCGATCCGGCACGGGCCGGCCCCGGCACCTGGGGCGGGCCCGCCCGGCCGCGGGCCGCGGAACGCGCCGCCAGCCTTCCAGTGTAGCAGGGCGATTCCATACCGGGCGGCGCGTCTCCTGCCGGTTTCGACATCCTTGGCGGGCGGCGGCGTGGCCGGCGCTGGCAGCGTGACATGGGCGTGACGGGGTGTGGGCGGCATGGCGTGGGGGCGGGCGGCGCGGCATGCAGGGCCGGAGCCTGCAGGGAGCCGCGAGCTCTACCGGGGCCCTGTGCCGGCGGCGGGACCGGCTGCTCCCCCGCACCGGGCCCATGGCTCGCCCTGCGGTATTGCTCACATCGCCCCCGGCGCTGCCGTAGCCCCTGGGCCGCGGGCGCGGCGCGAAAGGGTCCCGGCGGCCCCGGGGCGCTTCAGCTCGCGGGGGCCCCGGGGCGGATGCCGATCAGGCCCGCCATCCGCCCTGTGCGGCCGCCGCTGGCCCGGTGGGAGAAGAACGTCTCGGTGTCGCAGGCGGTACACAGCCCCGCCACGGCGACGTGCCGCGGATCCAGGCCCGCCTCCACCAGCAGCCGCCGGTTGGTCTCCCACAGGTCCCAGTGCCGGTAACCGGCTCCCCGAGGGGAGGGGGACAGCACTTCCTCCGCCCAGGGCAGCCGGCGGCCCAGGGACTCCAGGACAGGCTCGTCCACCTCGAAGCAGCAGGGGCCGATGGAGGGTCCGATCAACGCGTGCAGGCGCTCCGGCCCGGTCCCCAAGGCCTCGGCCAGCGCCCGGGCCGCCGCCGGCGCCACCCCCGCCAGGGTGCCGCGCCAGCCGGCGTGGGCCAGGGCCACGCCCCTGCGGGATGCCGTGGCGCTGCCCCAGAGGAAGACGGGCACGCAGTCGGCGAAGGTCGCCCACAGGAGGACGCCGGGGTCGGTGGTGACCAGCGCATCGGCTTCCGGCCCCCGGCCGGGCGCCCAGGGCTCGCCGGCCCGGGCCACGGCCACCGCTGCGCCGTGGACCATGCGCGGCATGGCGACCCACTGCCACTCCGGACCAGCGGCGGCCAGCACCCGCTGCCGGTTGGCCTCGACGCGGGCCGGTTCGTCCGCGGTGGAGCGGCCCAGGTTGAGTTCCGCCCAGGGGCCCCGGCTGACGCCTCCCCGGCGGGTGGTGAAGGCCAAGAAAAGCCAGGGCGGCGCACCGGAAGGAACGAGCCACTCCACCCCGCCCACCCGCTGCCGCCGCATGACGGCCCCGGTCTGCCGCCCGGCCTCCGGGACCGCGCCTTCAGGGGCCACGCTGCTCCCTCCCCGCCGGCACCATCATGCTGCGCCGGGCGCGGGCACCGGGGCGGTACCTTGCTGCGACCGGGCCGGCCCGCCCGGCCGGCCGCCTTCCGCGGGCCGGCCCGGCCGGCCGCAGCCCCTTCGCCGCAGCCGCCGGGCCGTCCTCGCAGGGCCGCCCGGCACCCCTCAACCGGCGCTCGCCTGCATCCCTTCGCGGCCGGAACCCGCGGCCCCTTCCATGTCGACGAAACCCGGCACGTTGACCAGGATCACGTCCTGGCCGAAGCGGACGATCTGCTCCCAGGGGATCACGTAGTCCCGGTCGCGCCCGAACAGGCCGAACCAGCGGGCAGGCCCGGGCACCACAATGGCCTGGATGCGCCCGGTCTGGAGGTCGATCTCCACATCGCCCACCCAGCCCAGCCGCCGCCCGTCCACGATGTTGATCACGTCGCGGGTGCGCAGGTCGGAGGTCTTCAGCACGGCGCTCACCCCCGCAGCTCATGCCGCCCGCGATCAGGGTATGCCGGGACGGGCGCCCGTGTCCCCCCGAGGTCCGCCCACCAGCCTTGTCCGGGATGGCGCGGCACGCCCCGGCGCCTGGAGCATGCCCGCATCGAGCATGCCCGCGTCGCCGGGCGGGAACGGGCTGTCCCGCCGTCCCCTGGCGGCCGGTGAACCGGGGGGCCATCCGCGGCGGCCGGCGCGTGCGGCAGAGGTGGCGCGTCCCTTGAACCGGCGCCCCGGGCGAGCCTAATGGGATGCGGAGGCCCGCTGGGCCCATCCCAGGGACGCCCACCAGCGGCCGATGCGGGCCTGCCACCATTCCAGGAGGAACCAGCGCGGGGCCGGCGCCGCCTGCCAGGCCGTCCCGTCGCCGCCCGCCTGAACCGGGGACCAGGAGGGTGCAGCCGCCCCGGGAGCCGCCAGGGCCCCTGCAACCTCCGCAGCGCCCGAACCGCCCGCAGGGTGTGGCACCCCGGCCGTACCATCCCTTCCTGCCGGTGCGGGCGTCACGCCGGCTCCTTCCCCACCCCCGGGTGTGGCAGGGGCCACCGCCTCCGGCGCGGGGAGGGCACCGCCCCGATCCTGGGCCGAACCTGCGAGGGTGCCGGCTTGGGCGGAGCCGCCGTCGCCCAGCCAGCAGAGCCCCGGAAAGAGGACGCACCAGAAGTTGTGCCCCGCCCCCTCGCCCAGGACGACCCGCACGGCGGGATAGACGCCCGCAGGATAGACCGTTTCGCCCAGGCGCCGCGCCGCATACGGAAAGCGGCCCGTCTCCACCCGCGCGTCGTAGTGGAAGCCCGCCGACCGCAAGACGGCCTCGGCCCGCGCCTCAAGCCGTTCCGCCTGCCGGTCCACCCGGGCCAGGGCATCGTCCGGGGTGGTGGCTCCCGCCACCACCTGAGCCAGAACGGGAAGCAGCGCATCCCGCACCTGGAGCTTGACGGCCTGATCCTCGGGATCGTCGCTGTTGGCAACGATGTGCAGCCTCAGGATGGGCGGCACAGGTTGCGCGGGTGCCGCCGCCATGGAGGCGGCCGCCCCGACCGGCGTTGCAACCCCGGCGGGCCGGGCAGGACTTGCCCCCGCGGGCCCGTGCGCCGCCAGCCGGGGCCCCAGGCCGGCGGCCACCACCGTGGCCAGGGCCAGCCATCCCAGCACCCTCAGCCAGCGCCCCCATGTGCACCGGAGGGTTGCCATCACCATACCGCCGCCGGCCGGCACGACGATGCAGCCATGGACACCGGGCCCACCCTCGCCCGCCGGCCCGGATCCCCGGCCCCCGGCCGGCGGATTCAGCCAGTCTCCAAAGCCCATGCCCCTCGCCCTTTCACATGTACTTGCGCATCCGCTGCAGGGCGGCCTTTTCCAGGCGCGACACCTGCGCCTGGGAGATCCCGATCTCGTTGGCCACCTCCATCTGGGTCTTGCCCTGGTAGAAGCGCTTGGTGATGATCAGCTGCTCGCGCTCATCCAGGCGCGACATGGCCTCGCGCACGGCGATGGTCTCGAGCCACCGCTCGTCGCGCTGCTTGTCGTCGCTGACCTGGTCGACCACGAAGATGGGATCGCCGCCGTCCTGGTAGATGGGCTCGAACAGCGACACCGGGTCCTGGATGGCGTCCAGGGCGTGGACCACCTCTTCCCGCGGCTGGCCCAGCTCCTGGGCGATCTCTTCCAGGGTGGGTTCGCGCCCGTGCCGGTGGGTCAGCTGGTCCCGCACCTGCAAGGCCTTGTAGGCCACGTCACGCAGGGAACGGCTGACCCGGATGGGGGTGTTGTCGCGCAGGTACCGGCGAATCTCGCCGATGATCATCGGCACGGCATAGGTGGAAAAGCGGACGTTCTGTTCCAGGTCGAAGTTGTCGATGGCCTTCATCAAGCCGATGCATCCCACCTGAAACAGATCGTCCACCGGTTCGCCCCGGTGATTGAAACGTTGAATGACGCTCAAAACCAGCCTTAGATTGCCCTGCACCAGTTGCTGGCGGGCCTCTTCGTCGCCCTCGCGCATGCGGCGAAACA
This sequence comes from Thermaerobacter subterraneus DSM 13965, assembly GCF_000183545.2. Lineage (NCBI taxonomy): Bacteria > Bacillati > Bacillota > Clostridia > Eubacteriales > Clostridiales Family XVII. Incertae Sedis > Thermaerobacter > Thermaerobacter subterraneus. The sequence goes on from NZ_JH976535.1 coordinate 1,531,820, forward strand.
GGACCCTCATCTGCTCGTTGGACAGCACCGGCAGTTCGGCCGTATTGACCCCGCAGATCTCCACCTTGTTGATCATGCGGCTCATGGGCACGCGGTTCCCTCCCGCCTGCCGGACGCTGCCTTCGCCGGCAGGCTGTGTGCGCACAGCCCGGGCTCGTCCTGCAACGGGGAGTATGCGCGTGGCTGGAAGCCGTTATTCATCGGCGACGCCCGGATCATTCGTCATAACGTTCCCCGGCGCGCAGCTGAGCATGCATTGGAGAGCCCCATTCCGCCGCACCGGAACGGGCCGCACCGGTGACCTGCGGGTCCGCACCACGGCAGGGATGAACCGGCCATCGATGGGTGACAAGGAGGTGACAAGTCTGCAATCAAACCGGGCAGGGAAGAAAGCAAAAGCCCCGCAGCACGGGCTGCGGGGCTTTTGCGCAAACCATACTGCGCGGATCAAGGGAGGGCTTCCTGGATCTTCTCCCGCAAGGCGTCCAGCTCGTCCTGGGTCGCGCCGTCCACTTCGCACCAGGTGGCCAGCGGGCACTGCCACTGCTGGTAGTCCAGCAGCCCGAAGGCCACCTCCAGCTGCCGGCGCGTCAGCACCGGCGCCTCCCCGGCCTCCATGGCCGCATCCAGGATATCGACCAGTTCCTCCAGCTCCTGCGGTTCGACCGCCGGTTCGACCTCCACGGCATGGATGTCGCAGCCGAAACCGGCAAAGTCGGCAACGTTCCGCAGGAGGGCCATCTCCCGCCCGGACAGCGCCACCGTGACCGCCGGTGTCCCTGGCATCGGGACCACCTCCCGGTTCCAGGATGCACCGGCCGCGGCGGGCCGCCTGTGACCGCCGTCACCAATTTGAAAAAGATTATCAACAGGATCCCGTCCGGATGGCGGCCCCTTGTTTTCCCCAGCTACTCCATCTTGCGGATCTCCCGGCGCAGGCGGTTGATGATCCGTTTCTCCAGCCGGGAGATGTAGGACTGGGAGATCCCCAGATGGTCGGCCACCTGCTTCTGGGTGCGCTCGATGCCGTCCACCAGGCCGAACCGCAGTTCCATGATCAGCCGCTCCCGCGGGGTGAGCCGCGCCAGGGCGCGGTGGAGCAGGTGCCGGTCCACCTTGGCCTCCAGGTCGCGGTAGATCACGTCCCCGTCGGTGGCGGGGATCACGTCGGAAAGCAGCAGTTCGTTGCCTTCCCAGTCCACGTTCAGCGGTTCGTCCAGGGACACCTCGTAGCGGGTCCGGCTGGTGCGGCGCAGGTGCATGAGGATCTCGTTCTCGATGCACTTCGATGCATAAGTGGCCAGCTTGATCCGCTTGGAGGGATCAAAGGTGTTCACGGCCTTGATCAGGCCGATGGTGCCGATGGACACCAGATCCTCGATGGGAATACCCGTGTTGTCGAACTTGCGGGCGATGTAGACCACCAGGCGCAGGTTGCGCTCGATCAGGGTGTGGCGAACCGCCGGATCGTCCTCGTCCAGGCGGTCCAGCAACAGTTCTTCCTCGTCGGCCGTCAGCGGCGGCGGCAGGGCCTGGCTGCCGCCGATGTAGTGCACGGGCAGCCACGCCGCACCGCTGCGCAACAGCCAGCGCAGGATGGCCAGCCGCACGGACCACTTCAACCGGAGCCACTGATGCCGCATCTCTGGCCGGTCCTCCCTCCCGACAGGTCTAGGACACCCGCGCCGCCGCCTGCCGGCCGGCGGGCGGGGCCTCCAGCAACGCGATGGGCAGAAGGGCCACATAATGCTGATCCCCGGTGAAGCGGCCGGGGAAGACGGCCACCACCGCCGGTCCCAGCGGGCGCCACCGGCCCGGCGGGGGCTCCACGGAGTGATCCGCCGCCGCTGGCGCCGCCGTCGTCCCGCCGCCACCGCCCGGCTCGCCGGGCGTTCCCGCCGCCGGGTCGGTGGTGGCGGCCGCGGCCCAATCCCGCTCGGGCTCCACGGGTGTCCCGGCGGCGAGCCGGCTCGCCGCCGGTCCTGCCAGGGCCGGCTCCCCCGCGGGCGGCCGCGGCGCAGGCGTCCCGTCCGGGGATGGGGCCGGTGCTGCCGGCAGCCCGGTGCCGGCGCCCCGTTCCCGGCGCTGCCGGTCTTCGTCTCCGCCCGGCACGGCCAGCCAGAGGGCGTCGGGGCGGAACCCGGCCAGAAAGCCCCGCTCCCGGCCGATGGAGGCAAAGGGCACGATGCGCAGCCGCTCCGCCCAGCCCGCACCGGCGGCCGCCCGGGCCCAGGCGGCGATGTCGTCCCCGGCCGCCACCGCCTGCCGCAGGACCGGGGGCAGCAGGGGCGCCACGGCCTGTTCTTCCACCACCACCACCGGCAGGCCCGTCAGAGGGTCCCGCAGCTGGTTGCCCGTGTCCACCAGGGCGGGCAGGTCCAGCCAGCGCCCTTCGCAGGCCACCCGCAGGGTGACGTACAGCGGTCCCGGCAGGGACCGCCGGCGCCAGGCCTGCCAGAAGAACCGGCCGGCCGCCACGGCGGCCCCTACCGCCGGCACCAGGGCCAGGGCGGGCGACACCCGGGGAACCGTCCCCGGCCCGTCGCCGCCCGCCGCCAGCGAGAGCACGGCCAGGGCGCCTCCGGCCACGAAGCACGCCAGGCCGTAGAACCAGGCGGCCAGGGCCAGCAGGCGCCGGGGCGTAACGGGCCAGAAGGCCAGCAGCAGCATCAGGACCGAGGCCAGCAGCACCGCGGGCAGGCTGCGCCAGGGACCGGGGGGCAGCAGGGTCACGGCACAGGCGAAGGCCGTCCCCCAGGCCGTGGCCAGCGCGAGGCGCCCGCGGCTGGTGCGGGCCTGGGTGGCCTGGGCCGTGGCGGCCAGGAGGGCGTAGTCGACCACCGCGTTGACCAGGACGAACAGGTCCAGGTAGACGTACGGCACCCGCCTCGCCCCCGCTGCGCATCGCCACAATGGCATGCCTATGCCGGTCCCCCGGGCGGTAGAACGGGCCCCGGGCGGGGCGGCAAGCCGCCCTGGAGGCGAAGACCGCCGGCAGCCCCGCTGCCGGCGGTCTGATTATACGCCCCGTGGACTGGGAAACATGTCGAGATGTGGCCGCGTCCCGGTTCAGCGGGCCGGCCGCGGCCGGCGGCGCAGGAAGTGGGGGATGTCCAGGTCGTCCCCGGTGAAGGGCTTGATGGGCAGGTCGTCCAGTTCGGGCCCGGGCGTTGCGGGTTTGGGGTCGAACCCCGTCGCGATGACCGTCACCCGGATCTCGTCCTCCAGGTTCTCGTCGATCACCGCGCCGAAGATGATGTTGGCGTCGGGATCGGCCGCCTGGGCGATGATCTCCGCGGCCTCGTTGACCTCGTACAGGCCCAGGTCGGTGCCGCCGGTGATGCTCAGCAGCACGCCCTTGGCGCCCTCGATGGACGCCTCCAGGAGGGGGCTGGAGATGGCCGCCCGGGCCGCGTCCACGGCCCGGGTCTCGCCCCGCCCCACGCCGATCCCCATCAGGGCGGAGCCCGTGTTCATCATGATGGTGCGGACGTCGGCGAAGTCCAGGTTGATGAGCCCCGGCACCGCGATCAGGTCCGAGATGCCCTGCACGCCCTGGCGGAGCACGTCGTCGGCCACCCGGAAGGCCTGGAGGATGGAGGTCTTCTTGTCGACCACCTGCAGGAGGCGGTCGTTGGGGATGGTGATCAGGGTGTCCACCTTGGCCTTGAGGTTGTTGATCCCCATCTCCGCCTGGGCCGCCCGCTTGCGCCCCTCGAAGGAGAAGGGCCGCGTGACCACGCCCACCGTCAAGGCGCCGACCTCCGTGGCGATCTCCGCGATGACGGGAGAAGCGCCGGTGCCCGTGCCGCCGCCCATGCCGGCCGTGATGAAGACCATGTCGGCGCCCTTGAGGCGCTCCTTGATCTCCTCGCGGCTCTCTTCCGCCGCCTTCTGGCCGATCTCCGGATCGGCACCGGCACCCAGGCCGCGGGTGACCTGGCGGCCGATCTGGATCTTCTCCGAGGCCAGGGATGCGGAAAGGGCCTGGGCGTCGGTGTTCACCGCCAGGAACTCCACGCCCCGCAGGCCCGCTTCGATCATGCGGTTGACCGCGTTGTTGCCCCCACCCCCGACCCCCACCACCTTGATCACGGCAAAGGGCTGGTTTTCCATATCAAACTCAAGCACGTTCCAAACCTCCCCGGTGCCGGTGGGCCGGCACCCTCCCGGATCGCCCGGTCCCCCTGGGGTTTGCGATCCCGGGACAAGGGTTCTTCGATCCCTATATCGTTGCGATGCCTCGTTCGGTTGAACCGCGGGACAAACTTCTAGCTTGAGTTCCACAGAGCCGCCCGGTTCCCTGCCGGCCGCCCGCCGGGTCAGTCACCGGGGTCCGCCCGGCGTGGCCCCAGAACGGGCCGGTCGGGATCGGTCACGTCGATGTAAGCCGGAGCCTCCGGCCCGGCCTCCCCCTGCAGGGCCACCAGGGCCGCCGCCAGCGCCCGGACCCTGGGAACCACCTCGCCATCCAGCATGCCCCAGCGCACGGGGATCCCGCTGGACAACTGGATCACCAGGACGGGCCCCTGCCCCACCACCAGCCGCCGGGGCGGGTCCGGCAGGCCGGCCTGGGCCAGCACCGCGGCCACGCCGGCGGCCTGGGTCAGGGGTGCGGGGACGAACCGGCCCGGCTCCCAGACCAGAGGGGTTTCCAGGTGCAGGGGCGCCACCCCGGCGCCGCCCGCCCCGCCTTCTTCCGCCCACGTCAGGAGGGGAAGGGGTGCACCGGGCTGGGAGCCGGCCTCTCCCTCGCCCGTGCCCCCCTTCCCGTCCCCGGCCGCCGGGGTGGCGCCCGCCTCCACCGCCGCCGGCGGAGCGGGCGTGCCCCGGCCGGCGCCGAGGATGCGGCCCTGGGCGTCCAGCTCGGCCCAGTGCCGGCCCGCCGGGTCGACCAGCACGGCCACGGCGGGCCGTTCCTGGATCTCGATGACAAGCCCCCGGGGCCACTCCCGCCGTACCTCCGCGCCCGCCACCCGCGGGTGGGCTTCGAGGCGCCGGGCCACGGCGCCGGGATCGACCCGCCAGATCAGGGTGCCGGGGGGAATGCCGGCCCAGTCGCGGATGGTGACCGGATCCAGCCGCTGGTAGCCGCGGATCCGCAGGTGGTCCAGGGCGAAGTAGGGCGAGCGCATGAAGAGGTAGAGCCCCAGCAGTGCTGCCGCCAGCACGGCCAGCAGCGCCACGCGCCGCACCCGCAGCCGCCTTTGCCGCATCTCCCGTGCCCAGAGGCTTGTCCCTTCGCCCAGCACCTGCGGTCTCCCCCGTTCTCCCCCGCCCGGCCCCGGGGCCTCAGGCCGGTTCCGTGGCCCCGGAAGCGGCATCCCGTTCGGGTGCCTCGGGTGGCCAGCGGCGGGCCAGCGATCCCAGCAGGCGCACCTCCGGCTCCAGCGTGATGCCGAACCGGTCGCGCACGCAGCGCCAGGCGGTGGTCATCAGCGCCAGCACGTCCTCGGCCCGGGCACCGCCCAGGTTGATGATGAAGTTGGCATGCTGCTCGCTGATCTGGGCCTGGCCGTGCCGCAGCCCCTTGAGCCCGCAGGCCTCGATCAGGCGCCCCGAGGCGTCCCCCGGCGGGTTCTTGAACACGCTGCCGCAGTTGGGGTAGCGCAGGGGCTGGGTCCGCTGGCGGTAGGCGGTGTGGCGGCGGATCTCCTCCAGGATCACCCGGGGGTCGCCCGGCTCCAGGACGAGCCGGGCGGCCACCACCGGCACGGCCTCCTTCTGCATGCGGCTGGACCGGTAGGCGAAACCGCATTCCTCCCGGGACCACCGGGCCACCCGGCCGGCGGGTTCGACCACCCGGACCCAGTCCACCACCTGGCCGATGCTGCCGTGGCGGGTGCCCGCGTTCATCACCAGGGCACCGCCCACGGTGCCGGGGATCCCTGCGCAGGGCTCCAGTCCCCGGAAGCCCCGCCGGGCCGCCTCGTGCACCAGGCGGGCCAGCACCGTGCCGGCCCCCACCACCACCCCGCGGCGGCCCTGCGGATCGGGCGGCTCCCAGCGGATGCCGTCCAGCCCGATCCGCACCACAACCCCCGGCAACCCCTCATCGGGCACCAGCACGTTGCTCCCCCCGCCCAGCAGGGTGACGGGCAGCCCGCGCTCCCGGGCCCAGGTCAAGGTCCGCGCCAGGTCGTCCTCGGCTGCCGGTTCCACCAGGAGCTCCGCCGGCCCGCCGATGCGAAAGGTGGTGTAGCGGGCCAGGGGCTCGGCAACCCGCACCGCGCCCTGGACCAAGCCCTGCAGCTCCCTTGCCATGGCCTCCCGATCCACCGCCATCGACCCCTGTCGCCGGCGGCGTGCCGGCGCCTTCCCGTCATGCCAACGTGCGGTCCCTTGCCCCCCGGCCGGCCCGCAGGCGCCTGGGAAAGGCGTCCCCGGCGCCGCAGGTCCCCGCGGCCGAGCCCCTCTGCCGGCGTACGACCGGCCCTTGGGGGCGATCCTCTGGGGCGCTTTCTCGCCCGACCAGGTTGCCGGGGTGCCACCCTCCGCCCCCGGTCTTCCCGCCCCTCCACGTTTCCGCCGCTTCACACCCTATGTACGTTTTGGCCGTACGGCGGGTGCCCCCTGCCGGGCGGGCACGGCCGGCGCCCACGGCCCCGGCACCCGCCGCCCGGGCCCTAGCTCCCCCCGGCGGCGACCGGCACGCCCGCCGCCGCCAGCACCCGGTCGGCGATGGCCGCCGTGGCATCAGGCCGCCCCAGCTGGCGGCTGGCCCGCGCCATGGCGGCCAGGCGCTCGGGTGCTCCGAGGAGTCCGGTCACCACGTCCACCAGCCGGGCTCCCGTCAGCTCGGCGTCGGCGATCACCACCGCCGCCCCTGCCTGCTCCAGCACCCGGGCGTTGGCGTCCTGCTCGTGGTGGGCCACGTGGGGCGAGGGGATCAGCACCGCGGGCAGGCCGCGCGCCGTGATCTCCGCCAGGGTGGTGGCCCCCGCCCGTCCGATGTACAGGTCCGCCGCCGCGTAGGCCGTGGGCATGTCGTCGATGTAGGGGAAGAGCCGCACCCGCGGCCCCGGATCGCGCCCGGCCTCCGCCAGCCGCCGGGCCAGGCCGGTGGCCATCTCCCCGTGGTAGCGCTCGCCGCAGGCCCACAGCAGCACGCCGCGGGCCCAACCCGCCACGGCCACGGCCAGCTCCAGGGCCGCGGCGTTGATCCGTTCGGCGCCGCGGCTTCCGCCCGTCACCAGCACCACGGGCTCCGATCCGTCCAGCCCCAGCCGGGCCCGGGCCTCGTCCCGCCGGGCGGAGAGGATCTCCGGCCGCACGGGGTTGCCCGTCACCACCACCCGGGCTCCCTCGGGGAAGAACCGGCCCGCCTCCGCAAAGGGAACGCAGACGGCCTGCGCCCACCGCGCCAGGAGCCGGTTCGTCGCCCCGGGCACGGCGTTCTGCTCCTGGATCACCAGGGGGACCCCCCTGCGCACCGCCGCCAGGGCCACGGGCGCGGCCACGTACCCGCCGGTGCCCACCAGCACGTCGGGCCGGAAGCGGGCCACGATGCGGTCGGCCTGCCAGAGGCCCCGGGTGAGGGACAGGATCCCGGCCAGCACCTCCCGCGGGCCCTTGCGCATGAGCCCGCGGGCACTGACGGTGACGAAGGGCAGGCCTGCCCGGGGCACGATGCGGCTTTCCAGGCCCTCGCGGGTGCCGACATAGAGCATCTCGCAGCCGGGCACCCGCCGCTTCAGCTCGGCGGCGATGGCCAGGGCCGGATAGATGTGGCCCCCCGTTCCTCCCCCTGTCAGAAGCACGCGCAAGCCTGCTTCCCCCAATCCCCCTGGCCCGCCCGGTGCGTCCTGGGCGCATGCACCGGCCCGTCACCAGGGCGCGGCGGTCCCGCCCCGTTCTTGCCGGTCCCGCCGGGTCCCGCCCCGTGGACGCGGGCCCAGGCACCAGGCCCCGAGCGCTACGGCGGGCAATGCCGGGAAATGTTGATCAGGATGCCGATGGCCGCCAGGGTCACCACCAGGGACGAACCTCCGTAGCTCAGCAGCGGCAGGGTGATCCCGGTGATGGGCAGCGTGGCCGTCACCACCCCCACGTTCACCACCACCTGGATGGCGATGATCGAGGTGATGCCGGCCGCCAGCAGGGCGCCGAAGGTGTCGGGCGCCGTGGCCGCGGTACGGAACCCGCGCCAGATCAGCACCGCGTAGAGGGCCAGCACCGTCAGGGTGCCCAAGAGGCCCAGTTCCTCCCCCAGGACGGCGAAGATGAAGTCGGTGTGCTGCTCGGGCAGGTACCAGATCTTCTGCCGGCTGAGGCCGAAGCCGAGCCCGAACCAGCCGCCCGAGCCCAGGGCCAGAAGGCCCTGGATCAGGTGGTAACCGGTGCCCTGGGGGTCGGCCCAGGGGTCGATGAAGGCGGTGATGCGCTTCCAGCGGTACTCCGACTGGGTCACGGCCACGATCAGCAAAGGAACGGCCGCCGCGGCCAGCCCCACAAGGTGCCCCAGGCGGGCTCCCGCCAGGAAGGCCATCAGCACCGCCATGCCCCCGATGGCCAGGGTGGTGCCCAGGTCGGGCTGGAGCATGATCAGCCCCGCCACCAGGCCGACCACCAGGAGCCACGGGCCGAGCCCGCGCCAGAAGTCCTGCACCCGCGACCCGGTGCGGGCGAAATAGTCAGCAAAGAAGATGCACAGCGCAAACTTCGCCCATTCCGAGGGCTGGAAGCTGAAAAAGCCGAAGTCGATCCACCGCTCGGCGCCGCCCCGCGCGGCGCCCACCAGCAGCACCGCCACCAGGAACAGCACGGTGCTGTACAGGGCCGGGCGGGCCAGTTGCCGCCAGTAGCCGTACTCGATGTGGGAGAAGGCCCACATCACCGGCACCCCGATCAGCGCCCAGAGCAGCTGCCTCTTCAAGAAATAGAAGGGATCGCCGGCGTCGTCGATGGCCTTGGCGAAGCTGGCGCTGAAGACCATGGCGATGCCCAGGGCCAGCAGGATCACCGTGACGGCGAAGATCGTCCGGTCCATCTCCCGTGCCCGGCCGGCGGGGGCCGTCGCCAGGCCCCAGCGGCTCCCGGGCCGGTGACCGCGGCCGGCGGCCAGGTTCATCCCGGAAAACCTCCCAGGGCCAGGAAGCCCGCCAGGGCAAAGCCCAGGCCGGCGGCCCAGAAGCGATACACCACCTGGGCCTCGGTCCAGCCGCTGAGCTCGAAGTGGTGGTGGAGCGGGCTCATGCGCAGGATGCGCCGGCCCGTCAGCCGGAAGCTGGCCACCTGCACGATCACCGAAAGGGTCTCCAGCACGAACAGCATCCCTGCCACCGGCAGCACCAGCTCGGTCCCCGTCAGCACGGCCAGCCCCCCCAGGGCGGCGCCCAGGGCCAGCGACCCCGTATCGCCCATGAACACCCGGGCCGGGTGCAGGTTGAACCAGAGGAACCCGGCCAGGGCCGCGCCCAAGGATACGATGAAGATCGCCAGGTCATACCGTCCCGAGCGGGCGGCCGCGTAGAAGAACACCGAGAGCGCGATCAGGGTGGACCCGGCGGCCAGCCCGTCCAGGCCGTCGGTCTCGTTGACGGCGTTGGCGCTGGCCACCACCGCCAGCACGGCCAGGGGGTAGTACCAGGCACCCAGATCCCACCAGCCCGCACCGAACGGCACCCACACCGCGGTCCCCCGCCCCAGCCACACCTGGGCCAGGTAGACCAGCAGGGCGGCCCCGACCACCTGCCAGAACAGCTTGGCCCGCGCCCGCAGCCCCAGGGAACGCCGCAGGGCGACCTTGAGATAGTCGTCGACCAGGCCCACGGCACCAAAGGCCAGGGTCACACCCAGCACCAGGAGGGTGGCAGGGGTGGGCGGTGCCAGCCAGCCCGTCACCAGCAGGGCCGGGACCAGGAAGATCACCCCGCCCATGGTGGGCGTGCCCTGCTTGACCCGGTGCCGGGCCGGTCCCTGCTCGCGCACCGTCTGCCCGAAGCGCAACCGTTCCAGCCAGGGGATGACCACCGGCCCCAGCACCAGGGCCATCCCCGCCGACAGCACCGCCGCCAGGCCCAGCCGGGCCAGGACCGGCACCGGCCAGAGATCCATCGTCATGAAAGGCCCGTTCCTTTCCGTTCCAGCCTTCGCCTCATCCCTCCGCCCCGGGGGCGGAACCGGCAGCACCCGCCCGGGCCAACAGGGCGCCGGCCACCTCTTCCATGGCCATGCCCCGGGACCCCTTGATGAGGATGGCGTCGCCCGGATGGAGCCACCGGTCCAGATCCGCCAGCAGGGCCGCCTTGTCCGGATACGCCGCGGCAGCCCCGGCCGCGCCGCCGGCCTGGCGCCAGCCTTCCACCAGGGCCGGCGCCCAGCGGCCTACGGCCAGCAGCACATCGACGCTGCGGGCGGCCGCCTGTCCCGTCCGGCGATGCCCCTCTTCCGCCCAGTCCCCCAGTTCGAACATGTCGCCCAGGATGGCCACCGCCCGCCGGTCCCCGGCGACCTGCCGCAAGGCTTGCAGGGCCGCAGCCGTCGAGGTCGGCGAGGCATTATAACAATCGATGAAGAGGGTCCACGAACCGGCCTGCCGGATCTCGCTGCGCAGGGACGCGGGCCGCGCCCGGCCCAGGCCCGCCGCGATGGCGTCCGCATCCAGCCCCAGCACCACGCCCACCGCCGCTGCCGCCAGGGCACAGGTCACGGCCGCTGGCCCCGGCAGGGCCAGTTCGACGGTGGCGGCGTCGCCACCCGGGATCTCCAGCCGGAACCGGGTGCCGGGACCCCGGCTCTCCACCGCCACCGCCCTCACGTCGGCGCCGCCCTCGACCCCGAAGGTGAGCACTCGGGCCCGGGTCCGGGCGGCCATGGCCCGCACCCGGGGGTCGCCGGCATTGAGGATCGCCACGCCATCCGCAGGCAGCGCCTCCACCAGCTCGCCCTTGGCCTGGGCGATCTTCTCCAGGCTGCCGAGGAACTCCAGGTGGGATTCGGCCACCACCGTCACCACGCCGATGTCGGGCTCGGCAATGGAGGCCAGCCGGGCGATCTCCCCGAGCCCCCGCATGGCCATCTCCAGCACCGCCACCTGGTGGTGGTCCTCCAGGTCCAGCAGGATGAGGGGCAGGCCGATGTCCGTGTTGTAGTTGCCCGCCGTCTTCAGCACGGCGAAACGCTGCTCCAGGACCGCGGCGGTCATTTCCTTGGTGGTGGTCTTGCCCACGCTGCCCGTGATCCCCACCACCCGCAGGCCGGGCCGCCGGCGGCGCACCCAGCGGGCCAGGCTGGCCAGGGCCTGGCGGGTATCGGCCACCTCCACCACCGCCGTGCCCGGCGGAGGCCCGCCGGGCAGCACCTCCGCCAGGGGGCGGGCGATCACCGCTCCCCGGGCCCCCGCCGCCAGCGCCTGCCCGACGAACTGGTGCCCGTCGACCCGCTGTCCCGGCAGCGCGAAGAACAGGTTCCCCGCCTCGACCCGCCGGCTGTCGACTGCACCGCCGGCCACGGTCACGCCGCCGTCGCCGGCCACCAGGCGCCCGCCGGTGGCCTCCGCGACCTCCGCCATGGCGAGCCGCATGCCCTCACCCCCTCCGTGGACCCGCCTCAGCCCCGGTAACCCAGGGCGGCCAGGGCTTCCGCCGCCACCTCCCGGTCGTCGAAGTGGATGGTCCGGTCGGCGAAGATCTGGTAGTCCTCGTGCCCCTTGCCCGCGATGACCACCACGTCGCCGGGCCGGGCCAGCTCCAGGGCCCGCCGGATGGCCGCTGCCCGGTCCGTCACCCGCTCGTAGGCCGCGCCCGGCACCCGCCGGACCCCGGCCTCAATGTCGTCCAGGATCGCCTCCGGGTCTTCGCTGCGCGGGTTGTCGGAGGTCAGCACGGTGTAGTCGGCCAGCCTGGCGCTGATGGCACCCATCTGGGGCCGCTTGCCCCGGTCGCGGTCGCCGCCGCAGCCGAAGACGCAGATGACCCGGCCCTGGCCGGCCAGCTCGCGCACGCTCCGGAGCACATTATCGAGCCCGTCGGGCGTGTGGGCGTAGTCCACGATGACCGCGAAGGGCTGGCCGCGGTCGATGCGCTCCAGGCGCCCCGGAACCGCCTGGAGGCTCTCCAGGCCCCGGGCCACCGTGGCCGGATCCAGCCCCAGGGCCAGACCGGCACCGGCCGCGGCCAGGGCGTTGTACACGTTGAACCGGCCGGTCAGGCGCAGCCGGACCGGGGCCTCCCCCTTGGGGCTCACCAGGATGAAGCGGATCCCGCCGGGTTCGACCTCCACCTGGCGGGCCGTGATGTCCGCCGGCCTGTTCAGCCCGTAGGTGACCACCGGCGCGTTGCTGCGGGCCGCCATGAACTCGCCCCAGGGGTCGTCGGCGTTGATCACCGCCGCCTTGGGACCGGGCTTGGTGGTGCCCGGGATCTCGTTGCGGCCCAGGCGCGAGAACAGGCGGGCCTTGGCGGCCGCGTAGTCCTCCATGGAGGCATGGAAATCCAGGTGGTCCTGGGTGAGGTTCGTGAAAACGCCGACATCGAAGGCGCACCCCGCCACCCGCTGCAGCGCCAGGGCGTGGGACGAGACCTCCATCACCGCGTGGGTCATCCCCTCGTCCCGCATGGCGGCCAGCAGCTTCTGCAGGTCCGCCGCCTCGGGGGTGGTGCGTTCCACCGGCAGGGAGCGGCCGGCGATGATGTTGTGCACCGTGCCGATGAGGCCCGTGGGGTGGCCGCCCGCTTCCAGCACCCAGCGGATCAGGTGGGTGGTGGTCGTCTTGCCGTTGGTCCCCGTGACCCCCACCATGACCAGGCTGGCGCTGGGGTGGCCGTAGAAGGCCGAGGCCAGGAGACCCAGGGCCAGGCGGCTGGAGGGGACCTGGACGTAGGGCACGCCCTCCAGCGCCAGGGGGCGCTCGCCCACCACCGCGGCGGCTCCCCGCGCCACGGCCTCGGCGATGAAGGAGTGGCCGTCGTAGCGCAGGCCGCGGATGGCCACGAACAGGAATCCCGGCTCGACGCGCCGGGAGTCGTAGGTGATGCCCTGGATCGGCCGGCCGGCGGGACCGGTCACGGTCTTGTCGGGCAGCACGGCGATCAGGTCTTGGAGGTTCACCATGGGCCCGTCTCCTTACCCTGCGGTTTGAAGGCTCGCTGCCTGCGGTCGAACCGGCGGGCGAGCCGCCCCCGAGGGGCCCGGCACCGGCGGCCCGGGCCCCCGTGCCCCGCCTGGCCTGCGGGGGGCCACCCGCCCCGGTCCCGCGGCCGCCGGCCCGGGGCGGGTGCACCCGGGCGGCGCGGCCGCGGGCATGCGCCCCTTGGGGGCCGGACCGAAGTATAACAGCTCTCCCTGGCCATGACACCCCGGTGGCCTGCCGGGGACCGGCCGGGGCCCGCTGGCCTGCCGCGACCGGACCGGGCCCCGTGGCCCGCCGGGGACCGGCCGGGAGCCGGTCGGTGCGACGACTTGGCCGGGATCCTTTGGCCTGTTGCGGGGACCGGCCCGGTCCTCCGGCCGGCGGGCACTCTGCAGGCCCGGGGCGCGCCGCCCGCCGCCTGCCGGCCCGCGGGCCCCGTTCTACCGCGATGCCGGTGACCGGAAGATCACCGTCACCACCGACCCGATGGGAACCCGGGTGCCGGCCGCCGGCTGCTGGCCCGCCACCACGCCCTCCCGGTCCCCCCGCACCTCCATCTGCAGGCCCGCCGCCGCCAGCCGCTCGGCGGCGGCCGCATAGTCGAGCCCGCGCAGGTCGGGCACCGTCACCCGGCCTTCCTCATCCTGCCGGAAGGCCGCCTCGGTATAGAGGATGATCGTGCTGCCCTGTTCCAATTGCGCACCGGCGGCGGGGAACTGGCCCACCACCCGCGGGCCGCCGCCCTCGAAGGTCACCTCGAAACCGGCCGCCTGGGCCCGCTGGCGGGCTTCCTGGCGGGTCAGGTTCATCAGGTTGGGCACCTGCCGCAGGCGCTTGGGGTCGGCCCGTTCCTCCCGGGTGGGGGGCACGCCCAGATAGCGCAGCACGTCCCGGGCTACCGCCTGGAAGACCGGGGCCGCCACGTAGCCGCCGTAGTAGATGCCCGACGGCTCGTCGATGGACACCACGATGGCCAGGCGCGGTTCCTCCACCGGCACCAGGCCCGCGAAGGAGCCGATGTACTTCTGCACCACCCGGCCCTTCTCCACCTTGTTGGCTGTGCCCGTCTTGCCGCCCACGTCGTAACCGGGAATCCGGGCCCGGCTGCCGGTGCCCTGTTCCACCACCCCGCGCATCAGCTCGCGGATGGTACGGGCCGTCTCGGGTTTGATCACTTGGCGCCGCTCGGCGGGCTGGACCTCCTCCACCACCTGCCCCTCGGGATCCAGCCACGCCTGGGCCAGGTGGGGTGTCTGCCACATCCCATCGTTGGCCACCGCGGCCACCGCCGCCGCCATCTGGATGGGGGTGGTGGTCAGGGTCTGGCCGAAGCCCATGATGGCCAGGTCCAGGGGTGACGCCCGGTCCATGGGCGGCACGATGCCCGTGGCCTCGCCGGGCAGGTCGATCCCCGTCAGCCGGCCGATGTGGAACCGGTCCAGGTACTGGTAAAAGAGCGGCTTGCCCAGGGCCAGGGCCATCTTGCCGAACACCACGTTCGACGAGTGGGCGAACCCCTCGCGAAAGGGCACGGACCCCAGGCCCGCCTGGTTCCAGTTGGAGATCGTCTCACCGCCCACGGTGAGGAAGCCGGGATCGTCCACGATGGTGTCGGGGGTGACCTTACCCGCGTCCACGGCCGCCGAGCCGGTGATGATCTTGAAGATCGACCCCGGCGGGAAGGCATCGGCCACCGGCTTGGTCCGCCAGCTCTGGCGGGGGAAGTCGGCAAACCGGTTGGGGTCGTAGGTGGGCCGGGAGGCCAGGGCCAGGATGCCGCCCGTGCGCGGGTCCATCACCACGATGACCCCGCCCTTGGCCCCGTGCTGGATCACCGCCCGCTCCAGCTCCCGCTCGGCGATGTACTGGATGGTCTCGTCGATGGTCAGGCGCAGGGTCAGGCCGGGCACCGGCCGCACGTAGCGGGCCTGGACCGTGGGCAGCCGGATGGGCCGGCCCAGGGCGTCGTACTCGGTGGCGATATAGCCGTCCTTGCCCGACAGCTTGCCGTCGTAGTAGGCCTCGATGCCCTCCAGACCCTGGTTGTCGACCCCGGCAAAGCCCAGGACGTGGGCGGCCAGCTCGCCCTTGGGGTAGAACCGGCGCGCCTCCTGGGTGATGTGCACGCCGGGGATGTCGAGCTGGCGCACGGCCCGGGATTCGGCATCGGTGACCCGGCGCTTGACGTACCAGAAGGCGTGGGGCACCGTCAGCTTCTCGTAGACTTCCTGGGGGTCCATGTGGAGCACGCGGGCCAGTTCCTGGGCGGCCTGCTCGATGTCGACCTGACCCTTGCGGGCCGCCTCCTGCAGCTCGGCCGGCGCCACGTAGACGGTGTCCACGTCGGTGCTGGTGGCCAGGGGTCGCCCGTTGCGGTCGACGATGTCGCCCCGGCGGGCCTGTACGGGCACCTGCCAGAGCCGCATGTCCAGCGCCTTCTGCCGCAGCGCCTCGCCCCGGACCACCTGGATGGTCACCAGCCGGCCGGCCAGCACGGCCAGCGCCAGGGTGAACAGGAGAAAGACCAGCAGGATCCGCCGCCGCAGCCCCATCCCGGGCATACGAACGGCCGGAAAGCCTGGCGCCGTCCGGCCCATCCCCAACCGCCTCCTGCTTCGCACCAAGCCTTCGTGCCCCGGGCGCCTTCGCGCCCCGGGCACCTTCACGCCGCCCGCCAGGCAAAGCCGCCGGGCCTCGCCCCGGACCAGGGCGGCCGGACCGCAGCCGGCGGGCGGGCTGGAGCGCCGCCCCCAGTGGATCCCCGGTGCCCTTGACCTGCCGAGCCCGCGCCTTCACCCACCCAGCCAGTGGCGCCAGAGTCCGAGCAGCCAGCCCGCCGCGGGGCGGCCGGTCGTCGCCGCGGCCGCGGGGGCGGGGGCGGCCCCGGCATCCGGGGCGCCCACCGTGCCGGACGATCCGGCCGTGGCTGCGGGGGCAGCCGCCTCCGCCGCCGTGGCGTTGCCCGGTGCCGTGGCGGCAGAGGTCTGGGACGGGGCAGGGGCCGCGGCGGGCTCCAGCGCGATCACCGCCTCCTGAACGGGCCGGGAGCCGGCTTCACCCCCTGCCTGCGGGGACCCCGGCAGAGCCCCCGGGACGGCCGCCTGAACCGCCGGGGCCGGCACCCGCACCGCCCGCACCGAGGCGGGTTCTTCATAACCCCGCTGGCGGGCGGCGCTCTCCAGCCGCCCCAGGGAATCCAGCCCCGCCACCTCGATCTCCACCCGCTCGGTGGCCCGCTGGAGCGCGGCCAGCTCCTGCTGGCGCTGCAGAATGGCCCGGTTCATCTCGTACAGGACCGCATACCGGCTGACGACCAGCACGGCCAGGAGGAACAGCGTGCCCACCGCGGCCACCAGCCGCGCCTCGGGCCGCAGGCGCAGCCTGCGGCGCACCCGGTAGCGCCGGGACGGGCGCGGGAGCTCCCCGGGGCGCCCCCCATCCGGGTCCAGCCAGGGTGCGGTGGAATCCGCGGGCCAGCGCGGTGCCACAGCGGTGTTTCCGGCTCGTACCATAGTGCTATTCGCCCCCGCTTCCGTCTATGTCCGGAGCCGTTTCCAGGGGTTCCGGACCGCCGGCAACACGCTCCAGGGCCCGAAGCTTCGCGCTGCGGGCGCGCGGGTTCCGGCGCTCCTCCTCGTCCCCCGGGGTCACGGGCCGGCGGGTGAGGATCCGGAAGGCGGCCCCCTCCTTGCCCCCCACCTGCGGGGCGGCCAGGGCGCGGAAGGCCCGTTTCACCGCCCGGTCTTCCAGCGAATGAAAGCTGATGACGACCAGCCGTCCTCCGGGACGCAGGTAACCCGCCGCCTCCTGAAGGAAGGCCTCCAGGCCCTCCAGCTCGTTGTTCACGGCGATGCGCAGCGCCTGGAAGGTTCGCCGGGCGGGGTGCCCGCCCCGGCGCCGGGCCCGGGCCGGAACGGCGTCCTTGATGACCTCCACCAGCTGCAGGGTGGTGGTGATGGGCCGGCGCTGGCGCGCCGCCACGATGAAGTCGGCGATGCGGCCGGCCCAGCGCTCTTCCCCGTACTCGGCGATCCACCGGGCCAGCTGGTCACGGCTGGCGGTGTTCACCAGGTCCGCGGCCGTCACCGGCTGGCTCGGATCCATGCGCATGTCCAGGGGCGCGTCCACCTGGTAGCTGAACCCGCGGGCCGGATCGTCCAGTTGCATCGAGGAAACCCCCAGGTCCAGCAGGATGCCGTCCACGGCCTTCCAGCCCGCGGCGGCCAGGTGGCGGCCCAGGTCGCGAAAGTCGCCGTGGACCAGGCGCACCCGGTCCCCGAAGGGCGCCAGCCGCGCCGCGGCCAGGGCCAGCGCCTGCGGGTCGCGGTCGATGCCCAGCAACCGCCCGGCCTCCCCCGCCGCCTCCAGGATGGCGGCGGCGTGCCCGCCCGCCCCCACCGTCCCGTCGACGAACCGGCCTCCCCGCTCCGGTTGCAGGTAGGCCAGGACCTCCGCCAGCAGGACGGGGATGTGGCGCGGGGTCCCGGCGGCCCCAGGAGGACTCCCCGCGGCCCCGGAAGCGGCCCCAGGGGCCCCGGCAGGCGTCCCGGCAGCGGTCCCGGAAGCTTGCGCAGGGGTGCCGTCACCGGCCCCCGGTCCGGCCGGAGAGACCGGCTCGCCGGGTTCGGTCAGGCCGCCTCGCTGGTTGTCGTGCCGCGCGCTGGCCATCGTGGTGACTCCCCGCCGGCCCTCCCGGACCCCCGTCAGATCCCCAGGTCGACGATCTGCTCGGCGATCCGGGAGTAGGCCTCCGACGCCTCTTCCACGTAGCGTGTCCAGCGCTCCGCGGACCAGATCTCCATCCGGTTGCCCACGCCGATCAGCACCGCCTCCCGGTCGATGCCGGCGTACTCGCGCAGCGTCTGGGGCAAGAGGATGCGGCCCTGCTTGTCCGGCACGCACTCGCAGGCACCCGAGAGCAGCATCCGGACGAAGGCGCGGGCGCTGGACTGGGCAAGGGGCAAAGCCCGCAGCTTGGCCTCCAGGTTCCGCCACTCCGCGGGGGGAAAGACGAACAGGCACTGGTCGAGGCCACGGGTCATGACCAGGGGCTCGCCCAGCTCGTCCCGCAACCGGGCGGGGACGAACAGGCGCCCCTTGTCGTCCACCGTGTGGCGGTACTCGCCGATGAGCATGCCCGGGCGCCTCGCTTCCCGCCGTTCCCCCGCCGCCGGTGCCGGCGCTCTCTCCACCGGGGGCCCCGCCTACCGGGCCGGGCCTCCACTGTCCCCCACTTTACTCCACTTTGAACCACTGGTCCCGTGTATTCGGGGCACGCGGGACAACTCCTGCCCCCGGTGGTCCCAATTTTTTGACGGGTGGCGACGGGCGCGCGCCGCAACAACCGCCGGTCTTCGGCAGGCGCGCCGCAACATGGCGAAAGGCGCCGGTGGGACGCACCGGCGCCTTTCGCGGAACCGCCATCTTGTCGAAGAAAAGCGAAACGCGCCGCATCCCTGCGGCGCGTCAGGATGCGGCGCGTTGACGGGCGGTGGTGGAGCGGATGGGACTCGAACCCACGACCTCTGCGATGCGAACGCAGCGCTCTCCCAACTGAGCTACCGCCCCGCCGACAAACCCCATTCTACAGGCGGCCGCCGGCAGCGTCAACCGTCCGGCCCCGGGCCGGGAGCCCCACCTGCCGGCAGCGTCTCCGCCCGGTGCCGCCCGCACGCACCAGGCCGCCGGCCCGTCCAGCGGCCGGGCCCGGCCGCCGACCGCAACGCCGGGCTCGGGACCCTTCGCGGGCGGGTGGCCACAGGCTTCGGGCGGCCACCGGCAGGCCCGCCACGCGAACGCGCGCCCGCCTGCTCGAGCCGGTTCCTTCAGCGGATGCCCCACCACGGCCCCAGCACGCCGGCCTCGCTGACCACCAGGTCCATGCGCCGGTCGTGCTCGTCCCGTGGCACGGAGGCCAGCAGCATCGCCGAGGGCACCACGCCTGCGCGCCAGGCGGCCGGGTGGCGGTCGAGGAACCGGTCATAGAACCCGCCGCCGCGGCCCAGGCGCCAGCCCTGGCGGTCGAAGCCCAGGCCCGGCACCACGATCAGGGTGCTCCCGTCCACCGGCTGAGCAGGGCAGCGGGCCCGGGGCTGGCGGAGTCCCCACGGCCCCACCTCGGTGTCATCCCAGCTGCTCACCTGCCGCGCCTCCATGACCTGGCGGGCGGGGTCGACCCGCGGCAGGAGCACCGCCAGCCCCTGGCGGCGCGCCCACGTCAGGAGGGGCGTTACATCGACCTCCGTCGCCAGGGGCGCGTACAGCATGAGAGCGGCGAGGGCCGGCCGCCGCAGGGCGCCGCCCGCACCGGCCGCGGGCCAGGGCTCCTGTCCCAGCAAGAGGGCCTGGAGGCGGGTGCAGATGGCCGCCGACACGGGGCCGCGCTCCGTGCGGGACCAGGCCCGCCACGCCTCCCGGAGCCGCCGCCGCCAGGCCTCCTTGCCGCCGTCCCAGGGGCTCTGGGCAGCTTCCGGGCCCGGCGAGCCGGCCCCCGCGCCGGGCGCCAGCTCCCGGGGCCCCGCCTGGGAAGCACTGGCCATGGCGTCTCATCCCTCGGGATCGATCCAGGCCACGGCGTCGCCCTGGTTGAGCGTCTGGCCCCGGGTGTGGGGCACCGCGGTCACCCGGCCGGTACAGGGAGCGGCCAGCTCGTTTTCCATCTTCATGGCCTCCAGGATGGCCACCACCTGGCCTGCTTCCACCCGGTCCCCGGGACGAACCCGCACGTCCAGGAGCACCCCCGGCAGCGGCGCCGTCACCGGCGTCCCCTTGCCGGCGGTGCCGTTGGGGCCCGCAGGTGCTGCGGCCTCCGGGGCGGCACCGCCCCCCCGGGGGGCGGTGCCGCC